>JBGSWN010000196.1:0-43631 GCA_041752395.1 Saprospiraceae bacterium | reverse complement strand
CGGATGGCGGTATGAAATCGTTGGGGATTGCGGGCTACTTTCCTGTCCAGTTACACCAAACTTGATGCGGGACAGAATGATTGCAAAACCACTTGAACCCCAATGTTTTATACCGCTTGTTGGCAACAGTAGTTTATTCTTTCCCAAAATTCTTTAAAACCAGGTTGTGAGGAATGTAATACAATAAAATTCCAACAATCATCCCAACTAAAAATCCATATTTTACTCCATTTGCGAGAATGCCAACGATTACTGCAATAAAAAAGTGTTTTCGGTCAATGATTATATCTTTAATTAATAGTATTAGCGCAATTCCTTCAAACAATAAAATCACACCTAAAATTGGTTGAGGAAAAATCTCAAAAACATTAGTTGGTTGCAGGCTAAAAAACAATCCTAATAATAAATAAAAAACACCATAAATTAGTGTTGAACCACCTGTTCGCCCTCCAAAAGTATAGTGCCCCGCAATTCCACCAGAACCATGGCATGTCGGAATTCCACCAAAAAATGGTGCCACAATATTCATAATAGAATAAGTTAAACCTATTTTTTTAACTGAAATTTTCTTCTCTGGAAAATAGTCATTAACAAGTTGGTTTGTTGCAAAAATTGAATTACCTAAGGAAAGCGGTATTTGTGGCAATGCTAATAATAGAAATCCTGTTATTATATTATCAAAAGTAATTTCTGGCATTGAGAAATTTATAGGCACAAATTTAATTGTATCAAAAACTCCATTGTTAAATAATAGAGTATATGCAATTCCCAATAATATAATGAATATTGCAGGAGGATATTTTTTGTTTCCAATTAAAGCAATGCCAATGCCAAAAGCAATGATTGAAAGTGTATAGCCAAAGAAACCATTATAAGGAATATAATCTTTAAGAGCAAGTAATGCTAACTTTAACCCTAATCCAAATTGGATTCCTCGAATCACAGTTTTGGGAATAACTTTTCCTAAATATGTTAATAATCCTGTCAATGTTAAGATTAACATTATTACACCTATAGCTAATCCACCTCCAAAAATTACTCCACTTGATATTTTTTGAACTATTACAATTGTAGCAACAGCTTTCAGTGGCTGCACAGGCATCGGAATGCCATATAAAAATGCAGTCATTATTTGCATTACTCCAAAAATTATTAATACACTTGAGGATTGTAAGTCCGTCACAGCAAGCATCGCTATAATTAATGGTAGGTCAGTTCCTATATCTCCAAATGAACCTGAAAGCTCATTCCTGTTAATTTTTATTCTATTTGTTAAAAATCCCATACTCTTCTGTCCTTATTAAATTTCTGTTTTCTTACTATTGTTGCCAACAATTGTATTTGCGCAATCCACAGAATGACAACTCCCTAATTATCAGTTCATTATCATTCCGCATGCTCCCCCTCACCCCGGCATCTCCGCATGAAAATCCGCCCCAATCCGCCTCGCATAATCCTCCAGCAGTGCCAGCACCCGCTCCCGTTTGTCGGAGACGACGATGAAGCCGATATGGTGCACTTTGTCCAGCCGCCAAACGATTTCCGGGTCGTTGAAGGCGGAGGTATCTGGGTGGCGGTGGCGACTGAGGGAGTTGATGATGCCGCCGTACAGCTTTTTGGTTTTTGGCAATTTGTAGTCCGTGCCATTGGCCGTGGCAGATTCGAGCCTGGCCCATTCGCCCCAAAGGTTAACGCCCGTGGCAGCATCCACCATCTCGGCGATATGTGCCCCACCGACCCGGGAGGCCGTTTCAAGGAAGTAAAACTGGCCGTCTTCATTGGATTTAATGAACTCGGTGTGCGAGGCGCTGTACCGCATCCCGAAGGCTTTCATCACTTCAGCGTTGTGTTTCAGCAGGGTCTTTTCATCGGCGCCACCATGCTCGCAGATGACGGAGCGGAAGATGCCGCCGCCATGCGCCACGTCCCAGGGTGTGCTGAGGTATTGCGCCACGCTGGTGAAGACCGCCTTGCCGTCCACAGTCAGCGTGTCCACGTGGAAAATATCGCCGGGGCGGTACTGCTCGGCGAGGTGGAAGTGCCTGTCTTCCCCTAATTCATGCAAAACCCGCCAAAGTTCGTCGGCGGAATTGACCTTGCGGATACCCTTCGCTGCTGCCTCAAATCGGGGTTTCACCATGTACGGCGGCTGCACCCGCTCGGTGAATTGACGAACCTCTTCATCGTTAAAAATAGCCGTGAATGCTGGGACTTTGATACCCGCTTCGGCAGCTTTCATGCGCATGGCCAGCTTGTCCCGGAAGTGGCGGGCGGTGGTTTGGCCCATGCCGGGTATGCGGAAATGCTCTCGGAGTTCTGCAGCTTCCTCCACATCGAAATCGTCGAGGGCAACGATGCGGTCCACCTTGTTGGAGCGCATGAAATGAGCCAGCCCGGCGATGAAATGTTCCATGTTCCAGGTGCCGTGCTCCACTTCTTCCATGAAGAAAATATCGTCAATGACGTCACGGGGCCAAGGGTCGTGTTCGGTATCTTTGGCGGTGACTAGGAAAACCCGGTTGCCTTCGGCCTTGCAGTAGCGGAGGAATTCGGTGCCCTTAAATTCGCAGGAGACGCAGAGGAATGTCATATTTTGTCGCTGATAGGTTAGAAAATTGGAGCTGCCTAATACAATGGTCATGAAGGTTTCAAGCCTAAGGTTTCAAGGAAGTCTACGCTCAATTCAAAATGATGTTAGCAGACTTCTCTCTGAAACTTGAAACCAAGAACCTCACCAACCATTTTAATGGAGGCTTGCCCGTCGGGGCAAAATAGGGCAGAAATTTTATCTGGCTGAGATTTTTTCACGAAGGGGCAAAAACATTTTTACAAAAAAGGCGCAAAGTGTGGCCAAGCCTCCTTTTGCGCCTTTTTTCAACGGTAATTTTGCGAAAAAATTCGATAAAATATCGAATGCCGCATCTTTGACTTATTGCTTTTTCAATTCGGATAGCCGCCTTTTTATCTCCTCCAAAAGCTGGGTTTGAAGGTCAATTTTCTGGGTGGAGTCGGCCTGCTGCTCCTCGTTTTTCACGATATTCTCTTTTGCTGTTTCGATTTTTTTCTCCGCATCTGCGATGTCTTTGTGATAGCCGTTGTTCTGGCGCTTTAGCTTGTCCATGTCATTTTCGAAGGTTTTCAGTTTTTTCTCTGCGTCTTCAAGTTCTTGCTTGGTGCCTTCCATTTTCACCTCGTGCGCAAATTTCAGGAGCATTTCCTCGGCTTCCTGGTACTGCTGCTTGCGGCTGCCGTCGAGGTATTCATCGCCGAGGTCGAACCAAGTGAGCAGCTCCACATAGCCGTCCATGTTGACGGCGGTGCGGGAGTAGATGTTCAGCGAGTTCACGCCGCCGATGCCGACGATGGCGGCCCCGGTAGTCACGTCTTCCTTGCCACCTTTGGCGCCTTTGGTCTTGCCACCGTAGTCTTTCATGAAGTTTTTCCAGGTCTTTTCCACGAGCTTTTCACTGGTGACTTCGAGGGTGACGATGAGGGCATTTTGTGGACCGTTCACCATGCTTTCCTCGCTTTCGTACACCTTGCTGGTGGCGATGGTTGCGGAGGATTTCTTCGGGCTTATCGGCTCCATGTCAACCACTTGGCTGAAGGCATTTGAAACGAAAATTGCGAAGCAAAAGGAAAGAAATAGGGGAAGAGTTTTCATAATTTAAAATTTTGTGATGTTTTGATTTGACTGCTTTTGTTAGGCTGCGTCACGTTGATTTGTCAGAACAAGCGATACATTTGCGCCGCATGATGAACAAGCTTTGGCACAAATATCTGATATTCGGCCTATTCTGTGTGGCGATTTACTTTCCGCTGTTCCTTCACCTCGATTGGCAGCCGATAAATAATTGGGACGAATCGCTCTTCGCCATGCGGGCCGCCTATATGTCGGAGGAGGGTCGCTACATCCGTGACTACAGCTTATGGGTGGATGGCGGTATGTTCCACCGCAGCACCAAACCGCCTTTCACGACTTGGCTTCAAGTGCTTTCTTTCAAGGTTTTTGGTATCAATGAATTGGCACTTCGGCTGCCTATTGCCCTTTGCACATTAGGCTTGGTGATGCTTTTTCCTTGGTTTTCGAGGAAAAAACTGGGCAGCGTAAACCTCGGCTACTGCGCCGGGTTCGTACTTGTCACGTCCTTGGGTTTTGTGCGGGAACATGGCAGCCGCACCGGGGACCAGGACGCTGCGCTGGCATTTTATATGATGGCTAGCGCAATGGCCTTCTACAATTATTTGGACACCACGGAGCTGCGAAAACGCCACGGGTGGCTCGCTGTTTTCACCATTTCCACCATCGCCGCCGTAATGACGAAATATGCCTTTGGGCTATTGTTTTTCCCCGCATTTTTGATTTATGCCATTTATAAAAAACAGCTTTTGAACCTGCTGAAACGTGGCTCCACATGGCTGGCCATGCTTACAGTCATAGGAGTAACGGCCGGTTGGTTGGCATATATCGAGCGGCAGTTGCCGGGCTTCGTGAACCAGGTTTTTCACCATGAAATGGCAGACCGTTATGCCACGGTTCTCGCTGGCCACGACCACCCATTCAATTTTTATTTCGTTCGTTTTTGGGAAAATGGCTATTTCATGCCCTGGCTATTTTTGCTTCCAATTTCCTTTTTTTTGTTGTTTTCAAAACAGCGCACCAGCCTGCGTGATTTTTCCTTGCTCATGTTTCTCTGCGCTTTGGCGTTACTGCTGGCAGTCGCTTTTTCACAAACAAAAACCGACCATTACGACATGGTGGCTTACTCGCCGATGGCACTATTGGCGGGTGTTGGATTGTACCAGCTGTGCTTGGCCCTCGGGCAGCTTTGGCGGGAGCCTACCCATCGGCCAGTAGCAGCTTTGGCTGGTATTTTTGTCGCAATATTGCTATTCCTCTTACCCTACCAAGCGATCATCCTGCGGGTGTACAAACCTCTGATACACGATGGAACTATGTCTTATGGTTATTTGCTCCGCAAATGCAAAAAAAAACACCCGGACGTCAAGCAGTTCACGATACTATCGCCCGTGTTCACGGGTCAGGTCAATTTCTACGCTGGGCTTCTCAACCGTAAGGAAGACTATAAAATAAGGATAAGCGAGCATCCGAAGGAGGTAGCCATAGGGGATACCGTCGTGGCTTGCGAGTCATTTATGCTTGATACGCTGCGAGCGCACTTCGAGCTTAACATCATCGAGTCGGAAGGCAGTTGTATTTTGGCCGTAGCCACTGCCAATAAGGAAAGTGGAATGGTACAGGAAAAATAGCGGGTCTCTGCACTGCGACACCCGCTATTTTCCGTTGATTACAGGTCAATATTCGGCCTCACGTTTTCGCCGCCGGCATAAAAATCAGTGATGATTTTGATGACTTCCTCCGGCTCGTCCACCACCGAAAACAGGTTCAGGTCGCCGGCGTTGATATTGTGCTCCCGTTCCAGCATGGAGGATTTAATCCATTCTACCAGCCCTGCCCAGTAGCTTTTTCCAAACAAAATAATGGGTATTGGCTCAATGCGCTTGGTCTGTACGAGCGTCATTACCTCGAAAATCTCGTCCAAAGTGCCGAAGCCGCCGGGCATGACGACGAAGCCTTGGGCGTATTTCACGAACATCACCTTGCGCACAAAAAAGTAGCGGTGGTCAAGATTCTTGTCGTTATCAATATAAGGGTTGTGGTTTTGCTCGAAAGGCAGGTGGATGTTCAGCCCCACGCTGACGCCGCCGGAGAGGGAAGCGCCCTTGTTGCCGGCCTCCATGATGCCGGGCCCGCCGCCCGTGATGACGCCCCATCCAGCCTCGGTCAGTTGCTTCGCAATTTCGACGGCAGCCATGTAGAACGGGTTGTCGGGTTTGGTGCGTGCCGAACCGAAAATGGAGATGCAGGGGCCGATTTTGTTCAACCGTTCGAAGCCATCTACGAACTCAGACATGACCTTGAACATCGTCCAAGAGTTTTCGCCCTTTAGCTCCGCCCACTGTTTCATTTTGTGGTGCGGTACTGCTGTTATTGCTGATTGATTCTCGCTCATTTCTTCAGAATAAAATAATTTGATTCAAGCAAAATCCCATTGGGTTACGCAAATGTACAAAGTCAATCGCCACTTGCCATTGTTGCGGTGTTGCGTTTAGAACAGAATTTTTTTAATGAAAAAAGCCTGCCGGAAATTGCTCCCGGCAGGCTTTTTCATCGCTGAAGCAGAATTCTGACTGCAAACGGTCGAGCCGCCAACTTTGTCAGGCTGGCCGCTTGAACGGCCCAACGTAGTTCATCACGTCCTCGGCAGTGATTTCGACGCCGCTGAGAATGATGAGGCGCTCGACCACGTTGCGAAGCTCACGGATATTCCCTGTCCAGTTGACGTTCTGGAGGGCAACCACGGCATCTTTTGTCACTTTCTTCGAAGCAATTCCGTACTCATTGCAAATCTGCTCGATGAAATGCTCGACCAGCTGTGGGATGTCGCCCCGGCGGTCGTTGAGCGGCGGCACTTCGATGATGATGACGGCGAGGCGGTGGTACAAATCCTCCCGAAACCGCCGGGCTTCGATTTCCTCCCGAAGGTCTTTGTTTGTGGCGGCGAGTACCCGCACGTCCACTTTGATTTCCTTGTCGCCACCGACCCTGGCAATCTTGCTTTCCTGCAAGGCACGAAGCACTTTCGCTTGGGCATCGAGGCTCATGTCGCCAATCTCGTCAAGGAAAATGGTGCCGCCATTGGCTTGTTCAAATTTGCCAAGGCGCTGTTTGTGGGCTGAGGTAAATGAGCCTTTTTCGTGGCCGAAAAGCTCACTTTCGATAAGTTCTGACGGTATTGCTGCGCAATTGACTTCTACGATGGGGCCCTTTGAGCGGTTACTTTTTTCATGTATCCACCGGGCCACCAGCTCCTTTCCCGTACCGTTTGAGCCGGTGATAAGCACCCTTGCTTCCGTGGGAGCGATTTTGTCAATCGTGTCCTGGATTTTCTTCATGCTGGCCGACTCGCCAATCATTTCTTGGGTCTTGTAATGGGAGACCTTCTGCTTCAACACCTTGGTCTCGGTAATGAGGCTGGATTTGTCGAGGGCATTGCGGACGGTGATGAGCAGGCGGTTGAGGTCAGGTGGTTTGGAGATGAAATCGAAAGCACCTTTTTTTACCGCTTCCACCGCCGTGTCAATGTTGGCGTGGCCGGAAATCATGACAACCGGCGTGTCCGGTGCCAAGGTTTGGATGCGTTCGAGTGCCTCCATGCCGTCCATTTTCGGCATTTTGATGTCCATCAGGATTACGTCGTACTGAGTCTTTTTCAACTGTACGAGGCACTCCAGCCCATCACAGGCTTCGTCCACCTGGAATTTTTCAAATTCAAGGATTTCTTTCAGTGTACGCCGGATGGGTACTTCGTCGTCAACGATTAAAACATGTGCCATAGTGAGACTATTCTTTTAAAAATCTGTTAGTTACGTATTTTGGATTTCATTCATTGATGGAGCAACATTTCTACGCCAAAGGTAGTCAATTGGTTGCAAACCATTTTTAATACGTTGCGAAAGACTACCAAAAATAAGGTAGAAATGCATTGAATAATTTTTTGAACTCGGTGAAAGGGAACTGGGTAGTTCTTGACTTGAGGAAATGACGTTGGGTGGGTTTTCTTAAATTCGTGAAGCTCAAAGATAGAAAAATTTCGCAATTGAAAAATATTTATAAAAACAAAAGCCACTCCCAAGTATATCAGGAGTGGCTTTGGAACAGTTTTTAAGCTAAATGAATTTCTTTCAATTGGCATCCACCACATCCCCCGACCCCGAAATATTAGAATTGATGGTGGGGTAGCCCTTGTAAAACACATCGCCGCTGCCGCTAACGCGCACGTCCAATACTTCCAGCACCTTCACAGACGCATCACCGCTGCCACTGATGCGGATGTCTGCTTTTTCCACCGGCAAATTGAACGCCTTCAGGTCGCCGCTGCCGCTGATGTCAAAGTCGAGGTTTTCGGCCTCTCCCTCCAGTTCCACCTGTCCGCTCCCACTGATTTTGCCGTCCACATCCTCGGCATACAGCCCTAGGCAAAGCCCGCCGCTGCCGCTCACCCGCAGCACGATGTCCTGCACCGTGAAGAAATTATCGCCCCGGATTTCGCCCGAACCCGACACGCCAAGGTACTCGATGTCGGGCATGGTGATGTAGATTTCGAGGTCATAGCTTTTCACGCAGTGGTCAAATTCGATGCTCCAGGTATCATCCTGCACATCCAGTTCCAGTTCGTCAATGACGTTGTCCTCGCCCTTGGCCACCACCTCGAAAGTGTCGCCTTGGGTGATGAAGACTTTTGCTTCGCAACTAAGTTTCACGCCCGTGAAATGCGGCATGTTGAGTACCCGCTCCACTTCTGGGCCTTCGCCTTTGGTGCAGTTGCCCCACCAGCCATCGTCGTCGGGGACACAGGCAGGGATAGTGAAAATGATGATTGAGAGCAGCATCAGATAAAAAAATGATTTTTTCATGGATTTAGATTTTTCTTGTGATTTGCACGGCCCGCGAGGTGGATGGCACACGGATTAGACGGATGAGACGGATTTGCACTGATAAAAACCGTTTTCGTCCGTTGTATCCGCCCAATCCGTGTTCCAATCCTCCTCGCGGGCATCTCCGTTTTATCCCATCAAAACTCCACCCGGTAATTGAACACCGGGAAGAATCCCGTCTGGGTATAAGTCTCAATTTTCTGGGTATCGTTGTCGTAGTACTGGCTGTAAGTGTTCAGTCTCCCCGTCACGTTCTGGATGTCCAGCAGGATGGTGTGGGTCAGCCGCTGCTTGTTGATTTTATAGCTCAGGCCCACATCGAATCGCCAGTAGTCGCCCGCCTTGGTACCGAAAGGCTGGTCTTCCAGCAGCACCTGCTCACCTTTTTCGATGGAGGCAGCAAGGTCAATCGGCGTGTAGCGGCTTCCCCCCGCCAGCAGCGCCTTGCCGTTGAAGCCGAAGATGTTCTTCTTGTTTTTACCCACCTTGAACTCCTTGCCAGCAAGGGCGTGCAGCGTGTAGCGCCCATCGTAGCGGGTCGGGTATTCGATGCCGTTCACGGGGGTGTACAGCGAGCGATACATAGAGCCAGTCACCATGAAGTAGTAGTTTTTCGTAAAAAACTTCTCCAGCGTCAGGTCCACGCCGTAGTTGCGGCCCTTGCCTTTGTTTCCGGTTTGCTCCGCAAAAATCAAGTCCCAGATGTCGGCGTAATTGAGGAATGAATTGGTACTGCCGGGCAGCGTCTCCACGGGCACATCGAAGAGGTGCTGGTAGTAAACTTCTGCTTTCAGGCGCATGTCAACACCGAGTCGCTGGTCGTAGCCGAGCACGGCGTGCATGGCCTTCGTCAGGTCGAGGTTGGGATTGCCGCTGCGGGGCGTGCCGTCTAGGAGCTTGCCATCCAGTACGTATGCAGCAAGATGCTCCCGTTTGCTGTGCAGGCCCACGGCAGCGCTGAACGATTGGCGGTCGTTCAGGCGGAAATCCATGGCCACTCGTGGCTCGATGGCCATTTTTTGATTGAGTAAAAATAGGGAATAATGCAAGCCCGCGTTCAGTGTCCAGCGCTCATCGAAGCGGTGCTTCCATTGGCCGAAGGCCTGCAAAAAAGCGCCCTCGCCGTGGTTATCGAAAAACTTGATAAGCTGGTCGCCCTTGTCGTCGTCCAAGTTGTCATCGTCGGTGTAGCTGAATTTGAACTTCGTAAAACTGTACACCGCACCCACCCGCAGCGTGTTGCGGGCATCGAATTTCCGGTTGTAGGTCGAGCTGAGGCGGTAGGTGTAGTTGCGGGTATCATAGCCGCCGTCATCGTGCTTTTTGTAATTGTCCTCGGGGTCGAGCCAGTAATTATCACCGCCGTCGGTCTCCCGGCTGGCCACGGCCACCGTGCGCAGGTAGCTCTTGTTGGAAAGCAGCAGGCGGTGCGAGAGGCCGACCGTCGCCGTACTGGCCGCCTCCTTGAAGCCCCACTCGCCGAACTCGCCCGACCAGGTCGTGCTGTCTTTTTTCGGGTAAAACTGGGCGCTGTTTTGCCCCGCCAAACCAAATAGCGCAAAGGTGCCAGCCTTCTCCGTCGGCAGGTTGAATTTGAACGAAACGTCCGAGTACTTTGGCGTCACATCCCCAGCAATGTTGATGCCAGCAAGGCTGAGCAGCCCCAGCGTTGCGTAGCGATAATTGACCAAATAAGAGCCTTTGCCGCCCTGCCTGAACGGCCCTTCCAGCGCCCCTTCCAGGCCGAGCGCCCCGAACATGAGCGCATATTCCCGCTTTTCATTGTTGCCGTTGCGCATGTTCAGGTCGAAGACGCCAGAGAGCGCATTGCCGAATTCCGAAGGGAACGCTCCTGTGTAAAAATCGGAGTTGGACAGCGTGCTGCTGCTCAACATGCTGATGCCGCCGCCGCTGCCGCCAATGGAGCCGAAATGGTTCGGGTTCGGGATTTCGACGCCCTCCAGCCGCCAAAGGATGCCGCTCGGAGAATTGCCCCGCACCACGATTTCGTTGCTCAAGTCGTCGGAAGAACCGACGGCCACCCCAGCGTAGTTGGTCGCCATCCGAGCTGGGTCATAAAAACTACCAGCATATCGGCTCGTCTCTTCCACACTGAACGAGCGGGCACTTACCGTCGCCATTTCGTTGAGCGCTTCGGCTTTGTCGTGCTTCGCAATGACCGTGGCCACTTGGAGCTGTACGGCGCTCTCCACCATTTCGAGGTTCAGCACGATTTCCTTGCCGGAGGTCACGAGCAGGTTGGGTAGCGTGAGCGGCTCGTAACCGAGGTAGTTCACTTGCAGCATGTGTCGTCCTACTGGGATTTTTTCGATTTTGAAACGGCCGTCGGGGTCGGTGATATCGCCAACCATCGGGTCGGAATTCAGCATAACGACCTCGGCACCGATGAGCGGAGCATTGGTCTCTTTGTCGGTGACGATTCCCCGGATGGTCTGGGTCGGTTCCTGTGCAAAAAGGCAAAGCCCCTTCAGCAGGAAACCGAGCAGGAGCAAGGTTTCAATGATTTTTTTCATAACAAAAATGGGTGTATTACTAAGTTTGATGAGAGTTGGCAAAAGCGGTTAAGGGTTGATAATCAACCGGTTATTCGCTTTGTTCAACCTTGTTTTGAGAATGTTTTAGTGGCTTCGAGTGTTGGCAAAAGGGTTTTGGGTGAAATGGATTCACCATTGTTTTTCAAGAAAAATATCCAGTTTTTAGTAGGGTTTTGCTTCGCAAAAATGGTTCAGTCGGCACCTTCCGCAATCGCAAATCCGCAATCCGCACTCAATCGTCCCAGCGGTCGTGCCTGCGACCAAAAAGGCCGAAGCGGAAGGTCAGTGAAGCCGTCATCGTCTGGAAATCTTTTGGGTTGAAATTCGGATTGTCGGCCAAGCCGTTCATGAAGCGATAGCCGACTGCGCCGCCGATGCGGAACCAGCGGAAGACGTTGACTTCCAACCCCGCTTCTGGGGTCAGGGCGAAGAAAGTGTCTTCGTAATCTGGGTCGGTGTTGAAATCAATATTGACAGCACCCCAGCCTGCTTTTACGCTACTGAAAAAGTGAACGACCTCGTGTTGCGGCGTGACGTAGCCCAACCAGAGGCCGCCATGGCCCAACTCCATCCGGTCGAAATCGTCGTTGATGATGCGGTCATAGTCCACCGTGCCAAGGCCATAGCCGCCGATGAAGAAATCGCCAGCGATGAGGGCAAGTCCGCCGCCTGTGGCCGTGGTAATGTTGTCCTTGAAATTGCTGTACTCCACAATGGGGGCGCCAAAGAACCCAATCCGGTGTGCCCGGTTGAAGAGGGTTTGGTCGCCGTTGTTGCCGTTCCAGCGTTGTGCGAATATTTGCGAAGCGAAACAAGCCAAGATGGCTACGAAGATGGTCTTTTTCATTTTTATAAGATTTTGATTTTCAGTTTGTTTAATAGTCATTGGAGGTCATTGGTCATTGAGGTCATTGGAGTGCAAAGCATAGCTAAGTGCCGGTAGGCTACAATTGTTTTTTTTGCCAAAAATTAAACAGGATTTCTTTTAAAAAGCGACTATTCCCAAGTTAGCAGGCGTTGACTGCACACTGCCCCCTGTCGAACTGCCAACTTCAATTGTTGTTCCAGTCATCATCACCAAACCCACCGAACCGCAGCGTCAGCGTAGCGCCGAAGCTGGAAAGGTCAGTATCCTTGAAGCCGCCGACGGGGTCGAAGCCGTTCACCCAACGGTAGCTGGCCGTGGCGGCGATGCGAAAGAACGAGAACACGTTCACCTCCAAGCCGGCTTCTGGTGTTGTGACGAAAACGCTGCTCTTTTGACGGACAAGTTCTGATTTCGTGAGGTTGTCAATTTCGGCATAATTGGCTTTTCCCCAGCCGAGTTTCACGGAGGCATAGGGGTGAACCACCCGGTGCTGAATGGGCGTGTAACCGATCCAGAAGCCACCGTGCTTGAACTTGACTGATTCGTCGGTGAGTGTGCCTTGATTAGTGTAGGACGCCGTGCCCATGCCGTAGCCGCCGAGATAGAAGTCGTTGAGGACGAGTGCGCCGCCGCCGCCGCTCACCACGGTCACGTCGTTGTTGAGGTTGGTGTATTCAAAAATGGGCGCTCCCCAGCCGCCGATGCGCTTTACATCACTGAACATGGTCTGGTCTTTTTGTGCAAAAACGGCCGTTGCGGCCAGCAAAAAACAGATTACGATTGCGTTTTTCATCTAAAAATAATTGTTGGATTGCTGTATTGTTGAATTGTTTTTGTGGCTAGTACCAACAATAAAACAATTCAACAATCTAACAATTTCGATTTTTCAAAACCTAAATCCGGCGTTGAAACCGACCCACGCCTTGAGGTTTGTTTTGCCGTTCAAATCCTCGTCAAGCAGGGTGTAGGGCACTACTGGCGACCGAATTTCCCCGGTCTCCGGGTTTCTGAGCTGCGAGATCATCACGTTGGCCGTGGGGCCGATGAAGAAGCCGATGCTCCTGCCTAATTGATGGTTCCAAAGCCAACGAAACTCGCCGATACTGTTGAGGTCGTTCGTCCAAGTTTCGTTTTCGCTGATGTGCATGGCCATCAATTCCCAGTTCAAAGTGCTCTTTGCAGAGAGCGTGGTAACGGTTCCGATTCCGTAGCCGAGTCCCCAAATGTACGAGCCATCGCCCGGTGGAACTCTTGCTCCTACATGAAAGATGTTGTAAAATCGATTTGCCCCTAGTTTGAGTTGAAAATTTCCGTGTAAAATTTCACTTCCATAAATTTCAAATTTGTTGTAGCCTCGTTTTACGATGTTTATGAGGGCAATTGGCACCCCGCTCACGGTGTCGGAAATGTTTATCAAACCGATTTGCAGGCCCTTCATATCGCCCCTCGCCCGGTTGAACAGGACGCTGAACTGCCCGATTTTCACATCATGGGCACTGTTGAAAAGGCCACCGACCTGCAGTTTTGTATTGCCCCGGCTCAAATTGAAAACGCCTGCCGCCTGCACCCGGGAGCTGCCCCGGCTGCGGTTGAAGCCCCCGGCAGCCTGCACTTTGGAGTCGCCGCCAGTTTTGTTGAAAAGCCCGGAAGCTTGCAGGCCCCGAGCGTTACCGCCTGCCATATTGAAGAGGCCGGAGGCTTGCAGGCCCGTTACATCGCCCCGTACCATGTTAGCGATGCCAGCGGCTTGGGCGGCTTCGGCATTGTTGGCGTAGTTGACCACACCTGCCGCCTGAAATCCCCTCGTGATGCCCCCAGCGTAATTGAAGATGCCGCCAAACTGGGTGCCGGTCATGTCGAGGTTCACTTTGTTGCCAAGGCCAGCGACTTGAAAGCCGTTCATGTTGTTGCGCACCATATTGATGCCACCGCCGAATTCCATGCCGTCCACGCCGCCGTTCACGCCCCAAAGGAGGTTCATCGAGATATTGTTCGTCACGTCGTCGCTCTCACGGGTGTTGGTGCCGATGAACGGTAGGACGGACACCTGCGCAATGCGTTTTTCGTTGCGTGGCCGCTGCGGCCCGGCATCATAGCGCCATTTTTCAAAATTGAGCAAGGTTTCGTCAAAAGGATGTGGGCCGCCATTGTGCCTAACGGGTTGAGCATCAGGCACTTCCAGTGAAAGGACGGAGTCTCTAACTGGCGCTTTTGGGGCAGGTTCTTCGGCTGGCAGTTCTTGCTGTTTTACCAAAATCGCTTCCTGTTCCGTATTGGGTTCAGGCACCCGCTTTTTGGGCACACTCTGCTTGCTTCCCGTTTTTTTAGTGATGGTTTTGCTTGGGTCGCTTCGCAAAACGATGTGGTTTCCGACCTGCATGTAAGCCACTTTCACGTTTTCGAGCAGCTTGTTGAGCGCCTCTGACAGCGGCATGTCCTCCACTTTAGCGGTGATGCGCTGCCGCACATTTACCTGCTCGGTGCTGTAAGAAAAAGGGATTTGGTAGCGGTCGGTAAGGTCGGCCAGGGCTTCTTTTAAGCGGACGTTGTTATACTCAAACGTCACCCGTTTTGACAATGCGCTGCCTTGCGCCAGTAGATTTGCCGTAAAAAAAAAGAATATGTAGATTGCTAAATTTGGCCGCATTTCTTGAGTTGGCAGTTCGGCTTACTTAAAGTTGGCAGTTTCCCGACCTTGGTCGGGAAACTGCCAACTTTTTCAAAGACACCCCTTTCCTGTCAGCAAATACTGCCCATCTATCTTTGAAAACTCGAAGCCGATGGTGCTGCCGATGACGGCCAGGATGACTTCTAATTCGGGTTGCCCGTTTCCTTGGGGCTCAAAGCTTGAGGTGTAGGGGCATTCAAGCAGCGCCGGGTTGGAAACTTCAATTTTCACATTGAAATAACGCTCCAATGAGGCGATTACTTGTGCCATTTTATCATCGTCGTAACGGAGTTGCTGCGTTTTCCAGGCATCTGCGTTTTCTTCTTCCCGCACGGCCACCGTTACTTTTTCTTCTTTTTTGTCAAAAACACCCGTCTCACCCGGCGTCAGCAGGACGGGCGACCCCTTGGTTTTGTTACTGGCCAACGCCACTTTTCCGGTTTTCACCGTCACTTCGATTTTCTCCTCGGCGGCGTATGCCCGCACGTTGAAGGAGGTGCCGAGCACCGTGGTGGTTGCGTTTCCGCTGCTGATTTCAAATGGCCGCTCCACTATCCGTTCTACCTCAAAAAATGCCTCGCCCTCCAAGTTTACATGCCTTTTTTCAAAACTGGGGTCGTAAGCCAGTTTCGAGTTTTCGTTGAGCCAGACATGGCTGCTGTCGGGCAGTGTGACCTGCTTTTTTTCATGGTCAAATGTGTGCACCTCCACTAGCTGGGCTTCGGCAGGCTTCGAATGGTTCATCCACCAAGCGAAGGCTGCAATGCCGAGCAAAATTGTGGCGGCCACGCTCCACCGGCGCATCGTTTTGGACAAATGGACGATTTTGGTGGATGGACGCTCTGCTTGTAATGGTTTTCCTTCGGAAATAGCTGCATCCACCTTCGCCCAAGCCGCACCGAGGTCGGCCTCGAAAGGGCTGGTGGCAGCGCCTTCCGTCAGTGCCCAAACCTGCGTCCACTCCTCGAAAAGCCTTTGGTGACTGGCATCGGCGTCCGTCCAGGCAAACAAATCCTGCTCCTCGGAGGGGCTGACTTGCCCGGCGAGGTACTTGGCTGCGAGTGCGGAATATTTTTCTTGATGGTCCAAATAAAGACGTTTGTAATTATGGTGATGTGGGCAGGGTTTCGATACCCCTATCCGCAAGGCAAGGTTTTTGAAAACTTTATGAAATGGGTAGTTATTGGGTTATTGAGTTATTATGATATTAGGTTATTTAGAAATTGATGTAGATGGTTGTCAGTCACTCAACATCCCCAATAACCCAATAACCCAATAACTCAATACCTGAGCTTCCAAAACCAAATTGCGGAGCAAAAGTATAAACCGCACTTTGACCAAAGTCATTTTGCCTTCGGTTTATTCGATTAATATTGCGTTTCCTTTTTTCAAAACAAATCAAAATCACGAGCAGATACTTGCTGAAACGCTGTTTATGAATCCAGCTTATTTACCTAAAATACAGATAATCAGTGGTTTAGTAAGTCCGCCACCTGTCGGCAGAAAGCGCCGTATCGCTGTGCTACTGCCGTACAACTACCACCAAACGGACAAGCGTTACCCTGTTCTTTACCTCCAAGATGGCCAAAATCTGCTCGAACACCGCTCCCCGTTCGGCAACTGGCACGTGGACCAACGCCTAGCGCTCATGGCAGAAAGAGGCCTTGGCGACATCATCATCGTGGCCATTGACCATGCTGAGGAAGACCGAATTCGGGAATTTTCGCCACCAGAGGTGACGAAATTCGGGCCTAGCCTGGGCAAGGAGTATGCCCGCTACATGGCCGAGGAACTGAAGCCTTTTGTAGATGAAAATTTCCGCACACTGCCTGACCGCCAACATACGGGGGTGGGAGGGAGCAGCATGGGCGGCCTTATCAGCATTTTCAGCGGGTTCATCTTTCCAGAAACTTTTGGGAAATTGATGATTTTCTCGCCATCCCTTTGGCTTTCGCCAAAAATTTATTTCCACGCCATCAATTTTTTCAACCCGTTTCAGACAAAAATATACCTTTACGCAGGCGGCAACGAGGGCTCCAACATGGTGCCCAACGTCCAGCGCCTGAAAGCTTCCTTGCAGCGCAAGGGGCTTGATGGTACCAAAATTGAGTTTAAAATTTCCATTGACCCGGAGGGCGAACACAACGAATCCAAATGGGGTGAGGAGTTCCCGAGAGCAGTGGAGTGGCTTTTTTTTTAGAGGGTGAGAGAAGTGAGCGGGTGAGAGGAGTGAGAAGGTGAGAGGAGCGAGAGCGTGAGAAAGTGAGCAAACCTTATGCGTTCACTCCTCTCACCCTCTCACTCCTCTCACGCTCTCACCTGCTCACGCTCTCACGCTCTCACCCTCTCACACTTCTGAATTATGAAAATCCTCCACATCAGCATGGAATGTTACCCGGCGGCCAAGTACGGCGGGCTGGGTGACGTGGTCGGTGCACTGCCGATTTACCTCAACAAGGCGGGCGTCAGCACTGCCGTCATCATGCCAAAATTTGCGACCAAATGGCTTAACTCCCAACGTTACCGGGAGGTGTTCAGCGGGCATATTCGGGTACACAATGAGCAGGTTTGGTTCTCCATTGAAGAGGTGCAGAACGAGAGCCTCGGGTTTCCACTTTATGTGGCCAATATCCCCGGCAAATTCGACCGGCCCGGCGTGTACGGCGACCCCGGTGGCGGCTGGTATGGCGATGAAGTGGAGCGTTATCTCTGCTTTCAACAGGCGGTACTGAAATGGGTGGTGGATATGCAGTGGAAACCGCAAATCCTGCACTGCCACGACCACCACACAGGTTTGATTCCGTTTATGGTGAAATTTTGCCCAGAGTTTCAGTCCATTCGGAATATCCCGACGGTTTTCACCATCCACAACGGTGAGTACAACGGTGCTTTTTCTTGGCAAAATGCGCACCTTTTGCCCTTCTTCAATGCCGACGCCCGTTGGTTGCTCGATTGGGGGAACACCATCTGCCCCTTGGCCTCGGCGCTCAAATGCTGCTGGCGCTTCACGACCGTTTCGCCCGGTTATTTGGAAGAGCTGAAATACAATGCTGCGGGCCTCGAACCGCTCATCAACAGCGAAATGCCCAAAGCTTGGGGCATCATCAATGGCATTGATACGGCACTTTGGGACCCTGCTACCGACAAATACATTTCCTATAAACTGGAAAGGGGCAAGGCAGAAGAGTTCAAGGAAATGAACAAGAAAAAGCTCCACGACCGCTTCCGCATCATCCCGGACCTGCCCATCGTCACCTTCATCGGGCGGCTGGTGCGGGAGAAGGGCGCCGACCTCATCCCCGACACCATCCGGCGGGTGCTGGGCAGTGGGGTGCGGGTGGGCTTCGTTATTTTGGGCACCGGCGAAAAAGACTTGATGCAGGTTTTTGCCAATATGAAAGGCGAGTTTCCGGGCTACTACGATGCTTCCCTGGAATACAACGAAGGCTTGGCACACCAACTCTATGCTGGCTCCGACTTCCTCATCATGCCCTCCCGGGTGGAGCCCTGCGGCCTGAACCAAATGTACGCTTGCCGCTACGGCAGCATTCCCATCGTGCGCAGCGTGGGCGGCCTGAAGGATACCATCATTGATATTGGTGACGAAAATGGGCGGGGCATCCGCTTCAACAATTTCTCGGTGGACGATGCGGCAATAGCCATTTTCCGGGCAGCGAAGGTGTACAACAACCCAGCCGTGCTGTCCAGCCTGCGGGAGCGCATCATGGCGGTGGACTTTTCTTGGGAGCGCTCGGCGAAGGATTATATGCGGTTGTATGCGGAGTTGGGGTGAAACGGAGTTATGAGCTGCTAGTTGTGAGTTGCACAGGAGCGTAGCCTTACTGTTTCTCTTTTTCCGCCAAGAATTTACCCACTTCCTCTAGCGGCATATCCACCCCAATGATTTTGCGGTCAGCATCCAATAAAAACTTGGTTGGCAATTGCTTCACGCCGTAATCCTGTGCGATTGGTGAGTCAAAAAACTTGAAATTACTCACGGGGTCAATCGCCTGATAGGGCCAAGTCAGCCCAAGCCGCTCGATGGCGGAAGCCCAGCGTTGACGGTCTTTCTCCACGGCCACACTCACGATAGTGAACCCGTCGGCGTCCTTAAATTTGGACGTTCCATATTTTTCATACAAAGCAATGAGCGCAGGTGACTCGGCAATGCAGGGCCCGCACCAACTGCCCCAAAAGTCGAGCAGCACGTATTTGCCTTTCAGGTCGGAGAGCTTGAAACCGAAATTTTTATCTGAAACAGCCAAGAAATCGGGCGCTTTTTCACCATCATTGACACTGGGTTTTAGGTAAAACTCCTTGCCAACCGTGAAGAGCCCAGCCGCCACAACGAAAATAATTATCAGCGTAATTGGATTGAATTTTTTCATGGGGCAAAGATAGGGATAGCGCCAATCGGTAGGCTTACTTTAACTTTGAAATAACGACTTCCTCGAACCAGAGGAGCGGCGCTTGAATCTTGTCGCCCGTTTGGGTGTCGCATTTATAAAAATCAAAATACAGCGGGAGGTTGTCGCCAACTGTCTCCAGCAGCTGGTCGAGGCGGCTGGCGGCGGCTTCGGGCTGGCCCTCCAAATTGGCGGCACGCCAACAGTAAAAAGCCTCGTCGTGCAGCTCGATGAGGTCGAGCAGAGCGGGGTCGTCTAGGTAGCGTTCCATGAACTCCCGTGCCAGCAGTCCGTGGTGCTTCACCCGGCGGCCCAGTTGAAATTCCTGAAACTTGAAAGTATCGTGTGTGATGGCAACGAGGCGAAGTTGCTCTCGAACAGTTTCGTTTGCTGCGCAATGTTCAACGTTGTCCAGCACCTCCCGCACGTGCAGCCCGACCTTGCCCTCTGGGTGTCCAAACCGTGGCCTGCCCCAAGACATGCCTTCTCGGAACACCGAAAGGTCGAGCAGCATGGCCTCCAGTTCCGTTTCGGGTTGGAGGAGAGTTTGGAAATCGTAGCCGTTTTGAAACATTGAATGTCGCAGTTTGCCCAAGTGCATGGATATTGGGGGCGAAACAAATAAACTTTGGGTGAATGTCAGCATTTGTATGGTTTTTAAAAAAAATGGTTAGGGGAAATTTGAGCTAAAAATTTGATGACCAACACACTTGGAAGGATTGATTTTACGGGCCTTTTTTTCTGCTTGTTAATTTGTCGTTAAACCAGTTTTATGAAATAACCGATGGAAGGGCTGGGCGTTTATTTTTGCAATATACAACCACGGCCCTTGCAGGTCAATACTTTGGAATTTCTAATCTAATTTTCTTAAACTATGAAGCAGGTACTTTCTTATGTTTTTGCGGGTATGATTGGCGGCGGTATCACCCTCGGTGGTTACTTCGCTCTGCAAAATGACCAGCCCGTTTTAGTTGCCAGCAATGGCCAGTCTGCGAAGCAAGTCAACAATGTCAATGTTGGCCCAAACGTCAATGTTCCTTTTGATTTTACGGAGGCAGCTGAGTTGGCGACCCCAGCGGTGGTTCATATTTCCGCCAAGGAAAGCGAAAAAAAGGCCCGTGAAAATCGAAAAAACAACCAGCCTTTTCCCAATATTTTTGACGACAATTCCTTTTTCGGCAGCCCATTCTTCAACTTCAACCAGCCGAAAGCAGGTACGGGCTCAGGCGTCATTTACACCGGGGATGGTTACATCGTCACCAATAACCACGTGGTCGAATTTGCTGACGAGGTGGAAGTAACTACTTTCGACAACAAAACCTACAAGGCAACCGTCGTTGGCACTTACCCGGAAGGCGATTTGGCTGTGCTGAAAATTGAGGCGAAAAACCTCCCGACGATGCGCTTGGCGAATTCCGACGAAGCCAAAATCGGCGAGTGGGTGCTGGCTGTTGGCAATCCCCTCGAACTCAATTCGACGGTCACAGCTGGCATCGTCAGCGCCAAAGGGCGTGATATCAACATCATAAAGGGTAAGGCACCTATTGAGTCTTTCATCCAAACAGATGCTGCCGTGAACCCCGGCAATAGCGGCGGTGCACTCGTGGATGCGACTGGCCGACTGCTTGGCATCAACACGGCGATTGCTACGCAAACGGGTTATTTTGAAGGCTATTCTTTCGCTATTCCTATCAACCTAGTGACGGGCATTGTGGACGACATCATTAAAAATGGCAGTTACGAACGTGGTTTTCTCGGCATAAATATTGCCGATTTGGACAATGAAACAGCGACCGAGCTGGGACTTGACATTTCACAGGGCGTGCTGGTAGAGAGTTTGGTGGATGGTGGTGCTGCGCAATATGCAGGTATTTTGCCAAATGACATTATTGTCCAAGCCAATGGCAAAAAAGTGAAAACCTCTGCCGATCTGCTAGAAGCAGTGGGAGGATCAAAGGCTGGCCAGACGGTAGCCTTGGTACTCAATCGGAGCGGAAAGCAAGAAACCATCAGTGTCCGCCTTAAGTCAAATAATCAGTAAATACTAAGTTGTTCATTTTCTTTAAGAATTCCTTAACAAGCAAAGAGACAACATTTAGAGAAAGTGGATGGTTTATGAGGATATAAAAAGACTTGTTTAAAGTTGGTTTTTCGTTTTGTTTTGATGCGTCTGTCTTGAATTTCGAGGCAGACGTTTTTTTTAGACCTTAGAAATTAGACTGCCTAAAGGGTTTTATTAGGTTTAAAGTCATTCATCCATTGTCTCCAAAATATACTTGAAATAAATATTTTACTGGTAAATCCAGAACGCATAAGTTGCTCCCTGTTTCACCAAAAAAACAAGGAACTATGAGAAACTTACTGCGTCCGTTCGAGGATTTCCTCTGCCTGTTTTTCCCACATCTTTGCCTCGCCTGTGAGTACAATTCGCCGCCCTACGGGGAACATATCTGCACGGCCTGCCGAGCCACTTTGCCGGAAGCCAATTTCCATTTGCGAAGAGAAAATCCGTTCACTGAAAAGTTTTGGGGTCGGGTAAACCTCCAGGCAGGAGCTCCCATGTACCTTTTTACGAAGGAAAGTCGGGTGCAAAACCTGATTCACAACCTCAAGTACAAAGGGAAAACAGCGGTTGGGACGGTTTTAGGGCAAAAAATGGGCACGATGCTTCGCCAGGCTCCACTTTTTGCCGATGTGGATGTCATCGTGCCAGTGCCGTTGCACATCCGAAAGCTACGGATTCGGGGCTACAACCAGAGTGAAGTCTTCGGCAATGGCATCTCCGAAACCTTCGGCAGGCCATGCCTGAGCCATGCGATGCAGCGGGTCGTCCACTCAGAATCGCAAACGAAGCAGTCACGGGAGTCCCGACTGCACAATGTCGGCGAGGTTTTCGAAGTGGCGAAGCCAAAACTGTTGGAAGGGAAGCACGTCCTCTTGGTTGACGATGTGCTGACGACGGGGGCAACCTTGGAAGTTTGCGCCAGCAGGCTACTCGAAGTGCCGGGCGTGAAGGTGAGCATGGCTACGATTGCCATTGCAATGCACTGAATGAGTTGGCAGTTCGGCAGTCGGGCAGTTGGCAGTCAGTTTGACAGTTGTTAAGTCAGTGGTATGGTAAGTTTTACCAATACTATCGAACTGCAAACTACCACTATTCCGCTTCCACCAGCGTTCCGACTTGTTCACCAGTAACGATCCGCTTCAGGTTGTCCTTGTTGTTGATATCAAAAACGATGATGGGCACGTTGTTCTCCTGACAAATAGTAAAGGCAGTCATGTCCATAACGCCAAGGCCCATGCTGATGGCTTGGTTGAAAGTCAGGTGGTCAAATTTCGTGGCGGTGGGGTCTTTTTCTGGATCTGCATTGTAAATACCGTCCACACGTGTGCCTTTTAGAATCACGTCGGCGCTGACTTCATTCGCACGCAGTGCGGCAGCAGAGTCTGTGGTGAAATAAGGGTTGCCAGTGCCGCCAGAGAACAGCACTACCCGACCTTTTTCAAGGTGACGCACCGCCCTGCGGCGGATATAAGGCTCGGCAATCTGGTCCATTTTTATCGCTGAAATAAGGCGGGTGAAAACCCCGGCGCTTTCAAGGGCGCTTTGGAGTGCCATGCCATTGATGACGGTAGCTAACATGCCCATATAATCGCCTTGAACCCTGTCAATGCCGGACTGAGCAGCCTGCAAGCCCCTGAAAATATTGCCACCGCCAATTACCACGGCCACTTCAATGTCCATTTCCACCAGCTCCTTGATTTGCTGGGCGTAGTAAAAAAGCATGGAGGCCTCGATGCCATATTTTTGGGTGCCCATAAGTGACTCGCCACTCAGTTTCAACAATATTCGTTTGTACTTGATTGCCATAGTGATTGAAGTAAAAAATTTAGGGGCGAAAGTAAACAGGAAGGGCATAAAAAAAGGCGAATTAATTGCTTAATTCGCCTTTCATAGCTTCGGGCAACTAGCCCAGTTCAACATGTTTGAACGAAGTGACCGTCAGGTCTTTGTTCAAACTTTGCAAGTATTGCGCAACGGTTGACTTGCCATCTTTGACGTAAGTCTGGTTGAGCAGGGTGCTATCTTGGTAGAACTTGTTCAGTTTACCAACAGCGATTTTTTCAAGCATGGCCTCTGGCTTGCCTTCTTGGCGAGCTTGCTCCTTGCCGATTTCGATTTCTTTTTCGATCATCTCAGCCGAAACGCCGTCTTTATCGAGGGCAACTGGGCGCATGGCAGCAATCTGCATGGCTACGTTCTTGCCTGCTTCGGCGTACTCAGGACCTTCGAGGTTGAGTGCAACGATAACGCCTGCACGGTTGCCCATGTGGATATAAGGCAAGACTTGGCCTTGGCCAGCAGCCGTTTCAATTTTTGAGTAGTGGCTTACCTCTACTTTTTCACCGATAACGCCAACTTGTTCCGTGATTTTCTCACCAACGGTGATGCTATCGTTGAAAGGAATTGCCAAAAGCGCCTCCGTATCGGCTGGCAAATTCTTGAGGGCAATTTCACAGATGCTTTTTGCGAAGTTTACGAAATCTTCGTTTTTGGCAACGAAGTCCGTTTCGCAGCTCAAGCGAACGAGAACGCCACTGTTGCGATTGGCAGAAGTCATGGCAATGACAGCACCTTCTTTCGCCTCACGGTCAGCACGCTTGATAGACAGTTTTTGGCCTTGCTTGCGCAATACTTCTACTGCTTTATCGAAATCGCCGCTCGCTTCTTCGAGGGCTTTTTTACAATCCATCATGCCTGCACCCGTCATGTCACGGAGCTTTTTTACATCGGCAGCTGATAATGTCGTGGTCATTTTATTTGAATATTAAATGGTTAAAATTTGATGAGCCAAGTGTACGCTCGCTCAAATTAGAAGTTCTTGAAAACAGGTTAAATCTCTGTAAAGCCTCGAAAAACGGGGCAATGTGCAGCATTTCCTGCGTTCGATTAACCCGCTGCTTCCACTTCTGTTTTTTCCTCTTCCGCCTTGGCGCTGCGGTCAGACAAGCCCTCACGAATGGCTTCTGCCAAATAGGAAGTAATGATTCCAATTGACTTGGAAGCATCATCATTGGCAGGGATGGCGAAGTCCACCTTGTTCGGGTCGGAGTTCGTATCCACCATGGCGAAAGTGCGGATGCCCAGACGAGTTGCCTCAGCCAAAGCCAAGTGTTCGTGCGAAATATCCACCATGAAGATGGCAGCTGGAAGACGGCCCAAGCTTTCGATACCACCAAACACTTTGTCCAATTTGATGCGCTCACGGTCGAGGGTGAGGCGCTCCTTCTTGGTCATGTTGGCAGCAGTACCATCTGCGAGCATGCGCTCGATGTTCTGCATTTTCTTCACTGAACGCTTGATGGTAGCAAAATTGGTCATCATACCACCCAACCAACGGTCGGTAACGTGTGGCATTCCAACGGATTCAGCAGCTTTCGCAACGATGTCACGAGCTTGCTTCTTCGTGGCCACGAACAGGATTTTGCGGCCAGACTTTGCGATGGCACGCATAGCGTTGGCGGCACGATCCAACCCGTCACTTGTACGGTTCAGGTCAATGATGTGGATGCCTTTGCGCTCCATAAAGATGTAGGGCGCCATTTTCGGGTTCCATTTTTTGCGCATGTGGCCAAAGTGAACCCCTGCATCGAGCAAATCTTGGTATGTAGGTTTTGCCATTTTTCTTTTTGACTTTAGATATTAGACATTAGACTTTAGACAACCTGATTTTACTGCCTAAAGTCTCCCGTCTAAAGTCTGATAAAAATTAACGTTTGGAGAACTGGAAGCTCTTTCTTGCCTTTGGTTTACCGTATTTTTTACGTTCAACCTCACGGGCATCCCGGGTGAGCAGCTTCTTTTCTTTAAGCGCACCACGGAAGTCAGCATTGAGCTTCACCAGCGCACGGCTGATGCCCATGCGGGTTGCCTCTGCCTGACCCTTGTAACCACCACCGTCAACGTTAACGCTGAGGTTGTAGAGGTTGCTCTCCAGATTTACGGTGATGAATGGCTCGGTAATGGAGCCTTGCACATGCACTTGTGGGAAGTAATCTTTGTAGTCCTTGCCGTTGATGCTGATTTTGCCTTCACCCTTGGTGAGGTAAACCCTAGCGACAGAGGCCTTTCTTCTTCCGATGGCATTTATCATTTCCATGTTTGAAAAATTTCCTTGTTAGAAGTTAAATGGTTGGGGCTTCTGCGCTTGGTGAGGATGATCCTCGCCACCATACACGAAAAGCTTTTTGATCATTGCATTCCCCAACTTAGTCTTGGGCAACATGCCACGAACGCCGATTTCAATAACGGCATCCGGCTTGCGGTCGAGAAGGTGGCCTGCAGTTTCCCTTTTGAGTCCACCGGGGTAGCCAGTGTAACGGAGGTACTCCTTCTGGTCTTTCTTCTTTCCGGTGAAACGGATTTTGTCGGCATTGATGACGATGACGTTGTCGCCAGTGTCAACATGCGGGGTAAAGTCGGGCCTATGCTTGCCCCTCAGTACGGCCGCTATGCGGGAAAACAGGCGGCCTGCAATCTGATTCGTTGCATCAACAACGTACCAGTCACGGTTCACCTCTTCTTTTTTCGCCGACACGGTGTTATAACTCCGAGTATTCACGATTTTATGCGTTTAAACTGTGATGAAATTTTAATCCTAAAATGCCTTTTTTCAAGGCGGGTGCAAAGGTAAATTTGTTTGGCTGATTTTCAACCTCGTTTTTGATTTTTTTGAAAAATATTTTTCATAACTGCTTGAATTTCAGTTCAATTATCGCCCAACGTTTTTAAAGCACAGATTATCAGCACTTAACGAAAAGTCTTTTGGGCTTCCTTTTTCAATTTAATGGCATCCCATATTTTTTGTGAAAGCTATTTTTGCAAAAAAAATCACAAGACATGAGCAAGTTTATTCCGTTTTCACTGTTTCTTTTGACCATCAGCATTTTTTCCAGTTGCATCCCGGATCCTGTTTCTGAAGATGAAATCTTTAAACAAGACGTGAAGGAAATCGAAACCTACCTGGACGATAAAAACCTTACGGCTCAGGTAACTGCCACGGGGCTTCACTACATCATTGAGGACGCAGGTACTGGCGGCAGCCCAAGCATCAGCGACAAGGTGACCGTGCGGTACAAAGGTTACCTGCTGGATGGAACCGTTTTCGACGAGACGGTTGGGACTGCTACGGCATCTTTTAACCTGAGTGGCCTGATACAAGGCTGGCAGGAGGGTATTCCCCTACTTCAGAAAGGAGGCAAGGGCAAGTTCTTGATTCCATCCAAACTGGCCTACGGGCGCAGCGGCTCCGGCAATATTCCCGCCAATACGCCAATTGCTTTCGATATTGAATTGGTGAATTTCTAAAATGAAAAAGCAGTTTTAGGTTGAATTCGCCTAAAACTGCTTTTGAAATGCAAGCCGAAGTTAAAATCAAACGGCTGTCTCGTCGTCGTCCGCTTTGGCTGCTTCCGAAGGCGCTGTATCGTGGCTAGATTCTGGCGCTGAAGCGGCAACTGGGCTTTCCGCTTCTTTCTCCGAAAATGATTTTTTCATATCCTCAAATTTCTCGGTAGCATGCGCCCACTCTTCCTTGGCGGCAGATTTGAATTTTTCGCCGGTGGTGGATGCGAATTTCCCTGCGTCTTCCGCAAATTCGGAGACAGTTTCCTTGATGTCCGCAGTGATCCCCGCCAATGAGTCCTTGGCTTTGGCCATCAGTTCGGATGGTTCGCCTACATGCTCCGTGAACTCTTCTTTTACGTAGTCTTTTGCTTCGGAAAGTTTGTGGCCAGCGGCAGTGGCTAATTCTCCGGCATCTTCCATCAAATCACTGGCTCCTTCCTTAATGTCGTGGGCCACTTCCTCCAATGCATGCTTTGCCTTGGCCATCAGGTCAGAGGGGTCGCCTACGGTTTCCGTAAATTTTGCTTTTGCTTCGCTCATCAGCTTGGCGGCATCCTCAGAAAGGGAAGTTTCAGGTTTGGTCGCCGAATCAGCAGTTTTGGAATCTGCCTCTTTGTCTGAGCCGAACAGCTTGTTAATAAAGTTTTTCATCGTGAATTGATTTAAAATTGAGTTGAATTACCAAAAACCAACAGCTCGCAGGCTGCTGGTTCGTTTATTTCACCACCTCCGCATTGGAGAGTGAATACATTAGTTTATTGATGTCGGTGGAATTGAGGTGCAGCGTGCCTTTGATGGTGATGGGGTCGGCAGTGAAAGCCACCGCTGTTTTCGCTTTCACTTCCATCACCGTTTCGGGCCCAGCGCCGCCGCAGAAGAAGCACATACTGTAGGGATATGCCGAAAACACGAACTCTTTGTGGCTTTTGTAGCCTTCTACGGGGATAATATAGCCTTTGATAGTTACGGATTTTCCTTCCAGTTGCTGGATTTCATTGCTGAAAATGGGGACGTCCACCTTGAAGCCTAGCATTTCGTCGTACTCTTTTTTGTAGGTTATTTTGCTGAGGGTCTTCCACATGAATTCTTGCGCCATCAGTCCGGCGGAGAAGGCGAAAGCGAAAATGGCGGTTAAAACGATGCTTTTTAATTTCATTTTATTGGAAATAATGAAGGATGCACAAAGATATAAACGGCACAATAGTTTTTGCGTCACTCAAAACCTTGTAAAAGAAGGATTTATTACCTGATAAGTTCGATTTGCAGCTAAAATATTGCGGAGCGAACGCCGTTTTAAAAGGTATTTGAACAAAAGACCCACTTACTCAAATTGGGTTTTGTAAGAAATGGACAGTCAAGTTCGGATAAAACGCAGAACTTTGCCTCCATTTCAATAAAAACTGAATCGTTCCGATGAGATTTTTGACTTTTCTACTTACGCTGTTCGCATCCCTTAACCTCCAAGCCCAATTGGATGAGAAATTGGTCTCTCACATCTCTTTTAACCAAAATGGCTGTGCCGTGGTGGATGAGTCCGGCGACCCCGCCATCCAGTTGTTCGTGAATGGCAACGATAGTTGCGGCTGTGGCGTGCAGGGTAATGCTCGTTTTTTCGATGGCAATGACGACTGGTTTTACCTGTTCGGACAACGGGTAGAAGATACTTTTTCCACCATTGACTTTTCGCTCAGTTTTTATTTCAAGCCCACCACCAATAGCGCTGCCTATCAAGCCCTTTTTTCAAAAAAAGTAGGCTGTGTGAACGATGCGGCATTTGGCATCCGCTACAATCCCGCAACCCGGAGCATGATTGTGGAGTTCACGGAAAGCGCTACGGTTGCGGCTTCCATCAGCAAGACATTGCCTTTTTCTTGCTGGTATCACGTAGTGGTGATTCGGAAAGGAGCTACCACCACGCTTTATGTGAACAAAGCAAAACTCGGTGAGGTGAATGCCCCAGGCAGCCTTCGGGTAAATATTAAAAACAGTGAACCGCTCACTATCGGCAAAAGTAGCTGCAGTGCCGAGGAAGATTTTGAAGGCTATCTGGATGAAATCAGGCTGTACAGCAGAGCACTCACCTTCCAGGATGTGGAAGACCTTTACCTCGCACCCGACCAAATTAAGACGGGCCTGAAGCCTACCGGTGTGAATGAAGCCACTATTTTTCTCGGAGAATCGGTGCCCATCCAACTCACGCAAAGTTGCGCCAACAGCTTCGATTGGTCACCAACCACCAACGTGGTTGACCCTGACATCCCCAATCCCGTCATGACCCCAACTGTCACAACGACTTACAAGCTCACGATGGTGGACAATGAAAATTGTAAATCCGAAGACTCCATCCGCATCGTTGTGGTGGACAAAAATTCGGTGAAATGCGGCGACATTCTGCTCCCCTCCGCCTTCACACCCAACGACGATGGGCTGAATGACCGATACGGTATCAGCAATATTTTCGCCGTGGGCGAAATGAAGTCCTTTGAAATATTCGACCGATGGGGGAACATCGTTTTCTACACGGAAGATGTGCGGGACAGCTGGGATGGTTTTTATCGGGGAGACGCTGTAAACCCTGGCGTTTTTCTCTATAAAATCAGTTACCAATGCGAGGGAAAAGAAAACGTGAAGTCTGGCAGTGTAACGGTTTTAAGGTGACAAATGGTAGCATGAAATAAAAAAGGGCGAGTTGGAATGTATCCAACTCGCCCTTTTTCATTTTACCTTTTCCTATTTTTCATAGGGGCATTTCAAATCCCCAAAATAATAGTAGATACCAATCCCGAGATAAACATAGGTATCGTTGTTCTTGCTATTGCCACGCTGGCGGCCTGGCTCGCCAATCGGCGCTTCAATATTGTTTCTGGTAAAAAAGTCAGGGTCTTTCTGGAAAAGCTCGAAAGAGCGGTCAATGAACGGAACAGCTTCGGCTCCACGCAGATCCGCAACATCGTTAGCATCCGGGTAGGTGGTACTCACATCGTCGAGGTAATCGCTGAAAAGCCTGCGTGCGCTCATGTCAATATTGATGCTCAACTCATAAGTCAGGTCAATCTTGAAACCAGCGCCATAGACCCAACCACCTGCCACGGTGTAATATTCCTCGCCTTTGAACTGCCCTTCAGTACCCAATGGGCGCAGTGCCGTCCAATCGCCGCCGTCGAGCTTTGCTTTCGGGTTGAAATAGGAAACACCGAGGCCAGCGAACAAGTACGGCGTCCAGTTATTGTCCTTGCTGCCGTGGATGTAGGGCAGAAAATTGAACTCCAACTGCGCCCCAGCATCCACCACGATGGAGCGAAAACTGAGGTTCCGGGCTTTCTCGAAGAGGTTGGGCGAATCCGAATCGTACGCTTCCACCCGGCCAATATTGCTGCTAATCTTGCCGCAAAGCCGCTCGTTGAAATTGAAGCGGAGGCCAATGCCCGCCGCCGGGCCGATATGGTTCAGCCGCATATTGGTGTTCAGGTCGCCAAAATAGTTGACGCCAGCCAGCCAGATGCCAGCCTCGACGCCACGCTGGGCTTGAACGAAATTCAGGGTCAAAATTGCGAAGCAAAAAATGCTGATGGATTTCTTAGTCACTGGATAATGTTTTTGGATACGTGGGCTTCTTTTTGTTTTGAGGGCGCAAAGTTAGCATTTGAAAATGAGGAATGTCAATTGGCAGAATGAATTGAACCGCTGTTTTTCAAAAACCAGTCCCATAACGGTAATTGCCTAGGTGCTGTTGTTTATTGCAAGAATTTCTGATTTCCTAGGGTGTCTCTCTAATCGAAAAAAAGCGGCAGCCCCATGTTGGCGCTTTCTAATTTACCCAGCTTCCAAGGTAATCGCCTCAAAATTCGCCTCATCAAAACAGACAAACTGCACCTGCTCGATGCTTTCGTTTTCCTCCAAAAACTGCTTTACCACATCCACCGCCACTTTCGCTGCTGCCGCAATTGGGTAGCCATAAATCCCCGTGCTGATGCAAGGAAATGCAATGGTTTTGCAGCCATTCTCCATGGCAATTTTCAGGGAATTTCGATAACAGTTGGCCAGCTTTTCCGCCTCATTTTTATGTCCACCGTTCCACACTGGGCCAACGGTATGGATGACAAATTTCGCAAGCAGATTGCCCGCCGTGGTGATGACCGCCTCGCCCGTTTTGCAGCCGCCTTGCTTCGCAACGATGCGCCTACAGTCCTCCAAAATAGCTGGCCCGCCTGCCCGATGGATGGCTCCATCCACCCCGCCGCCGCCCAAGAGCGACGAGTTGGCAGCGTTCACGATGGCATCCACTTCGATTTTCGTGATGTCGCCTTTTAAAACCTCTAATCTTTCCATATTGATAAAATGAGTAACTCTTGAAATCCAGCACCCCCTGACTGCGCCCTGCCCCCTGTCGAACCCGCCAAAGGCGAGGCTCGCCTCTGGCGGCTGCCAACTACTCCAACAACTCCCGCAATCGCTCAAGACTCGGCCTCACCTCCTCCGATTCAATCGCTCGACGAATATCCGCCCGCTCGCGATTCGTGATGTAAAAACTGATGGGCGAGTCCTTCAGCTCCTCGCTGGGATGGTAAGTCAGGCGCACGATTTCGAGCATATCGGGGCCGAGCAGGTCGTAGAGGAAGCCGAGGCTGTTGTCGTGCTCGTAGTCTTGAAGGCTCATCACTTTGAAGGCGATTTCGAGCGGATTGAGCAGGGTTTCGATAATACCCCGGCGCTCGTTCGACTTGATTTCCTGCTGCCGCTCGAAGGAACGCACCACGACCACCACCGCCCCACTCGTGTTTTCCCGGATCCAATCCTTGAAAACGTGCATGAAACGGGTGGCCGATTTCAGGCCAAAATTGTCCCGAAACCCAGCGTCCAGCACCTCGATGCGAGGCTCGCTGGGCAGGTTCACATTGGGCAGCACATAGGGGTAAGTGGCGTTCATGCGCAGCGCCGTCGTGAAACGCAGGCTGTCGGCGTTTTGCGAAGCGAACAAAGCCCGAAAATCGGCGGCATCCACCCGCACGGAACCGGGCCCTTCCACGCCTGCAGGCTCCACCATCATGTAGCGAACAGGCTGCGAGGAAATGACCATCCGCCTGCCGTCGTTGACGATGCTCGGCGTGACGAACAACATCGGGATGAGCGCCTCCCGCTCCGGCTGGGCGTATTCGGCGATGGTCTTGTCGAGGCGGTTGTGGGTGTTTTCGTTGAAGGCTTTTTCAAAAATATAGCCCCGGTCTTTTTTGTAGCGCTGGCCGCCCCGCTCGAAACTGGCCCAGGGCAGGAACACATCGTTGGTGACGATGGTGAACGAAACCGGGTTGAGCAAATCCTTTGAAACATCGGCCACGTGCTCCGGGCCGTACAGGTCAATCGGCTCGCCCTGCTGTTTGCGGAGCGCCAGCTCCCGAAAATACGAGGTGCCCATCATGCCGCCCGAAGCGCCGGACATCAACACGGTGTGCGACATGAACTGGCCGTTGGTCAGGCTGTCAGCGTTTTGCAGCACCTCCATCGCCCAAGTGGCCGCTTTTAGGCCGCCGCCGCTCACACAGAAAAACACCATTTTCGGCTTTTCGCCATTTGGCCCAGTTGCCTTTCGCTTCCATTTTTCGAGGATTTCGAGGGTGGCCGCCATGTCGGAATCCACGGCGGCTTGGGTGCAATAGTTTTGCAGGCTGTCGAGCTGGTAGGGGCTGGGCGGCACTCCGTAATTGAGGCCGTAAGCCTTGTTCCGGTGGTGAAAAAAGTCGAAACGGGTGATAAAATTGAGGAGAACGAGGATGGCCACCAACCCCGTGATGCGCCACGAACCGAGCCAAAACGAGATGGCCCCGCCCACCGCAATCACCGTGCTGCTGAGGAGGAAAATGCTCGACGCCGTTGGGATGCGGAAAACCGGGCGGTCCATCAGCGCACCCAGCAGCACGATGACCACCAGCGTGAAAAGCTGCACCAGCAGGGCATTCAAGTGGTTTTGTTGAAAAATTTTCGCTAAAAAAGCGGGGTCGTAATGCGCCACGCTGCGCACGGGACGGGGTCTCATGCCGTCCGAGAGGAAAGTGTCCACCCGCCACTGGTTGCGGTGCAGGCGGATGTCCCTCACCACTTGGCTGTTTTCGGCTTTTTTCTTTTTTCCCTTCGGTGAAAAACTGGTGATGTCCTTGTTCGTATATTGAAAATAAACCGACACCAGGAACACCAGCGTTGCGAAGCCAGTCAAAAAACCAAGGCTCTGCCACAGCACTTCCCCCAAAGGGAGCAGCTCATGGCGAAGCCCGAACCGTATCTGGCAGAACAGGAAAAGCAGGGCAAAAGAGACCGGAATCACGAGGTTGTTCAGCACGAACTTGGCGAACGGCTTGCCCAGCGACGCCAAAAACGAAAAGCGGTAAGCATCCAGCAGGTAGGTGGTCAGGTTCCAACTGATGACCAATCCGCCAAAACCAGCACCCACGTAGAAAAAGCTCAAAAAGCCCACCTCGCCCAAATATTCCGGCGAAAGGAACAGGTAGCGCAGGCCGAAACCACCCCCGAAATTGCCCGTCACTATCAGCGCCAGCAGCAGCCACACCCCAATGAGCAGCAGGTTGCCCCGCAGGTGCAACACCAGCAGCTGGAAAGGGAAGGAGTAGAGGATGTCGGTGAATTTCTTTCGCATGGACGGGGGAATTGGGCGATTGAGTTATTGAGGTATTGGGTACAATGGCTTGATTTTCAGCCATTTTACCAGCCAAAACAACTGGGTTGCAAAGTACAACGTAAAAAGTACAAAGGCAAAACTGACTGCCTGCTTACCTTTGCCGTCCAGTTGGCAGTTCGTCAGTGGGCAGTTGGCAGTCAGTCAGCAGTCTTGTAGTCAGGGACTGGTTAATTGAAAGAATTGGATTAGAGCAGCTCACCAAATTGTTTGCATAAACCAGACGCTGCTAAACAACAGTCGAACTGACTGCCAACTGCCCAATGACGAACTGCCAACTCAAACTGCCCACTGTCAAACTGCAAACTTTAAAATGAAGTACCTTATCGCCGGCCTCGGAAACATGGGCGCTGACTACGACTATACCCGCCACAATGTCGGCTTCGAAGTGGTGGACGTGCTCGCCAAGGAATTTGAAGTCAAGTTCAAGAACGACTCCTTGGGCGACCTTGCGGAATTCCGCCACAAGGGCCGCACTTTCATCCTGTTGAAGCCCAGCACTTACATGAACCTGAGCGGCAAGGCCGTTCGCTACTGGCTCCAGAAGCACGACATCCCCAAGGAAAACCTGCTCGTGGTGCTGGATGATTTGAACCTGCCCTTCGGCAAAATGCGGCTTCGGGGCAATGGCTCGGACGGTGGCCACAATGGCTTGAAAAGCATTGACCAACTCACGGGTGGCAACAACTACGCCCGCCTGCGCATCGGCATTGGCGACGAGTTCCACAAGGGCCAGCAGGCAAACTACGTGCTGAGCGAATGGGACAAAAAGGAACAGGAAGCCTTGCCCGAGCTCCTGCGGAAAGCGGCGGATGGCGTGAAGGCATTCGGGACGATTGGGCTGGCGCTGGCGATGAACCAGGTGAATGGGGGATGATTTACGAATTACGATTTACGATTGGGGGTCGGCTGTTAACCCGTCCTTAATTCGTTCCAACGCAATAAAAAGAAAAAACAAATGACGCCACTAGAAGAATTCATGGTAAACAACCCCGTCCGCAAAAAGCGCATCGCCCTCGACATGGACGAGGTCATTGCCGACGTGTATCCCAAGTTCCTTGACCTGTACGAGCGGGACTTTGGCGAGCGCCCACCGAAAGAGGTCTGGTGGGGCAAAAAGATTTACCAACTGCCCAATGCCGAACACATTCGTGGCTACTTGTATGAAGAAGGTTTCTTCGCCGACCTGCCCGTGATGGAAGGCAGCCAGGAAGTGGTGAAATGGCTCACGGAACATTACGATGTGTTCGCCGTGACCGCCGCCACCGAGTTTCGCAACTCGCTGCGGGACAAGCTCGACTGGCTCGACCAGCACTTCCCCTTCATCGGCTGGCAGCGGCTGGTGCTTTGCGGTGACAAGCGCGTCATCCAAGCCGATTACATGATTGACGACCATGCCTGGAACCTGGAGCATTTCAAGGGGAAGGGCCTGCTGTTTACCGCCTCGCACAATGTGGATGAGGTGCGGTTTCCACGGGCGGAGAACTGGGGGGAGGTGAGGGCATTTTTTGAAAAAGAACTAGCGAACGGTAGCCAAGCAGCATGAGCATTCTTCAGAAAGAAAAAGCGGTCTCGCAAGCGAAGTTCCTCACCTCTTCCGTCATCGCCACGGGGGTGGACTATGCCCTGTACCTCCTCCTCAACTGGCTTTGGTTCGACGCCGTCATGTCGCATACCATCTCATACCCCATCGCCGTGGTCGTCAATTTTTACCTGCAAAAACGCTTCATCTTCGACCTAAAGCGCAAGACCCACCAAGCCTTCCTTATCTCCATGCTCTTCTCCGTCATCGGCTGGGGGCTGGGCGTGGGCATGATGGTGCTTTTGGTAAAACTGCCCGTGCTTTCCGACTGGCCCATCCTCGCCAAACTCATCGTGACAGGCATGCTCTTCTTCTTCAATTTTTATACAAAAAGATATGCGTTTGAGGGGCGAAAAACACAGGTTTAGGAGGTTTAGATAGTTTAGAAGGTTTAACTTCGACCTCATTCTAAACCTCCTAAACCCACTAAACATTCTAAACCTTTCAGCATGAAAATTTCTCTCACCGACATCCCCGCCTTCGAAATCACCCGTGGCTTCACCGCCCAAATGTTCCACACCGAAGGCATGACCATCGCCCATGTGGACGTGGAGGCAGGCGCTGAACTGCCTGAACACGCCCATTTCCACGAACAAGTGTCCAATATACTGGAAGGTGAGTTCGAGTTCGTATTGGGTGGCGAGAAAATGCTACTGCGCCCCGGCGATAGCCTCGTCATTCCGTCCAATGTGCCGCACAGCGGACGGGCGCTCACCCACTGCCGCATCCTCGATGTGTTCACGCCCGTGCGGGAAGATTTTCGGAAAGGGGAGGTGGCGTATGCAAAAAAGTAGAACTTTGCCCCACCGCTCATCCTCTCATATTCTCAAAATCTCACATTCTGATTCATGTACACCAAAGAAGAACAACGCCGCCTTTTCGACCTATCGAAAAAACTTCTCGCCGCCGCTGAAACGCTGGATGGTGCTACAGCCGCCGCCGAGCTTCGGACCGCCATCCTCTACCACGAGTGGCGCTACTACGCCCAGAACAATCCCGTCGTCAGCGACTACGAGTACGACATGCTCTACAAGCGGCTGCAAGCCATCGAGGCGGCGCACCCTGAACTCGTCACGCCTGAATCCCCGACGCAGCGGGTGGGCAGTGATTTGACGGAAGACTTCAAACTCGTCGAGCACCTCACGCCCATGCTTTCCCTCGACAACAGCTACGACGCTGCCGACCTCGCCAGCTTCGACGAGCGCATCAAGAACTACCTCGGCCTGGCAGCCGACCTCGAAATCGAGTACTGCGTGGAGCCAAAATTCGACGGGGGGACGATAGCCCTCGTTTACGAAAACGACCAACTCGTGCGGGCCGCCACCCGTGGCAACGGTGCTCTCGGCGACGAAATCACGCCGAACATCCGTACCCTGCGCTCCGTGCCGTTGCGGGCGGAGTTCTCCAAATTCGGCATCGCCAAGGCGGAACTGCGGGGCGAGGCGCTGATACGCAAGGATGTTTTCACAAAAATGAACGAGCAGCGGGCCGCCGACGGTGACACCCTCTTCGCCAATCCCCGCAACGCTGCCACGGGCGGTCTGCGCACCAAAGACCCTTCCGAAACGGCCAGCCGCCGTATCGAGGCATTCATTTACCAAGTCGGCTTCGCAACGGATGCCAATGGCAACAGCGTTTTGAGCAATTTCAAAACCCACGACAGCTTGATTGAATTGCTGGGTACTTTGGGTTTCAAAATACCGCAACATGCCCCGATAAATGGTGAACTTGGGGAAAGAAAGGTCTGCCCAAACATCGCCGAGGTTGCCACATTCTGCAACGATTGGCAGAACAAGCGGGAGCAATATGCCTACGAAATTGACGGTATGGTGGTGAAGGTCAACAGCCTCGAACTCCAACAGCGGGCGGGCAGCACGGCACACCATCCACGCTGGGCGATTGCTTACAAATTCAAGGCGAAACAGGCGACGACGAAGCTGCTCAACGTGGAGTTCCAAGTGGGAAAAGTGGGCAGCATCACGCCCGTTGCGAAGCTGGAACCAGTGGCACTGGCGGGCGTCACGGTGTCGTCTGTGAGTTTGCACAACGAGGATTTTATCCGAAACAAAGACCTGCGCCTCGGCGACACGGTGCTGGTGGAGCGGGCGGGCGACGTGATTCCGTACATCGTGAAACCGATGGAAGAACTGCGGGATGGCTCGGAGCGGGAGATTGTTTTCCCCACGCATTGCCCCGTCTGCAAAAGTGAACTGGTGCGGGCTGAGGATGAGGCCGCTTGGCGCTGCGAGAACCCTGATTGCGAAGCGCAACTCATCCAGCGCATGATTCACCACGTTTCGAAAAATGCGATGGACATTGACGGTTTTGGCGAAAGCCAAATCGAGCGTTTCTATCGGCTCGGCTGGCTTCGCAATATTGCCGACATCTACCGCCTTGATTATGAGGCGATTGCGCAGCTAGAAGGCTTCGGTGAAAAATCGGCGACAAACCTCCGGGCGGCGATAGAGAAGGCGAAAAAGAACCCCATCCAACGCTTCCTGCACAGCCTGACCATCCACCATTTGGGCATCAAGGCGGGCAAGATTCTCGCTTCCGAAATCGAAAATGTCTGGGAATTGAAGGACTGGGACGAGGAGCGTTTCCGCCAAATCAAGGACATTGGGCCGGTGCTGACGCACAACGTGATTCGGTTTTTTCAGAATGAAAAAAACGTGGAGCTGCTGCGCCAAATGGAGGAACTGGATGTGAATTTCACCCAAACCGAAGCTGACCGCAAGAAGCAGTTGAGCGCCGATGCGCCGCTGGCTGGCAAGACGATTTTGTTTACCGGAACTTTGATGAAAATGGGCCGGAAGGAAGCCGCCGCAAAAGCCGAGGACGCCGGGGCGAAGAACATCAGCGCTGTGAGCGGCAACCTTGACTACCTCGTGGTGGGAGAGGACGCTGGCAGCAAGCTGAAAAAAGCGACGGCGCTGGGCACGGTGACTATTTTGACGGAGGATGAGTTTTTGGAATTGGTGGGCGGGTGATTACCAAAATTAAGTTTTAACAATGAACGAGTTCAAAGGCCATAAAATCCAAGGAATTATTGATGAAATCAATAAAACCCAGGCGATGATAGACCTCCATGGAAGCCATAAGGATGCAGTTTCAGTGTTTATGGACAAACAATACAATGGAATTAAGCGGAAACTTTTCAAGGTATTGCTCGCTGAAATGATGCTGGCCGACCTAAGTTACAGTGACATGGAGCATTTCATATTGCGGTTGGCCGCTTACCTCAAGCAATCGGACGATGCGACCATTTTACCCAAGGAACTAAAATCAAACTTGGAAGCGGTGGAGAGATTAATGCCAGCTTGAACTCCTGCTTTCGATGAAATTTCTCACCCAAACATATCTCGCCCCTCCATCTTCCCCTTCCGCCAAGAGACGAACCAATCCGCCACCAGTAGCGCCAATCCGAGGAAGACGAAATACTGGAAATAGCTGTTGAACGAAGAAAAACTCTCCGTTTCCATTTCCCTTTTTTCCAATTTATCAATGCGGGTTTGCAGCGCCTCGGCCACGGCATCGTCGCCATCCAACACGTTGAAGTACATGCCGCCGCCTTTTTCGGCGAGGTCACGCAGCATCTTGTCGTTGAGGCGGGAGCGCACGGTCTCGTTGTTTTGGTCCTGTTTGTATTCCACGCCATTGGTCGTTCGGATGGGAATCGGCGCACCTTCGGAAGTGCCCACGCCGACTGTGAACTGGATGATGCCTTCCCCTCTAGCCTTTTCGGCTTCTTCCACCGCCTCGCCGCCCGTGTCCTCGCCGTCGGTAATGAGCACAAGCGCCTTATGCTCCTCGGAGCCGCTGCCTTGGAGTGCCCTGCGGGCAATGCTGATGGCCTCGCCAATGGCCGAACCCTGCGACCCCGCAAGCTCTGGGCTGGCGATGCGGAGGAACATCTGGGTGGTGGCGTAGTCCGTCGTGACGGGCATTTGCAAAAATGCGCCGCCTGCAAAAAACACCACGCCGATGCGCTCTCCCTTGAGCTTCTCGACGAGGCTTTCAGAAAATTTCTTGGCCCGCTCCAATCGGTTGGGGGCAATGTCCTCGGCGTACATGCTGCTCGAAATATCGAGGGCGATGATGAGGTCCACACTCTTGCGTTTCACTTTTTCCCGCTTGTTGCCCCACTGCGGATTGGCGGCGCCGAGCACTAGGAACGCCAATGCCCCAAGCACAAGTCCGAACTTCAGGCGGTGCTTCCAGCGGCTGGCCTCCGGCATCAGCAGCGGTGCGAGGTGGCTATCGGCAAAGCGGCCAATCGCCTGTTTGCGCCAGCGCCAAAAAAACCAGAACACCACGGCCAACAATGGCAGCAGCGAAAATGCGTAGAGGTAAGATGAATGCTCGAATCTAAACACGGCGAAGAAGACAATAGACGTTAGACAATAGACATTAGAATTTAGACATGAAACCAGTCTCTGGTCTAATATCTAAACTCTATTGTCTTTCCACGGCAAAGGTCAGATTTTTCTTCGTAACAAATCCCGCAGGGCAGGCAGCAAATCGGGGAAAAGGAATTTGAAGCCAGTTGCTTCTATTTTTTTCGAGGAAACACGGGTGCTGTCGAACACCACATCGGCCATTTCGCCCATGGCGACACGCAGCACGAACTCCGGGGCGGGCAGCATGATGGCGGGCTTGCCGACGGCGGTTTTTAGCTCTGCAATTAAATTTTTATTGCGGAACGGGTGGGGTGCAACGCCGTTGTAGATGCCGCTAAACCGCTCATTATCAATAGCTTCGATAAACATGCGGCAGATGTCATCCAAGTGAATCCAAGACATCCACTGTTGACCGTCCCCGAAATAGGTGGCGTTGAAAAACTTGAACGGAATCAGCATTTTCTCCAAAGCCCCACCTTGCGTCGAAAACACCACGCCGATGCGAATGGCGACCGTGCGTAGGCCCGTCGCTGCTATTTTTTCGACAGCATCTTCCCAAGCTGACACCGATTCCGCCAAAAAACTGTCCTTGCTAGCAGGGTCGTCCTCGGTCATCAAACTATCACCCCGATTGCCATAAAAGCCAACGGCGGATGCTGAGATGAACGCCTTGAGCGGTGTCGGTCGGCGCTCAATGGCGGCCTTGAGCAGCAATGTACTATCTACCCGGCTGGAGATGATGAGCTGCTTGCGCTCGTCCGTCCAGCGCTGGTCGGCGATGCCTGCCCCGGCTAGGTTGATGATGAAATGCGCACGGTCCACAGCGTCCTGCTCGATGGTTTTTTTCTCCAAATCCCAAGCGTAGGCAGGGAATTTGGCGTTCAGATTGCGTTTGCGGCTGAGGTGCAATACGGTATGGCCAGCAGTTTGAAGCATCTGGCTGAGGTGCATTCCGACGAGGCCGGAACCTCCGGCGATGAGGATGGTAGGCATGATGATGATTGGTGACTCGTGATTGGTGACTGGTGATGGCCAATCACCAGTCACTAATCACCAATCACAAAAAAATCTACTAACTTCGGGCGTTCAATGCCGGAACAGCGCAAACGGCTTCCGGTTCAAAAAAATCTCAAAATGAAACAGACAAAATTCACCTACCCACTGGCCATTTTGGCCGTCATTTTTCTTTTTTCATGCAGCTCCTGCGGGGGTGATGCGGCAAAATCCACTTGGAAGCACAACGACAATACCGTGCGGGTGCGGTTGGCAGCAGCACCAACTACGCTGAACCCATATTTGGCAAGGACGAAGTACGACCGACTCCCTTCTGAGTTGATTTTTCAAAACCCAATGAACTTTGATTACGAGGCGCTTGCGCTTTCGCCGCAATTAATCAAAGCGGCGCCAACTGCGCAGGAGGTCACGGAGGGCGAATATGCGGGCGGGCAAAGTTTCACGTATGAAATTTTGCCGGAGGCAACTTGGGATGATGGTAAGCCCGTCACTGGCTACGATTACGAATTTACCGTGAAGGCGCTTTTTAACCCAAAAATGCCCACGCAACGGTATCTCCCCTATGTGGAATCTGTGCGGGACATTAAAGTGGACGAAGGCGACCCCAAGCGTTTCACCGTTTTTACGAAGAATAAATACTTCCTGAACATGGAAGCCATTTCATCGCTGGCGGTGTTGCCTGAACACATCTACGATGGGGGCGGTTTGTTGAAAAAAATTGCGCTGAAGGACTTGATAGACCCCGCCAAATCAGCGGCGATAGCGGCTGACCCAGCACTCCAGCAGTTCGCTGATGCCTACACGGCGCCGAAGCTGGCCCGTGAGGTTAATTCGGGTTCTGGCCCCTACAAAGTAGCCGAATGGGTGGATGGCCAACGCGTTGTTTTGGCCAAAAAAGAAAAATGGTGGGGCGAGAAACTGGCCGGACAATACCCGCTGCTGGCTGCCTACCCTGACACCATCATCTTCCTGCCCATCGAGGACCAAGTGGCGGCCATCGCTGCCATCAAGGATGAAGGCGTGGACTTTGCCGTCGAGCTGGACGCCAAGCAGTTCACCGAACTTCGCACCGTGGATTTTGTGCAAAAAATCTACAATTTCTACACGCCGCCGACCTTCACTTATTTCTATGCGGTCATGCAAAACCGCAACCCCAAGCTCTCGGACAAGCGGGTGCGCAGGGCACTGGCACAAACGATTGACATGGACATGGTGATAAAAGACCTGTACGATGGGCTGGCGGAGCGGCAGAATGGGCCATTTTTCGCTTCGCAAAAATACTACGATACTTCGCTCAAACCCATTGCCATGAACCTTGATGAAGCCCGCAAGCTGCTTGAAGATGCAGGCTGGAAAGACAGCAACGGCAACGGCACGGTGGACAAGATGGTTGATGGTAAATTGGTGGAAATGAAATTGCAGTATCTGTACTCAGTTGGAAGCACTTTCGGAGAGAATTTCTCCCTGCTTTTGAAAAGCAACTGCCAAAAAATTGGTGTGGAAATAGAGCCAATTGCCGTCGAAGGCAAGGTCTTGGGCGATAAATTAAAAAACGGCGATTTCGAACTTGGCGCACGGGGAGCAGGTGGCCTTCCCTTGCCCGACGACCCCAAACAGCTCTGGCATACAGACGGTGCAGTACCTGGTGGCACTAACTACTCCCGCTTCGGTAATGCCAGTTCGGATGCCCTGATTACCGCCATCCAAGACGCACCGGACGATGCTACCCGCAACAAACTGTACAAGGATTTTCAGCAACTTATCTACGACGAGCAGCCCGTCATTTTCCTGTTCAGCCCACAGGAACGGATGGTCGTCCACCAGCGCTTCGAGGCGAATCCAAGCCGCATGGGCGTGCTGTTACAGCATTTGAAATTGAAAAAATAGTGATTGGTGAATGGGAACAGCCCAGTCACCAGTCACTATTCACCAATCACCAGTCACCAGTCACTTGTTCACCTACCTCCTCAAACGCACCCTGCTGTTCATTCCGACCCTCGTGTTGGTGAGCTTGCTGTCGTTTGGGTTGAGCAGGCTGGCACCTGGCGACTCCGTTTCGGATTATTTGGGGGAAGATACCTTCGGAAAATATTCGACGCCCAACGACCTGATGACAGCGGAGCGGGGCTATGCGCAGGCCGCCGCCGCCCTGCACTTGGACAGGCCGCCGTTCTATTTTTCCATCAGCACCAAAGCCTACCCGGACACGCTGCACCGAGTGTCCATCAGCTTCCGTCGGAAGACGATGGAAAAGCTCACCGGGCAGTACGGCAATTGGCCACAGGTACAGGCTTGGTACCTCGGCATCCGCTCCTTCGACCTCAAAATGCTTGGCTTGCCGGACAGCCTTCGGACAGCAGCAACGCCCATCAAGCAGCCGCTGCGGGAGCTGTACACGAGCTATTTGGACGGCGTCATCACGGCCCGTTTGAGTGAAATAGCGGCTTCCTTCGGTAAAAATCCAGCGCTGGATTCGGCGCTCGGCAACGATTTTTTTACACTAAAAAAAAGCTACGAAACCCTGAAATCAGAAGCAACGCCGGGCAAGTTGCGAGTCCCCACATTCCATTGGTATGGCCTTGATAATCAGTACCATGCGTGGTTCACGGGCATTCTTCGGGGCGATTTTGGCATATCCTTGAACAAACGCCAAGCGGTGTCCAAGCAGCTAAAGCCCGCCCTGTTTTGGACGCTGGCGGTCAACATTCCCGCCATTTTTTTAGCCTTCTTGATTGCCGTGCCGCTGGGCACTTGGTCGGCAGTGAAACGGGGCCAGCGCTTCGATAAGATTACGACGGCGGGGCTGTTCATGCTGTACTCCCTGCCTGCATTTTGGGTGGGCACCATGCTGCTGATTTTCTTCACGAACCGGCAGTACGGCATGAGCATTTTCCCTGGCCCCGGCCTTGGCGAAATGCCGTCTGGAGCATCACAGTGGAAGCAGCTTGGGCTCGCATTGCCGCACCTGCTGCTGCCGGTCCTGTGCGTGGCATACCCCTCGGTGGCCTACATCGCCCGGCAGGCGAGGGGCGGCATGAACACCGTGCTGGGCCAAGATTATATCCGCACCGCCCGTGCAAAAGGGCTACCGGAACGCACCGTGATTTGGAAGCATAGCTTTCGCAATGCACTTTTCCCGCTCATCACGCTGTTCGCTGCAGTATTGCCTGCGGCAATAGCGGGGTCGGTGGCCGTTGAGGTCATTTTTGACATACCGGGCATGGGCTGGCTGACTTTTGAAGCGATTTACCAAAAGGACTGGCCGATTGTTTTTGCTGTGCTGATGCTGAGCGCCGTGCTGACAGTAGCAGGGATGTTGCTGGCGGATTTGTTTTATATAATTGTTGACCCTCGGGTCACCTATTGATTAACCAATGTTCGATGATCAATAGTCTGTGAGTCTTTAAGCGCCTAAGCAGCTGCCTTGACGCCGAAGTTCCTGATATGTACAATAGCGGGATGATTTTTTAGCGGGTCTGCTGCTTTCCCAAACACGCAAAAAATTCTTTCCAGCATCAGTTCATT
>JBGSWN010000195.1:0-6459 GCA_041752395.1 Saprospiraceae bacterium | reverse complement strand
AATTTATTGGGCCGACCGTTTTCTTTATTCGGTCAGCCCAATAAATTGGGCGACCACAATTAGCAATTCGGGGTGCGAAAGTAAGCCAAAAAACTGGCGAGAAATGGAGTTGTGGAGTTAGAAATGGAAAAAACGCAAGTACAGCAAACTTGGTTTCAATAAAAAAGGCTCCGGCAGTGCCGAAGCCTTTTTATCCATCATAATTTTCCAATACCTTTTTCTTTAACTTGGCAGTTCGACAGTGGGCAGTTGGCAGTCAAGGGCTGCTACCACGAAACTGACTGCCAACTGCCCACTGTCGAACTGCCAAGTTTTCAATTCGCCCGGTGATTCGAATCCAGATAAGCCATCGCTCCTGGGTTTTGCATCATCGTGTAGAGCATTTCCTTGGCCCTGAACAGTTGAGCCTTCACCGTGCCGAGCGGGATTTCCAGTTCGGTGGCGATTTCCTCGTAGCTCAGTTCCTCGTAGTAGCGCAGCTCAATCATGAGGCGGTACTTGCTGCTGAGTTGACCCAGCACCGAGCGCACCATTTGTAGGCGCTGTTGGCGGATGAACTCTTCCTCTGGGTTGCGGGCGTAATTACGGATTGTGCCGGTAAAATCCTTTTCACCATTGACCTCCATGGGTTGGTCAATGGACAGGAAGTGCAGGCGTTTTTTCCGAATGTGGTCAATGCAGTTGTTCACGGCGATCTTGAAAAGCCAAGTGCTGAAGGCGTAGTGTGGTGCATAAGTGCCAAGCTTGTTGAAGGCTTTGCCGAATGCTTCGAGGGTCAGGTCTTCCGCGTCATCGTGGTTGCGCACCATCTTTAAGAGGTGGTTGTACACGCTTGGGCGGTAACGGTCTAGTAGTGTGGAGTAGGCTTTCTGGTTTCCGTTGATGGCCGCCTTAACTAGTTGATAGTCTTCGGATGCCTTGGGTGAAAGCCTGGTGGAGGTTGTTGTTGCTGGGTGCTTCGTAAGTGTTAATTCCATCGCTGGGTGTCGTCGTTGTTCATGAGAACTGACGGTGCGAACACGAGATAGTAAAGTATCAGCAAGCTATCGAGAATTGGAAGCCAAACACGCAATGAACGGCATTGCAACTTCCCAAAAATAACGCTGCCTATAGTCAGTACTACACCCATTCTCACCGCATATCCCAATAGAGCAAACATTATGCTAATTTTGAATATCAGTAACAAGCCTCCCAAAAAATAGTGTAGTAAATGGCTCATAGTCAACGAACTAAGAATAAATTTATCCTTAAATTTATATTCTGAACCGGTCGAAAAATGCCTCGTTTTTTGGCGGTAGTATTCCCGCCAGGTGTTTTTTGCTTTAGAGAAAACGAAGGTGCGAGGATTGAGCCGGATGCCGACCTTCCCACGTCTTGCCACCGCATTGACGAATAAATCGTCGTCGCCAGAGGCAAGATGTTCGTGACTGTGGAAGCCGCCAGAACGCTCGTAAAGCTCCTTACGGTAGGCCAGGTTCCGACCGACACCCATGTAAGGATGCCCGGCCAAAGCGAAGGACAAGTACTGCATTGCAGTGTAACAAGCCTCGAACCTGACCCATTTGTTCAGGGGACCAGGAGCCTCGTCGTAAGGCGCCACGCCCAGCACGATGTGGGTGTTCTCGTCCATGCCAGCTACCATTCCCTGAACCCATTCTTGGCTTGCTGGCACACAGTCGGCATCCGTCAGTAAAAGAACTTGGTGTTTAGCCTGCTCAATCCCTTTCGCAAGGGCGAATTTCTTTCCTATTCTTTCATCATCACAAACGACTATGCGTAAGTGTTTGAATCTCTGCTGCAAAGATGATAATACATTTAAAGAATCGTCAGATGATTTATGGAGTACTAGGAGAATTTCAAGGGAACGGTAGGTTTGATTTACGGAACGGTCGAAATTGGCACGTAAATTTTCTGCTTCGTTGCGGGCGCAGACGATTAGAGACACAGTTGGCAGTTCGTCAGTTGGCCCCGACCTTGGTCGGGGGCAGTTGGCAGGAGGAATATCCTCCACGGGATGAAGGGCGAGCCTTCCGAAGTAAAATAGCCAAAAATAGAGCTGCACCGCCGTAGCGGCAAAAAAGCCGTAAAGTATGATGGTTTCGAGCATTGACTAGCGGCAGCTTTGTTTTTTGCGCCTTCGGCAAAGTTAGTTAAACGCAACTGGCGGGCAGGGGTTTCATTGCAAGTAAAGAACCTTTACTTTTGCCCACTTTCACCCCCATTTTTTCAAAATAAAAAAATCATGCACAAAGACGAAATATTCCAGCAAATGGCCCAACAACTTGACAGTGAGGGCTTTAGCATTGTAAAAAAAGATGAAACCCGCCCTTGGGGTGGCTTTTTTGTAATTGACGAATCGCAGGCGCACCGTTTTATCGAGACCTATTTTCCCGGCGTTCCGCTATCAGATTTTGAGGGTTTTGAAAAACTAAGCCCGAAATTCCTCATCGTGGCACCCAACAAACGCCTCTCCTGGCAATACCACCACCGCCGCTCCGAAATCTGGCGCTTGATTCATGGCGTCGCTGGCGTAGTCACCAGCCCTACCGACGAACAAGGCGAAGTGAAAAAACTGGAAATGGGCGAAATCGTCCGTTTGGAATGTGGCGAGCGCCACCGCCTCGTCGGCTTGGACAACTGGGGCGTCCTCGCCGAAATCTGGCAGCACACCGACCCCACCCTCCCTTCCGATGAAGACGACATCGTGCGGGTACAGGATGATTTTGGGAGGTGAGTTTGATTGTTGAATTGCTAAATTGTTGAATTGTTACCCGCATCACGACAATAATTCAACAATAAAACAATTCAACAATCTATCCTACTCCTTCAATTTCGTATCCATGATAATGGTTACGGGACCGTCATTCAACAGCGATACTTTCATATCGGCACCAAACTCGCCAGTTAGCACCTCCAGCCCCGATGTTTCCCGAAGGGCAGCTACAAATTTTTCATAAAGTGGAATGGCCACCTCTGGCCTAGCAGCTTTGATGAACGAGGGGCGATTCCCTTTTTTCGTACTGGCATGAAGCGTGAACTGGCTGACGACGATGATTTGCCCAGCGATGTCCTGTATCGAAAGGTTCATCAGCCCGTCGGCATCGCCGAAAATCCTTAGCTGCGCAATTTTCTTGGTCAGCCACTCAATATCTTCCGAGCCGTCAGCGTCTTCTACGCCGAGCAGGATGAGCAGGCCGGGGCCGATCTCTGGTTTCACCTTATTATTAATGGTAACCGAGGCTTGGGAAACTCGCTGGATGACTGCTCGCATGGTTGTAATGGATTTTTTTGAAAAACTGGTGCAATCATAAGCATTGGATTGGGTAGTTCAACTATTTGGGGTTCAAAAAGCTGGAACCCCATTTCCTGAAAACTCCCAACTTCCTTTCGTAGTTTTGCGCCTCAACCAGCGATTGGGTCGGCATTGGCGACAGGCCCTTTTGACGGAAAAACAAACATAAGATGTCCAACATCACCCCGCAACGGCTACGAGAAATGAGGCTTCCTGTTTATCACCGCATCATCCGTTGGATGTGGCGGCTGGTAGCACTGGGCATTGTCGGTGTGTTGCTGACGATGTTCCTGCTTTCCTTCTCCGACTTGCCCGACACAGAGGAGCTTGAGAATCCCAAGAGCGAAATCGCCTCCCAAGTCATTGCCGACGACGGTTCGGTACTGGGCCGTTATTTCATCGAAAACCGGGTGCCAGTAGCATTTAGCGAGCTTTCCCCTTTTATCGAACAGGCGTTGGTAGCCACGGAGGATGAGCGTTTTTATGGGCATTCAGGCATTGATTTTAGGGCGCTTGGTAGGTCGTTTGTGAAGACTTTTATGATGGGCGATAAAAGCAGCGGTGGCGCAAGTACCATCACGCAGCAGTTGGCGAAGCTGCTTTTTACGGGGCAAAAGGCGAACAGCCTGATGGGGCGTATCCCGCAAAAACTCAAGGAATGGATCATTGCCGTGCGCCTCGAAAGCAAGTACACCAAGGAGGAAATTATGGCGATGTACCTCAACAAATTCGACTTCCTTTACGATAGCTATGGTATAAAATCAGCCTCGGAGACCTACTTCGGAAAAGGACAAGACTCCCTCAATATCCAAGAGGCAGCGATGTTGGTGGGCATGTTGAAAAACCCTTCGCTTTTTAACCCAAAAAGAAAACTGGATAAAGCGACGCAGCGCCGTTCGGTGGTACTAGACCAGATGCGCAAGAACGGCATCATCAGTCAGGCCGAGTACGATTCGTTGAAAGTGCTTAAGGTTGACCTCACCCGCTTCAAACGCAAAAACCATACGCAGGGACTTGCCACTTATTTTCGTTCTTCCCTCGCCGAGGAGCTGATGAAGGAAATTCTGGTCGGCGATGAAGCGAGAAAGAAGCCCGATGGCTCGCCCTACAATATCTGGAAGGACGGCCTAAAAATCTACACCACCATTGACCCCATCATCCAGCAACACGCCGAGGAGGCCATGGTGGCGCACATGGCCAAAGTGCAAAATAAATTCTGGAACCTGTGGAACAATCGGATGAAGAAATCGCCGTGGGACTACAAGGATGCCAAGACGACGGATGCCGAAATGGCCTACCGCAAGCGCAAACTTGCACAAATGGTGCGTACTTCTGACCGCTACATCGTGATGCGGGATCAGGCCATAGGCTCCTTAGAATCCGACCTCGAATCGGAGGTGGACGGCCTCCGCCTCGGCGATGCTGCGATTGAGAAAATGCTGAAGGTCAATCCCGATAGCAATCGGGACCTAAGCGGCCCGCAACGCAAGGCGATGGAATCGGAAAAATGGAACGAACTGAAGCGAAAATGGCAGGCTTTTCAGAAACAAGTAGAGCTGGATTTTAACAAAAAAGTGAAAATGACGGTGTTCGATTACAGCCCGAGCATGGAACGAGATACCGTGATGTCACCGCTCGATTCACTGAAGTACCACCACATGATGCTGCAGATCGGCTCACTTTCCATCGAGCCTAAAACTGGCCACGTAAAAGCTTGGGTCGGTGGCATCAACCACAAGTACTTTGCCTACGACCATACCCGATCCAACCGTCAGGTGGGTTCCACATTCAAGCCGTTTATTTATGCTACCGCAATTGCCCTGCAAGGCGTTTCCCCTTGTATGGAAGTGGACGATGTGCCGCGTACCATTTTTGCCAATACCGGCAATTTCAACCTGCTGAAAGATTGGACACCGCAGAACTCCACAGGCAAGTATAGTTACCGTAAAATGCGGCTACGTACAGCGCTAAAAAAATCCGTAAACTCCGTGTCGGTCTTTCTCATGCAGCAATTGGGCAGCACCGAGCCAGTCCTTGAAATGCTGGACAACATGGGCGTTGACACCAAAAAAATCCCAAAGCAACCCTCCATCTGCCTCGGCGCCGCCGACATGAGCGTGATGGACATGACGGGCGCCTACACGACTTTTGCCAACAACGGCTATTACAGCAAGCCTATTTATATTACAAGGATTGAGGATAAAAACGGGCGCACCATCTACTCGCAAGAGGAGCAGGACAAACAGGCTTTGCAAGAAGAACCCAATTACGTGATGGTGGAAATGCTCAGGTATGCTGTGAGAGGCACCGTCGGCGCTGTAACTAGCGAAATTGGTGGCAAGACCGGTACCACCAATGATTATGTGGACGGCTGGTTCATGGGCATCACCCCCAGCCTCGTGGTGGGCACTTGGGTAGGTGGGGAAGACCGCTGGATCCGCTTCCTTTCCATTAATGAAGGCCAAGGCAGTGCTTTAGCAAAACCCTTCTGCAGGGAGCTGATTTTGAGCCTGGAAAAAGACCCGAAAGCCATCGGCTATGACGCCAAAGCCCACTTCCAGCGCCCCGGCGGGGACATGAGCATCGGGCTTGATTGCAACGACTATGACAACAGCGGTTCTGATGACGAAGGTGCTGGTGGCAACGATGATGGCGGCACCGGCACTCCAGCTGGTGGCGACGATTTTTACGAAGACCCCTTTGGCACTGGCAAAGTGCTGAAACGGGACACCACTACCAAGAAAAAAAGCACGGACGATGGATTCAATGGTGGGTGACGTTTTTGCGAAGCACCCAGTTTTTTACAAAATTTAGTTTGAGACAGAAATCAAGAATATGAGCAAATATTTACCCTTACTGATAGTTTGTATTGGCCTTTTCACGCAGTGCGTGCCACCCTCGGAGGAGAAAGCGATGGGCGTGCACCTCGACTTTACAAACCCTACCTATCAGGCAGTTTACGACCTGAAAGACCGTGGCCAAACAGATAGCCTACTCAGTTATTTCAAGAGCAAGGACGCCACGCTTCGGTACATGGCCGTTATCGCTTTTGCCAGCTTCAAAGACCCTGTCGCCATTGACAGCCTCGCCTACATGTTGGGAGACCCAGAGGAGGAAATCCGCATCGCTGCGGCGTATGCTTTGGGGCAAATTGGCGACAAAAGGGC
>JBGSWN010000194.1:0-16247 GCA_041752395.1 Saprospiraceae bacterium | reverse complement strand
CAACCAGAAATTGGTCGAATGGCTTTTCGAGCAACTTAGCTCAGAAGCTAAGTTTGACTTAAATCATCCTGCCGTGCAGAAAGCCTTGGGTTTTGGGGCAGTCAATTATGCCTGATTCTCATTTTCTGCATGGACTATTGACCTAAGGAACGTGTGAATAATAAGTTGTTACTCTCGGCGAGTGTATTTTTTCCAATGGCAAGGCGGTGAATCATGCGCATAACTTGTCCCGAAAATCGGGAGTGGCACTACGCAACTGATTCGCCAACGCAGCAAGCGGGAAAAAGACGCCGTCCAAAGTGATTAGTTATTATTCACACGTTCCTAAAGACGGAATTATGGCCGTTTGATTAACTGGTTGATTTTGGAGGTTCGGCAAGGTAGCTTGTCCTCTTTTTGAAATCATCAAGTTGTTGTCCAAGCATCTATTCTAGCTGCCCCTTTAGGTGCAAAACATGAGTAGCGGCACAATAAAATCTGCAGCTCCCTTTCCCGAGGAAACGGAAGGTGTGGAACAATTTACGTTCCTACAAGGACCTAGGTGTTGAAGTTATGAACAGGTCAAATACGAGGCGGTCAAAATCTATTATTCCAATAAATTTCACAATTTTTTTTGCGTATTTTGCTATTGCATGGAAAAGATAAACATCCTCATTGTAGAAGACGACCCAATCATCGGTGCTGATATTGAAGACCGAATGATGGATTTTGGCTATGGGACCATTGGTCCATTTCCTACTGGTGAAGCTGCATTGGTGGAGCTTGATAAAGCACCGCTTCCGGACCTGATTATCATGGACATCAATTTGGAAGGCGAGTGGGATGGTATTGAAACTGCCCGCAATATCCTTGAAAGACATGGTGCCTTACCCATCATTTTCTTAACGAGCAACTCGGATGATGTCACTTTTGCGAAAGCAAAGCTGGTGCAGCCTGCCGCTTTTTTGTCTAAGCCTTTTCGAGGCCGGGACTTGAAACATGCTATCGAGCTGGCCATCAGCGAATCGGCAAAACAAGTAAGACCGGAGGAAAATAAACCTGAAGATGACAATACTTTCCTGCTCAAAGACCGCATGTTCATCAAGGTTAAAGAACGCATGCAGCGCCTGTTTTTCAGCGACATCCAATGGGTGGAAGCGGACGATTATTACTGCAAAGTACACGCACTTGAAAAGGAGTTTTTGGTGACCAAGACCCTCAAAAAATTCAGCGACGAACTGGCAGGGCGACCAGAGTTTTTACGGGTACATCGCTCCTTCATCGTTAACCTCCGGCATGTCGAAGAAATCGGGGAATTGTATTTGCATATTGGGAATAACAAAATCGCTGTGAGCAAGAACATGCGGGAGGAATTACTGCACAGGCTGTAGAAAACCTGACCGGTTTTAATTGCCCTTAAAATAGCTTTTCCACAATGAATTATTATCACCTGTTAAGTGTCTTCTTTTTATTGTTGCCCTTTTGGGGGACTGCACAAAAGGTGGATTTAGATAGCTTCGGGCTTACCTTGAATGAACAGGGCAAAGGCAAAACAGACGCTGAAAACATAGCACTTTATCTCACTTACTTAAAATTGGCAGAAGAAGCGCAAAGGCAAGACCTCTACGGGGGTATCTACTATAATCTGGCCCTTTACCAACAGCGCCAAAACAATTTTGAGAAATGCCAAGAATACATTGACCGCTCCATCCATTGGTTGAAAATCCATGCGGACACCACCAACTTGGCCAGAAGCTATATCATGTCTGGCATTATGGATTTTTTTAAGAAAGACTACGCTGCAAGTGCCGAAAAACTGGAACTCAGCGCCACTTTGTACGAAGCAACCGGTAATTCCCTACGGGCTGCTTTTGCCAAAGCAAAACTTGGCAACGTGTACGAAGCGCAAGATTTGCCTGAGCAGGCCACCCCCTATTTTGCAGCTTTTTTTGAAGTCGCTCAATCATCAGGAGATTCCTCCATGATGATGAGCGCCCTCATCAACTTGGCCAGTAATGCTTTCAATTTAAAGCAGTATGAACCAGCTTTGGCGTACAATCAACAGTCGCTTGAATATGCAGAAGCTTTGCACCGGCATCATGAGTACGAACAGATGCTCTGGTTGAAATCACTGATTGAAGAGGATAAAGGAAGCCCTGAAGCATCTATTGCTACTTTACGAAAGTACGTCACCTTTCGGGACAGTTTTCTCAACGAAGAACAGAACCGGCAAATCGCTGAAATGGAGACCCAGTACGAAACCGAAAAAAAGGAGGCTACCATTGCTTTGCAGGAAGTAGCTCTTCAACAGCAACGCACTCGATTCTGGCTCATTTTGGGCATCCTCGCCATAGCATTGGCGGGCGGGGCGCTGCTCTTCCGCCTGACCCGCATTTTGCGCAAACGCAATGAGGAAAAAGAATTTTTGATAAAAGAAATCCACCACCGGGTCAAGAACAACCTACAAGTCCTCTCCAGCCTCCTCTACCTCCAGTCGAAACATATCAAGGACGATGCGGCCCTCGACGCCGTGCGGGAAGGCCAGAACCGGGTGGATGCCATGGGCCTCATCCACCAAAAATTGTACATGGGGGACAATATGGCCGCTGTGGAAATGGGGGACTACCTGCGGAATTTAGGGGACACCTTGCTCGATTCTTTTGGACTTGATGAGGACCGGATTAAAATAAATTACCACGTCGAACCGCTCCACCTCGACGTGGACACGGCGATTCCATTGGGATTGATTATCAATGAACTAGTAACCAATTCTTTGAAATATGCTTTCCCCGATGAGCGGCCTGGCACACTGGAAATTTCCCTCTGGAAAAATAAAAACGGCCAGCTCTGCCTCAAAGTGGCCGACGACGGCGTGGGCAAGGCGGGCGCTCCCGAACTGAAAAACAGCACTTCGTTCGGTACCAACCTCGTACAGATTTTGAGCAAAAAGCTGAAGGGTGCGCCACAGGTTCAAGACGGTGAGGGGTATGCGACGGTGATTGAATTTGAGAATTTTAAGGAGGTGGGTTGAGAGGCCCCCTGAAACATGCCCTTCCTTCCCTGAAAAAATAAGTTCGCAGTCAACGCTCCTTGCGATTTTTCCGCATAATGCGACTATTTTCCATCTTTATTGTAGAAGACGAACCTGTTATTGCGCTCAACCTGCAACTCGAACTGGAGTTGGCGGGTCACCGGGTAACGATAGCCACCAATACTGGCGAGGCAATGAAACTTTGTGCCCGGCAGCGACCCGATGTAGCCATCATGAATTTGCTATTTGAAAACAGTATGGACGGCATGGCGCTCGCCCGAATTTTGCGAATCCGCTATTTCGTAGTGGTACTGTTCATCACCGGTGCCCGAATAGAAGACCTGGAAGCTTCCAAGGATTTTTACGCCGGGTATGACGTTTTGTACAAACCTTTTACCGCAAGGCAATTGAGAGAATTCTTGCTGAAGTTGGAAATTGAAAAACGTTAGGATTCCTTCCCTTAAGATTTCCGCCATTTCACTGGAAAATCCCCGCCCTTCCCTGAATAAACCTTCCAGCTACCTATAGCGCCCATTATTTTCGTGTTGCAGTTTCCACTGTTATTTCAAAGACGGTTGGGACATTGCATTGGCCACAAAAACCATATTTTTTATCACTTTTTAAATCTACTGTCATGCAATTTTTAAAATTTGAGTATATCTGGCTGGACGGCTATACGCCGGAGCCAAACATCCGGAGCAAAACCAAAGTAATAGAAGCTAAAGAATTTGACGGCACGCCGGATAGCCTGCCTATATGGTCTTTTGACGGCAGCTCTACCCAGCAAGCCGACGGACGTTTTTCTGATTGCCTACTCAAGCCCGTGCGAGTGGTGGCGGACCCTGGAAGGGAAAATGCCTACTTGGTAATGACGGAGGTGCTCAACCCCGACAGCACGCCCCATGGTAGCAATACCCGCTCAAAAATTGAGGACAACGACGACGGTTTCTGGTTTGGCTTTGAGCAGGAATATGTGCTGACAGAGAATGGCCGCCCCATTGGATTTCCGGAAAATGGCTTCCCGGAGCCGCAAGGCCGCTACTATTGTTCGGTAGGCCACCAATACATTGCTGGGCGCGAAGTGGTGGAGGAGCATTTGAACCAGTGCCTCGCAGCCGGACTTATGGTCACGGGCATCAATGCGGAAGTGCTGCTGGGGCAGTGGGAATTCCAGTTGCTCGGTAAAGGGCCAAAGCGGGCTGCCGACGACCTTTGGCTGGCCCGGTACCTGCTCCTGCGGGTGGCGGAGAAACACGGCGTTGAAGTAGAATTGCACCCAAAACCGGTAAAAGGCGACTGGAACGGTTCGGGCATGCACACCAATTTTTCCAACCGCGAGATGCGGGAGGTTGGCGGGGAGGTGCTGATGAGGGCCATTTGCGAGTCCTTCCGTACGGTACATAGCGACCACATCGGCGAGTATGGCTCCGACAACGACCAGCGCTTGACCGGGCGTCACGAAACCCAAAGTATCCACCAGTTCAGCTATGGGATCAGCGACCGGGGAGCCTCCATCCGCATCCCGGTATCGGTGCCAGCCAACGATTGGAAGGGCTACCTTGAAGACCGCCGGCCAGGCTCTAACGCAGATCCCTACCGGGTGGCTGGGCGCATCATCCAAACGGTGAAAAGCGCTAACCCTGAACTCGAACTTTCCCAAGAATTCCAAGGCCACAGTGCCAACTAACTATATCTTGCTTTCATCAGCACAAGCGCCTTTCCGCTATTCCCGGTCACCACTGATAGGGGAAAAGCGGTTAGGCCTTGTACTGACCAAATCATTTTACCATGGAGAATCAACAACCGCTGCCAGGTATGCAAAACGACGACGACACGCTGAAAATAACCCCCCTGTTCCAAATCATGGATGTGGAAAACAAAGGGGTCATTGCCAGCGAACAACTGTTTTATTACATGCGAAAACAGGGGATTCTTCAAGACGACCCCCGGATGCAGAAAACCCTGGCAGACCTGATGAACGGCAAGCCTGGCGAGCCGATGTACCGGTTCATCATACCGTCCGAATTACGCCAGATGATCCGGCAGAATACGGTGTTGAAAAATGTGTTCCTCAAGAATTTTGTCATCCCCGATTTTGAGGACTTTTGCTACGACCTGGAGGAAATCTACAACGAAACATTGCAAAACAGGAGCGGCAAAGTGGCTACCTACATCCCGCAATTGGCAAGGGTGGAACCGGAGCAGTTTGCCGTTTCGGTCTGCACCATTGACGGGCAGCGGTTCTCGCTGGGCGACTACACCACCAATTTCGGCCTACAGTCCACTTGCAAGCCCATTAATTACTGCTTGGCCATGCAAGAGCACGGCGAGGAGAAGGTCCACCGGCATGTGGGCCGTGAGCCGAGCGGGCGTTCCTTCAACGAGCTGTCGCTCAACGCAGTGGGCTTGCCGCACAATCCCCTTATCAACGCCGGGGCGATTATGTGCAATTCGCTCATACGCTCCGATTTGGGATTGGCCGACCGCTTCGATTATGTGTTCAATACCTGGCGGAGGCTCTGTGCCAGCCCCGGTGTCTCTTTCAACAATGCCGTTTACCTCTCCGAGCGCCAGACTGCCGACCGCAACTTCGCACTGGCCTATTTCATGCGCGAGAGCAATGCTTTTCCCGAAGGAGTGAACCTGACCGAGACGCTGGAATTTTATTTCCAATGCTGTTCCATCGAGTCCTGCACCAACAACTTGGCCACAGCGGCGGCCACGTTGGCCAATGCCGGCATCAACCCGCTCACAGGCGAAAAAATGTTTGATGAGCGGGTGGTACAGCACTGCCTTTCGTTGATGCTAAGTTGTGGCATGTACGATTTTTCGGGAGAGTTTGCCTTCCGCATCGGCGTGCCAGCCAAAAGTGGCGTATCGGGCGCCTTATTTGTGGTCATTCCCAACCTCATGGGCATCAGCATCTGGTCACCTCGCCTCGACAAGCACGGCAACAGTGTGCGAGGGGTGGAGTTTTGCGAACGCCTCATCGAACGGTACAGCTTTCACAACTACGACTCGCTGACCCGCGAGACCGCCAAAAAGAACCCCCGCAAGCGCAAAAACGAGGACATCATGAACCAAATCGTCCAGTTGATTTATGCAGCCACCAACGGCGACCTCGACGAGATAAAACGTTTAGAGTCCTTTGGCACCGACCTGAACTCTGCAGACTACGACGGCCGCACCGCGTTGCACCTTGCTGCCGCCGAAAACCAGGAAGCCATTGTGAAATACCTCATAGATAGGAAGGTCAACCTGGCACCGATTGACCGCTGGGGCGGCATACCCTTGGACGATGCCATCCGTGGGGGCAACGATGAGGTAATCCAAATTTTGAAGGAACACCTTGCGAACGCGGAAAACGTGCTTAATAATTGAAAATATACCAGACTATCTGCGTGCCTTATTCATCAACCATTTTCAACCATGCACAAAACTTGCCGACTCGCAATATAAATTTTCAATGTCCAATTTGGCTGCCGTGATAGTATTCCCAACCCTTTTGAACCATAGCCACCACACGTACACTAAAGCCTAAACATCATGACTTTTATTCAAAAGAAAATCAATGGGAACAGCCAAAAAGTGGCCCTCGTCTTTTTCCTGGTATTCATAGCCTTGTCCTTTATGTCGGCATTTTATCCATCCCAACATCCGGAGGGCGGCGACTTCGACACGGGCAATATTGCCTTTATGCTGTCGGCTGCCGGGCTGGTGCTGTTGATGACGCCGGGGCTTTCCTTTTTCTACGGCGGCATGGTCAATGCCCACAGCATCATTTCCACCATGCTGCAAAGTTTCGTGACGCTTGGCATCGTGAGCCTTCTGTGGTATGTGGTGGGGTTCAGCCTTGCTTTCGGCGACGATATCGGGGGCATTATCGGCAACCCGCTCACCTTCCTGTTTTTTGACAACGTGGGACTGGCAGCCCACGACCGATTGGGCGCAGGCTTGCCCTTCGTGCTGTTTGCAGCGTTTCAATTGAAATTTGCCATTATCACCCCGGCGCTCATCACGGGCTCTTTTGCCGAAAGGGTCCGCTTCTGGGGCTATGTGGTGTTTGTTTGCCTATTCACCCTGCTCATTTACTGCCCCTTGGCGCACATGACCTGGCATCCTGATGGACTGTTTTTTAAAATGGGCGTACTGGATTTTGCCGGAGGTACAGTGGTGCATATCTCGGCGGGGTTCGCCGCACTGGCAGGGGCCATCCACCTTGGCCGCCGCAAAACCCACCTGGAGCAAAAGACCCATGTACCGTTCAATGTTCCATACGTCATTTTGGGCACGGGCCTGCTTTGGTTCGGTTGGTTTGGGTTCAATGCCGGTAGCGCCCTTGAATCCAACACCTTGGCCGTGATGGCGTTCATCAACACCAATTTGGCCTCGGCCTCGGCCATGCTCGGTTGGCTGCTTTTCGATACGGCTAGGGGTAAAAAAGCCTCGGCGGTGGGAGCCTGCGTCGGTGCCGTGGTGGGCCTGGTGGCCATCACCCCGGCAGCCGGATATGTCAGCTTTGGCAGCAGCATCCTTATCGGCGTCGTGGCGAGTGTGGTGTGCAATTATGCCGTCCACTGGAAGACCCAGTCCGATGTGGACGACACCTTGGATGTGTTCCCGTGCCACGGGGTGGGCGGCATTGTGGGCATGTTACTCACGGCGGTGTTCGCTAAAAATGGGGGACTGATTACTGGCGAGACTGGTTTGTTTTTAAACCACCTCATTGCGCTTTTGATAGTCAGTGCCTTTACCTTTTTCGGCACCTTGCTGCTGTACCGTTTGGTCGGGTTTTTTACGCCCCTGCGGGTATCACCTGCGGAAGAAAAACTGGGGCTCGACCTCTCGCAGCACGAGGAGTCGGTTTTTCAGGACCATCGGCCTGTTGCTCAGTAAGCGGCCAATTGATACAGGTTGGACGATTAGGGTCTGCCTGTTAAAGGCAACAAAACAACCTCTAAGAGCGAAAGCTGGTGATAGCGGATAAGTAAGAAAATAGCCCAACTACTTGATTGCGGCAGCCACTCCATCATGAGTTGCTGCCACTTTTTTTTGCTCGATAACCTTTTTCAAGCAACCTTGTTGTCTGAGGATTAAACAGCATGATATTCGCTAATTTTGTCGCTGCATGGAAAAACCAACTATCCTTATTGTGGAAGATGATCCCATCATCGCCGCCGACCTTCAAGATAGGCTGGAAGAGATGGGTTATCGTGTACTCGGTCCCGTAGCAAGGGGCGAGGATGCACCTGCTTTTTTCAACAGAAATATCCCCCCCGACCTCGTTATCATGGACGTGCAATTGGAAGGCGAATGGGATGGCATAGAAACCGTCCGCCGCATCCAGGAGAAGCATGACGTGCCCATCATTTTCCTCACCAGCAACTCCGACGATGCCACCTTCTCCGAGGCAAAAAGCACCAAGCCCATGGCTTTTTTGTCGAAGCCCTTCCGGGGCAGGGATTTGAAACATGCCATCGAACTTGCCATCAGCCAGTCAGTTGTCAAAAAAAAGGAAACCGCTGCTGGGGAGGCCACTGAAGAGAATACCTTCCTGTTCAAAGACCGCCTGTTTATCAAAATGAAAGACCGTATGATTCGCCTGTTTTTCAAGGACATCCTTTGGGTGGAAGCGGACGATTACTACTGCAAGGTGGTGACAAAGGACAAAGAATTCCTCGTAACGCAGACCCTAAAAAAGTTTGGGGAAGAATTGGCGGGCGTACCTGAACTGATGCGGGTCCACCGCTCCTTTATCGTGAACTTGTCGCATGTGGAGGCAATTGGGGAACTGAATTTGCATGTCGGCAAAGGGCGCATCCCGTTCAGCAAAACTTTTAAAGATGAATTGATGATACGTTTAAAGAGTGCCTGAACAATACCAAAGATTTATGAGAAAAAAAATCGCCTTCATCTTCTCACTTTTGTTTTTCTGCCTATGGATTTCGGCGCAAAATACTTCGCTGGACAGCCTTTCTAACATTGTCCAATCCCTTCCCGGAGATACCGTCAAAATCAGGCGGCTCCAAGAACTCGCCGATCAGTTTAGCGCTTTTGACCTAAAACAAGGCATCGTCTATCACCTCCGTGCGCATGCCCTTGCCAAGCAATTGAAAGCCGAGGACTGGGTGCCTAAAATTGAAATGGCCATCGGCAGGACGAATGCCAACCTCAGCCAGCCGGACAGCGCCCTGCACTGGTTCCGCATGGCGCAGAAGGGCTTCGAAGCCAACGGTGACCGCAAGGGCTTGGCAAGCCTTTTCACTAAGTTCCGATGGGTACACAACTATCTCGGTGAATACGAAAAAGCGCTCGAATACGCCTTCAAGGCCCTCGCCATTTACGAAGAAATCAAGGATGAACCGGGCACTGCCATCGCTTACAGCTACATCGGCGAGATTTTGTATTCTCAGCAGAAATACCAAGAAGCAGCAGACTACGACCAAAAAGGCTACGACATCCAGAAGCGCCTCGGTTTGAAAGACGACCTCGCCTATTCCTGTCAAAACCTGGGCGATGCCTGGCTGCAAATCCCCGACTACGACAAAGCCCTCGCCTTCCAGAACGAGGGATTGGCGCTGCGCCGGGAACTGAAAAATGACATGGACATTGCCCTTTCGCTCAACAGCCGGGGAAATGTTTTGAAATTCATGAAGCGCTACCCAGAGGCGCTCACAGACTACCAGGAAGGATTGCGGTTGGCCCGTCAAACCAATTTTTTGCCACTGGTGTCCGCTTGCGTCAGCAACACCGGCCATATTTACAGCCTGCTGAAAAAGTACCGGGAGGCATTGCCCTACCACCTCGAAACCAGGCAAAGGCTTACGGAATCTGGCGAGCTAGTGGACGCCCCCGAAAACTACCGGCTACTCGCCGAAGCCTACGGTGGCATCGGCAAATACGACTCGGCTTATCATTTCCAAAAACTTCATTCCGAAATAAAGGACAGCCTGCTGACCGAGGAAACCAGCGCCCGCATGTCGGAGTTGCAGACCAAGTACGAGACGGCACAACGGGATGCCAAAATCGCCTTGCAGGACGAGAAACTGCGGGAGCAGCGCATCGTGATTTGGGCGGTAGCGGCTGTGCTGGTGGTTGCCTTGGTGGCCGGGGCGCTGCTCTGGCGCTTGTCCAAGCAGCTTCGAAAACGCAACGAGGAAAAGGAATTCCTCATCAAAGAAATCCACCACCGGGTGAAGAACAACCTCCAAGTGCTGTCCAGCCTGCTGCACCTCCAGTCCCGCCACATCAAGGACGAAACCGCCCTCGACGCCGTGCGGGAAGGGCAAAACCGGGTGGAGGCGATGGGCCTCATCCACCAGAAGCTGTACATGGGCGATAACCTCGCCGCTGTGGAAATGCGGGACTACCTCCACAACCTCGGCGACACCCTGCTCGATTCCTTCGGCCTGGACGATGACCGGGTGAAAATCATCTATCACCTTCAGCCCCTGCACCTCGACGTGGACACTGCCATCCCGTTGGGCCTGATTATCAACGAGTTGGTGACCAATTCCTTAAAATATGCCTTCCCGGACAGCAGGCAGGGCATCGTTGAAATCTCGCTCTGGAAAAACGAAACGGGGCAGCTTTGCCTTAAAGTCGCTGACGATGGGGTAGGGAAGGCCGGCGCTCCGCAATTGAAAAACAGCACTTCTTTTGGCACCAACCTCGTGGAGATTTTGAGCAAGAAGCTGAAAGGAAAGCCGGAGGTGCTGCACGGGGAGGGGTATGCGACCCTGATACGGTTTGAGAATTATAAAATGGCGTGAGGGTTTCCCGCAAAGTTCGCTAAGGTTACGCAGAGTCCGCAAAGCATTGTGTCGTCTAACTTTGCGTCCGCTGCGTAACCTTAGCGCCCTCTGCGGGAAACCTCCAACCTTCCCTGAAAAAAAAGCACCCTTCCCTGAAAATACCTCTCCTCCAAGCATGTTTTTGCTCACCTTGCACCTATGCGACAGCCAACCCTTCTTTTGGTCGAAGACGAACCGCTTATTGCCTTCGATTTGCAATGCGAATTGGAATCCCAAGGCTACCGCATCCTGAAAGCGACGGATGCACGGGAAGCGATGTTGCTTTCTGCCCGGCACCTTCCCAATGTTGCCATCCTCAATTTTCACTATAAAAATTCACCGGACGGCATGGCGCTCGCCCGCCTGCTGCGCACCCGCTACCTCACCAAAGTGCGCTTCATCACAGGTGCCCGTCCACTGGACGTAGAGGCATCGGAAGATTTCTACGCCGGGCACGAGGTGCTGCACAAGCCATTCACAAGGAAACAGCTACGCACTTTTTTATTTCCCGCCGAGGACACGAAGGTTTCGCAAAGCCCACAAAATTAGGCGGCGAAATGCTTTGCGCCCTTTGCGAAACCTTTGCGCCCTTTGCGGGAAACAAATTCCGCCCTTTGCGGGAAAATACCTTCCCTGAGAAATTCCCGCCCTTCCCTGAAAAATCCCTTGCCTTCCCTGAATAAATTTCATTTTCGCCATTGTTTGCCCCTAAATTCATGCCCACAAATGTTCGTTCCCGTTTTTTCCAAAGGCTTCAACTAGCTGTTGGAAAAAATGGTACAACATTTTTCGGCACCACGCCCCGCCTCGGTAAAAATCTGGGGCGGTGGCGATGGTCTTCCATGCAAAACCAAAATATCCATTTTCATCCTTAAAATGTTGTGCCCATGAAAATTCAACCTACACTTCAGATTGCAAAAGCAAACCCACAAAGAACAAACCGCACCCATCAGTGGAGGACGCCGTCGCTTTGGCGGCTCGCATTCATGGTCTTGATGTTCAGTACTCCCTTTCAGCAGGTCTTTGGGCAATGCTCCGGCGAGGTGCTGAACATCTCCGCCACGAACCCCAGCCAGACCGGCACCACCGGGACATGGACAGCACCTTCGGCCGGGACTTGGAAGGTAAGGATTACGGCAAAGGGAGCAAAGGGGGGTGGCGGAAATACCCTTTGTGGTAATTGCAACAATATTGGTGGCAATGGCGCCACTATGGAGGGAAACTTTATTGTTTTTGGAGGTCAAATTTTGCAAGCAGCTGTGGGTGCGCCCGGGCAAACTTCAGAATGGGCTGGCGGTGGTGGCGGCGGCAGCGGAGTAAGACTATCTACTGGAGAAATCCTTACTGTAGCTGGTGGCGGGGGTGGTGCAAGTGGCAGTGGCTTTGGTCATGGGGTAGTGGCTGCTGGCAATGGAAATGGAGGTTCGGGTGCCGGAGGGGGGTCGGGAAGTGCCGGTGGAGGTGGATTATTGAGTAGTGGTGGTAACGGCGGAACCAATGGAATTGGTACCCCTCCCGAAGGTGGTGGGGGAGGCTATAATGCAACAGGTGGTATCGGGAGGAACGGAGCCACATTTGGTGGAAGTGGAGGAGGAGGATTTGGTGCAGGCGGTGGTGCAAACGGTTCCTCTGGCGGAGGTGGGGGTGGCTATAGTGGAGGAAACGGTGTGTTTAGCGGCCTTCCAAGTTTCGGTGGCGACTCCATCAACAACGGCACAAACCAGAACAACACCTCCGGCTCCAACAACGCCGGCGGTCAAGTCATCATTGAATGCCTCGGCGCAGCAGCGTTCACGGCCAACTTCACGGCAACCCAGCCAGTATGTGCCAACCCCACCCAAGGCAGCCTCGGCATAGACCTCACCGGCGACAACAACGGCAACACCGCCGGGCTGGAATATGCCATCGTGGCGGGCAGTTCCTTTTCTGGAACACCCACCTTTGCGGGCATCACCGCCGACCCGTTCAATATCACGAGCGGCTTTGGTACGGAAGGTAGTCCGGGCGGTTCAACCTACACCGTTCGCATTCGCTTGAAATACAATCCGGGTCTATTTATTGACCAGACTTATACCCTGACTTCCCTTAACCCCGGCAACCCTACCGTGTTCGGCACCGACACCTGGAACGTGTACGTCTGGAGCGCCGGCGGCGGCACCCTGCCCAACAGCAATGCCTGGAACCTCAACTATGCCGGCTATTATGTGGAACCCAACCTGAACATCAACACGGAAGGCAGGTGGAATGCCAACGGGACACCATCCAGTGCGAGCGGCTATCTGGGCTGCCCGGTGGGCATCGACAACCATTCCTATAGTTACAAACGCAAGGGCTTCCCGGCGGCCTTTTATGAGTTGAACGTGGACGGCCACGACGATGCCGCACAACTTTGGATAAACGGCACGAATGTATGGGAACACAGCGGCTGCTGCGATGCCCACGTCAACGTCTGGACAGGCAATTTGGGCGCTAACGATGAAGTGGAATTCCGGGTGACCGAGGGCGGTGGTGGCAGTATGGGAAAACTAACCCTTGTTACCTGCCCCACTGGCAATGTGCTTTATGTGAACGCCAATGCCAGCGGTGCTAATAACGGCACTTCTTGGACAGATGCCTTCACCGACCTGCAAAGCGCCCTCGCCATCGTTTGCGGTGGTGTGGAAATCTGGGTGGCCGCTGGCACTTACAAACCCACCACCTGTACGACCTGTACCACTGCCGACCGCAGCATTTCTTTTATCATGAAAAACGGAGTGGCCATCTACGGCGGCTTCAACGGCACGGAGACGCAGCTTTCAGCAAGGGACTGGGCGGTGAACGTGACCACGCTCAGCGGTGACATCGGCACGGTGGGCGACAAAAATGACAACAGCTTCGCTGTTCTTTCAAACGCTGGGTTGAACAACACTGCCGTGCTCGACGGTTTTACTGTTGCCAACGGAAATGCTATCGGGGCTTCCCCATACGATAGTGGAGGAGGAATGAGAAATACGAATGCTTCCCCAAAAATTGATAACTGCATTTTTAAAGAAAATTCAGCCAATTTCTATGGCGGGGGGATATCCAATAGCACATCCTCGCCTATCATCACCAATTGTGCTTTTTTTGGAAATGATGCAGGGCAATCTGGCGGTGCGGTCCTCAACACTAATTCATCCTTGCCCAACTTAACTAATTGCACATTTTCAATGAATACCAGCTCGGGGGCGATTGTAAGCCTTAACAGCTCATTTCCTACTATTACTAACTGTATCGTATGGAACAACCCTGGGGGGAACATTTTTCATACAGTATCAAGCGGCTCTAATGTTTCCTACTCACTCGTAGAGGGTGGCTATGGCGGCACAGCTAATATCAGCGCTGACCCGCTCTTCATGGACGCAGCGAATGGCGATTTCCGCCTCCAAGCCTGCTCGCCCGCCATTGACGCTGGCAGCGATGCGGCCAACAGCACCACGGTTGACCTTAACAACAACCCACGCAAGTTCGAGTCCATCCCCGGTGGGCAGATGATTGACATGGGGGCTTACGAATACCAGTCTGCTCGCCCAGGCAACCCCGACGTCTTTGGCATCAACACCTGGAACGTGTACGTCTGGAACGCCGGAGGTGCCACCCTGCCCAACAGCAATTCCTGGAACCTCAACTATGCTGGCTACTACGTGGAACCCAACCTGAACATCAATACAGAAGGCCGATGGACCGCCACCGGGGCACCATCGAGTGCGAGCGGCTACCTGGGCTGCCCAGTCGGCAACGACAACCATTCCTACAGCTACAAGCGCAAGGGATTTCCGGCAGCTTATTACCAATTGAACGTGGATGGCCATGATGATGCCGCACAGCTTTGGATAAACGGCACCAAAGAATGGGAACACAGCGGCTGCTGCGACGCACACGTCAATGTATGGGCCGGCAACTTGGGCACCAACGACGAAGTGGAATTTCGGGTGACCGAAGGTACTGGTGGCAGTATGGGAAAACTAACCCTTGTTACCTGCCCCACTGGCAATGTGGTTTATGTGAACGCCAATGCCAGCGGTGCTAATAACGGCACTTCTTGGACAGATGCCTTTACCAGCCTGCAGAACGCCCTCAACAGCACCTGCGTTAGTGTCACGGAAATCTGGGTTGCCGCCGGCACCTACAAGCCGACCACTGGCACTGACCGCAACATTTCCTTTGTGATGAAAAACGGCGTGGCCATCTACGGTGGCTTCAATGGGACGGAAACACAGCTTTCGCAGCGCAACTGGGTGACGAACGTGACGACGCTGAGCGGGGACATCGGCACACCGGGCGACAACAGCGACAACATCTACCGCATCGTCAATGGCACCGGTACCAACGCCACGGCAATTTTGGACGGTTTTACCATCATCAAGTCCAATGGGGCTCTTAGAGGCGGTGGGCTTTTCAATGGCGACAATTCCTCCCCCTCCATCGCCAACTGTATCTTTTCCGAAAACAATGCAGATTTCGGCGGCGCAGTTTACAACCGCAACAACTGTTTCCCCAGTTTCACCAATTGTGCCTTCACAGGAAACACAGTCTCGGCCTGGGGAAGCGCCATGCTGACCGAATCTTCCTCTACGGCCACTTTGACCAACTGCACGATTTCCGGGAACACCGGCAGTGCAGCCGCCGTTTACAACCAAAACTCTGGTACGGCCACCATCACGAACTGTATAATCTGGGAAAATGTGGGAGGTTCGATTGCGGGCAATTCCAATACCAGCTACTCCATCGTGCAGGGCGGCTACCCCGGCACGGGCAACCTGAACGCCGACCCACTCTTCGTCAACGCAGCGGGCGGCAACCTACGCCTCACAGCCTGCTCCCCCGCCATTGACGCTGGCAGCGATGCCGCCAACAGCATCTTGGTGGACCTTGACAACAACCTCCGGAAGTTTGATGCCATCAATGGGGTGGCATTGATAGACATGGGAGCTTATGAATACCAGAGTGATGTAGATATGGACGACGATGGAGTGGCCGACTGTAATGACAACTGCCCCAACACGTCCAATCCCAACCAGGCAGATACAGACAATGACGGCATTGGTGATGCCTGCGATTCTTGCACACTTCCGAATATTACGTTAACTGCCAATGGCTCCGCTACAGTAGCCTGCCCATCCCAGGCCACACCGCCAACACCACCGACAGGAACCGACCAGAACGGCAATCCCGTTAACCCAACTGGGGGCCCGGTCATTACCAACAATCCGAACCCGCTGACCTGCGAGGGTACCCGTACCTACACTTGGACTTATAACGGCTGCGAGGGTTACACCAGCACTTGGACCTACACCTACACCATCGAGCGGGAAGACTTCACCATGCCCGCCAACGGCGGCTCCACGGTGGCCTGTCCGTCCAACACGCCACAGCCCATGCGCCCCATGGTGGCTGACAACTGTGGCCAATTGATTCTTCCGACC
>JBGSWN010000193.1:0-17728 GCA_041752395.1 Saprospiraceae bacterium | reverse complement strand
CGGTGCCTGCTGGAACTTCGCACAGATAGACAACCTCACCTATACCTACACCGCTGGCACCAACAAAATCAGCAGCATCACGGATGCGGCCTCGGCAACTTACAAAGCAAAGGGCTTCAACCCCGGCGGCGGCACGGGCAGCTACGCCTATGACGTAAACGGGAATATGACCTCCGACCCTTATAAAAGCATGACAATTGGTTACAACCACTTGAATCTACCAAAAACGTTTACCTTTACGAGCGGCGCACAATCCAACACCATTGACATATTGTACGACGCCGCCGGGACGAAGCTGCGCAAGACGGTGAAGACGGGCCCGACGGTGAACTATACACAGGATTACCTTGGTGGTATCGAGTACAGGGACGGCGTGCGGGAGGCCATCTACACCGCCGAGGGCCGGGTGCGTTACTTCAGTGGTGCACCAAGGTACGAGTACACGATAAAAGACCACCTTGGCAACGCCCGCATCTCCTTCTCCGACCTCGACAACAACGGCGTGGTGAACGAGACGAGCAACCCCGCTACCAACGAAGTGCTCCAAGAGAACCACTACTACCCCTTCGGCCTGAACATGGATGGCCCCTGGATGAACGATGCCATACTTGACAACAAGTACCAGTACAATGGGAAGGAATTCAATGATGACTTTGGGCTGAATTTGAACGATTATGGGGCGAGGTGGTACGATGCGAGCGTGGGGAGGTGGGTTGTTGTTGATGGTTTGGCTGATGACCTAAATCAGAATAATAAATCACCTTATGCATATGCTTGGAATAACCCTGTAAATTTGAATGACCCTGATGGCAACTGCCCAACATGCATAGCAGGAGCAGTAGTGGGAGGTATTGCTGGAGGGTTATATGGTTTTTTTAGTTCCGAAGGAACATTGAAAGATCGTCTAAAAAATGCAGGTAAAAAAGCTCTGGGTGGAGCGGTAGCGGGTGCAATTATTGGAACTGGCGTGGGGATTGCTGCGTTTGTTGGAGCAGGAACCGTGGAAACAGGGCTAATAATTGGTGCAGCAGGTGGGATTGCAGGTGCTTCAAGTTCAATTGCAGAACAAAGTATTGAAATTGCTCAAGGCGAAAGAGAACATTTAAATGAAGATGAGGTAGTAACTGATATGCTTATAGGAATTCCCTCAAGCATAGTTGGTGGTGCAGCTGGTGGTGCAGCCGAATCGATGGTAAACAAAGAAGCAAGCAAGTTTGCCATGAAAAACATATTTTCAAATCAAGCAAAAAGGGCGATAAAGGAAGAAGTGAAACGAAACCTTACAGTGCAAGGTGTTTCCAAAAAAGAAATGCGAGAAATTACAAGAGCTACTACAAAAGCTCTGCAAAATACAAAAGTCGCAAATGTTGAATCTGTTCGACTAAAGATGGTAAATGGAGTTGCTACAACTGTAGAAGTTTTAACTACATCACAGTCTGATAGAGTCGACAATAATTACGGTGATGAAAATAAATAACTCAATTTCGGGTAGGATTGGATGTGTCGTTTTCGCCTTTGGAATTGCATTATTGCAATTGTATTTATATCCAATACTTGGAGCTAAATTGGCATTTGAAAAGGAAGCAATAACAACAAAAGCCATTGTGAAAGAAAAAAAAGAAAATGAAATTAATTTTATTTTTTCAAATAATAAAGGAACAATTGTAACTGTCAAAAGGAAAATTAGCAATTACAACCCTTTTGTTAGTACAATGCAAGGTGATTCGGTAGAATTGAGGTATTTACCAAATAATATGAATGTATTCCTCGTAAAAGGTTTTGACAAAAAAACACCATTAATAATTTTATTTTTTTCTTACGTGATGCCTGTATTATCACAAATAGTTTTTCTATTGGTAGCGTTTAATTTTATGGATGAAAAGAGAATTAATTTTAAAAAGCAATAAGAACATGTCTAAAAATTTGAGAGGCTGAAAAAATGGGAACCAGTGCGTAACCCGCTGTGCCAAGTATGTGAGCAGAGTATGCTCTTTCAAGTCTAGCGCAAGCGTGACTTGGAAGCGTACCCCAGGCGGTTTGCAACCGCCTAGACCAGCGGGCTATAGTGCATTGGCGCAAAGCAGAATTTGATTTTGTAGCTTTGCCCAAACGCATACTATGAGCCGAGTCCTACCCAGTTATGGCAAGTATATTTCTTCCCAAAATAGCAGTAGCTCTTTCAAGTCTAGCGAAAGCGTGACTTGGAAGCGTACATCAGGCGGTTTGCCCCAAAGGGACTCCGATGGCGCAAGACTTCCCAAATAGCTTCGCACCACTACTGTGAAAAAGTCCAAGGTTCCAGCAAGCGTTCCCATGGGGACAGGTAAGCGAAGCGGCGCTTGCCACACCTCAGGCGGCCCCCCAAACCGCCCTCCGCAAGCCCCATCCCAAATATTTTCTCCAAAACCCTCCTACCCTTCTCAGAATTCCCAATCTTTGCCACGAACCTGAAGGCACGGCTTTCAACAACCTTTTGCTACACAACATGGTACAGGTATTTATCACAGGAGGCACTTTCGACAAGGAGTACAATTACATCACCGGGCAACTGTATTTCCGCAGCACCCATGTGCCCACGATGCTGGAGCGGGGTCGCTGCACCGTGGATTTCGACGTGAAAACCCTGATGATGGTGGACAGCCTCGAATTGATGGACGCCGACCGGGAAATCATCGCCCACAACTGCAAGCGGAGCCAATTCGATAAAATCCTCATCACGCATGGTACGGACACGATGGTGAAAACGGCGGAATTTCTCGCCAATTATGAACTTGGGGAAAAAACCGTGGTGCTGACCGGGGCGATGGTTCCCTACGCATTTGGTACTTCCTCGGATGGATTTTTTAACCTGGGCAGTGCGCTGGCTTTTTTGCAGACTTTGCCGACGGGTGTTTACGTGGTGATGAACGGACGCTACTTTCATTGGGACAAGGTCAGGAAAAACACAAAAACAGGTTATTTTGAGGAAACAAGCTAGGCAACTGACCCTTGGGCCACCAAGATTTTTTAATATTGCAGATTGATTCAAACAGGTTGTTCGCAATTTTCCTTTGAAAACAACCTTTGAGACATAAACTATTGATTTTCAAAGCATTATTTGAAAACAAAAACGACAATCGTTATTTACAAAACATGAAGCATCTTCCACTTTTCTTGTTTTCTTTTTTGTTTGCTGGCCTCCAAATTGCCAACTCGCAGACAAAGCCAGCACCTTCCGAACTTTTTTCCACGGACAAAGTGCAAGCCATCAGCATCACTTTCAAGCAAAATAACTGGAGTTATTACCTCGATTCCTTGCGTTTCAATGGCGACGGACTCTTGGCTGCCGTGGTGGAAGTGAATGGTCAAAAATTCCAAAATGCAGGGGTGCGCTACCGTGGTTTCAAGTCGTTTGCCCCTGGCACACCTCGCAATCCGCTCCACATCGTACTGGACATGAAGGACAAAACGGAGACCTACCAAGGGTATCACGTCCTAAAACTCTCCAACACCCTGCGTGACCCCAGCTTGCTTCGGGAAGTATTGGGATATGAAATTGCCCGGACTTATATGCCAGCGCCAAAGGCCAATTTTGCCAAGGTGACCATCAATGGTAAAATGTACGGGCTGCTCGCCAACGTAGAGTCGGTGAACGAGGACGAGTTCCTAAACCGCTACTTCGCAAGCACGGACAATGCTTTTTTCAAGGTAAATCAGGATGCTGGCGACAAGACGATTGCGGGTTGCAAAAACAACCTCTACGGTTCTTTGGAATACGATGAGTCCGTGGCTTGCTACGAAAACAATTTCGATAAAATCTCCGAGCACGGCACCAAAGAGTTGATGGAATTGGCCCGGATTCTTAACCAAGAAACAGGCAAAATCGAGACCATCCTCAACGTGGACAGGGCTTTGTGGATGTTGGCGTACAACAACGTCATCGTCAACCTGAGCAGCTACACCGGCCAGCACAGCGTCAATTTCTATTTGTACCAAGATGACGATGGCCGATTTACACCCATCGTTTGGGACCTCAACCTTGCTTTTGGCAGTTTCAAAAACATCGGCATCGGCTCCGACCTCAAGCTCAAGGCTTTGCAGGAAATGGACCCGCTGCTTCAATTTGACAATCCAACAAAACCGCTCATCAGCAAGCTGTTGGAGGATGCCAACTACAACAAGATTTACCGCTCGCACCTGCGTACTATTTTGCAGGATTGGTTCATCAGTGGCAAGTTCGAGCAGCGGGCAAGGGAATTGCAGAAAGCAATCCGCCCTGACGTAATCGCTGACCCGAACAAGTACTACACCATTGACGAATTTGAGGCTAGTCTCGACAAAACAGTGGGCAAAAAGAGCAAAATCCCTGGCCTGTTGGAATTGATGACCCGCCGAACTTCCTTCTTGAAATCGCATGTGGACATCGCTATTTTCCCGCCAGATATTATGGAAGTGCAGGTAGAAAAAAGGAAGGAACTTTCCAGCCAGAAAATGTCGCATTTCCACATCACTGCCAAGGTGGACAAGTACCCACGCCGGGTGGAATTGTTCTATCGCTTGGATGGGACAGGCAAGTTCAGCCAAGTGACCATGCTGGACGATGGCAAAAACGACGATGGCACGGCCAACAACAATGTGTTCGGAGTCACCATCGTCCCTCAGAATGGCGAAGCGTCCATCGAATACTATATTCAAGCAGAAAACCCCGGCCTGGTAAGTTATAGTCCTGCTAATTATATGTGGGAGAAGCATAAATCCACGTTGGAAGCGTTAAACAAGTAATTGAGCATTGAGCATTGAGCATTGAGAACGAGCACAATGCAAATTCTCAATGCTCAATGCTCAATTCTCAATTTATCAATGATTATGATTCGATACCTGCTTTTCCTTTTTTCCTTTCTTTGTTTTACCACGGGTTACACACAAAACCTTTACAGCCCTGACCATATTCCGGTCATCAAAATCAAATTTGAAACAAAGGATTGGGACAAAAAACTGGATTCTTTAAAATCGAGAGGATACAAGGAACGTATGCCCGCCACGGTAGATATTGATGGGCAAATATTTGAAGGTGTTGGTGTTCGCTATAAAGGGAATAGTTCTTATAAAAATCCGAAAAAACATGGTAAATCCAAGCTTCCATTTAACCTGAAAGCAGATTATTCAGATAAAAAGCAGTCTTTCCCAGGTGGGTATGAAACATTGAAATTGAGCAATGTTTTCATGGACCCAAGCTTCATGCGGGAGTATATATCCTATGAAATTGCCCGCAAATACATGCCTGCCCCGCTCTGCAATTTTGCCAAAGTATATGTGAATGACGAGTATATCGGCTTGTTCAACAACACCCAATCAGTGGATGAAAAGCTGCTGAATGACAGCTATGGGGAATCAGACAATACCTTCTTTAAATGCGACCCTGAATGGGAAGATGTGCAAATGACGCCCATGGGTTGCAAGGAAGCTGAGTTCTCTTCGCTGTTCTATATTGGTGACAACCCTAAATGCTATGAAGGCTGGTATGAGCTGCAAAGCAAGGATGAAAAACAGGGCTTTATTGACCTCATCAATCTTGTAAAAACCCTTAATCAAAGCCCCGACAAAATCGAGTCCGTACTGAATGTGGACGCTACACTTTGGATGCATGCTTTCAACCATGTCCTCGTGAACCTCGACAGCTATACGGGCCGTTTCAGCCATAATTTTTACCTGTACAAAACCCCTGATGGCCTGATGACCCCAATGATTTGGGACATGAACATCAGCTTCGGTGGCTTCCGATTGGATGGCGAGAAAAAGGGCGAGTTGACCAACCAAGAACTACAGGATTTCAGCCTTTTTACGCATTTTAAAAACAAAAACCCTAAGCGTCCGCTCATTACCAATGTGCTGACAAACTCCTTCTGGCGCAAGGTTTATATTGGTCACTGCCGCACCATTCTGCTGGAAAACTTCGCCAATGGCGAATACCTGAAGAAAGCGGAAGACATGCAGGCTTTCATTCGGGATGAGGTGAAGGCTGACCCAAGTCGGCTCTATTCTTTCGAGGACTTCAACCGCAACCTTCGCAGTACTGCTGAAATATGGAACACTGAAATCATAGGCATCGAGGAGTTGATGAAAACCCGGACTGCTACCCTACTCGACCACCCAATTTTCAAAGGAAAAAACCCAGTGATGGGCGAAGTGAAGCACACTGTTGCCAATGCGAAGGTAACTATCACCGCCAAAGTACAAGATGCCCAAAAAGTATGGCTCATGCACCGCAGCAGCCCAAAAGAACCGTTTAAACAAGTCGAAATGACCGCCGCCGCTGGCACTTACAGCCTTACCCTGCCCAAGCCCGGCGGCTTCCAATACTACGTCATTGCCGAAGGGGATAGACTCGCTCTTTGCTCCCCAGAACGGGCTTCCTATATTTTTTATGAAGTAAAATAAGAGGGTGAGAAAGTGAGAAAGTCAGAGATATGATCGGCTGAGGGCTGCTAGTGGCAAGGCTCACCCAATCACCCCTCTCACCCGATCACATCTATTATTTGCTATAAAAATGCGTAATCGGAATATCCACCGACAGGAAAAACCCGAAACGCCATGCATTGGTCGTTTTCACATCCAAGCCGAGGTTGTCGTCAATTTTGCGGAGGTTTGGGCCCAGCTGTGCACCGATACCAAAGGAAACCGGGACATTGTTCGGAAACCCATAAACCCCGTAAAAGCCAGGCGAAACGATGTTCTGAAATTTGAGTTCTGGAATATTGGAAGTTTCATTGCTGAAACGGTAGGCGAACAGCGCCCCAACATCAATCAATTGGGTATAAAAACTCAAGCTGCCATGTTGCTGAAGGCCAAAATTGAGGTCAATGCCCAAGGGTGCGTACGCTGACAGCACATTTTTATCCTTCCCAATTTTTTCATCCACCAACTTGTTCAAATCATGCTCCCAACCGTAGGCCATACCGCCGTAGGAATTCAATGAAACACTCACCGGCGATTGCTTTTTCATCCTAGAACTACCCGGTGGCAGGGCGAAAAGCTCAATGGCCGCTGCGATTTCTTTGGCATCCCTGGCCTCCGCTACCGAGGCCATGAAATTGGCATGACGGAGAAATTGCTTTTTGTACTTAAAATCATCTTCGCTCAAGATTTCCGTCAAAATACCTGTCAAATTCGTGACTGCGTTGGAGTATCGCCCCTGCTTGATGTTGAATTCCAAATCGAAAAGGTTTCGCATCACGCTGAAAACTTGGCGTTCAAGTTGGTCGAGGGGGGGTAATTCATTAATTTTATTCTTTTTGGGATTTTTAGTTTTTGTCGGGTTTTTGACCCCACTTTCGCCATTTTGCTGGTCGTTGGATGGCTGCCCGGTTGGTGATTTTTCACCAGCAAACAAAATCCAACGAAAATTCCGGGCTTGGTCGAACAAGTCGAAAAGCAACCCCGCAAACCGAATATACTCGTCGTTCAGTCTAGCATTGTCCTTCACCTGATTTACCAAAACCTGTAGGTCTTTTTCAAAATCAGCACTGACTGCCTTCAGAGAATCCAGATTAATGTCCTTGATGCTTTGTATCTTTTTGGATTGGTCAATCAAATCCCGCCCGCTTTGTTGGAGCATTTTGCCAAGCTGAACGAGTGAAAGCAGGAAATTCCGAATTTCCAACGGGGTTTCGGCCTTATTTGCCAAGTTTCCCAACGCACCCCTGAAATCTTGCCCATTGCTGAATTTGATGTTCAGCCCCTGTTGCCAAAGCAATCCCAAGTAGATATAAGCGTGCTCAAGGTTGCCCATTTGGCGCTTGATTTCACTGGGGTCGGCCCAAGTTTCATCCGCTGGTTCGACCAACGAAGCGGTCATCATTTTGAGCATTTTCAGGCTCATTGCCAAGTTCTGCATGGCGTTTTTCGTCTCCATTTTTTCAATCATCGCCCAACGGCTGGCATCTTGAATGGCCGCCGAATCCGCCATGAATTGCAGCATTCTCAATGGATTTTCGCCGTCCATTATCATTTTTGAACTGCTGACCAAATCTTCCAAAGCTAGCTGGAATTCCTGCTTTTTCACCACTTGGTTGTCCAAAATGAACTGCTGAAAATTCATGGGCAGCAGGTCTAAATCCTTCGTAAAACTCTCTCGAAGCGTTTTGATGTAGGCATTGTAGTTGTAGATTTCGTTGCCGATGATGTACAACAAATCATAAGTGGCCGGGAACAACGAACGATAGGCGGGCTCTTCCTCCATTTTCTTGCGAAGCCCCTCAAAGAAAGTAGCGTTCAGTTCCTCCTTGGTGCGTTTCACGATGAAAATGGCCAAGCCGTCAGCAAGCCTCGTCACAAAATTCCCACCAGCCAGCGCGCCGCTCGAACCTTCACCTTTGCTCGTCGCAACCAATTCCTGATTAGGCGTCTTTGTCAATATCCCTGCAAGATTGAAAACGGATTGAGCGATTTGCTCCTGCGAAATGAAGGGATTGCCCTTGAAACTTTCGTTGTATTCCGCCTTTGAAATAGTACCATCGTCATTGGTGTCGGTGGCGTAGGCAGCCAAGATTTTTATGGCATCAGCGGCTACTTCATCACCCTCCGAATTGTCAATTTCAACCCGCTTCCGGTCTGGGTTGAACTCAAAATAGGCGTGCAATGCAACCGCATCTTTCCAAGCGTTTTGCGAAGCAAGTGGAAAAGAAAAAAGAAGAATAAATGGGAAAATAAAGCAGGTTTTCATTGGTAAAGTATTTTATGAAAAGGTTCTGAATAGCTGCCGCCAGCTGCTTGGTTCTTCATTTTTACTGTCGCAAATAAGCAATTACCGCCTTTCGAATATCGCTGCGCAAATCCTTCTCATCGCCCTCCTTCGCCGTTTCCCAGCTCACGAAATTCTTTTGATTGAAAAAATCGAGACGGGCTTCCTTGCCCTCAAAAACGTATTGCGAAGTCATGATTCGGTAGGTTTTAGCCTCGCTCAGTGGCTTGCCCGCCACTTTCCACGACTTGCTGGCCTCCACGTATTCAATGCCGTACCATTGCAAATAACCACCAAGCCCCTTGTTTTCCTGGCCTGCATCCAGTGCTTTTTTCAAAATGCTTCCCTTCAGTTCCACTTCGTAAATTCCGCCACCAAACGGCAGCGCCCTGAACACGTCCACCGCAGTTATATCCCCACTCAACTGGTCATCCAAACGGATGGAGCCACCATTGAAAAATGCAGCATCCACGGGCTTTTTACCTGCTGTAGCCATCCCCCCAGCGATGATTCCGCCGAGGTTGGTTTGAAAATTCCGCACCGATTTTTCCCGCCCATCCAGTGGCGTTTTTGCTTGGTAAATGACCTCGTTAGGGTCGTCCACCACTTGCTTGATTTGCTGCGTGAGCACCTCCTGCCAGCGCTGGACAATTTCGTCAACCGTTGGGTCAGCAAGGATTTCGTCCGTGATTTTCACCAACTCGGACTCCAGCGACGTCACCTTTGTATCGGGATAATAGGTAAAACGGTGCACCCAGACCGACTTGGCATTGGCGTCGGCCTTCGCAATGACCACGTTGCCGATGGAATCGAGGCTGTTATCGTGCTCGTGGCCGCCCATGATGAGCTTGGTTTTGGGTAAAAGCGCCGCCAGTTTCATGTCTTGCGCCAGCTCCAAATGCGTCAGTCCGATGATGACATCGCATTTTTGCACCAATTCCAAATACGCCTTCGTCGCCTCTTGGTACGGGTCTTCGTAATAGACCCACGGCTGCTGGTTATCATTGATTGTGGCGGAGTAGAACCCAACCCGCACTGGTTCACCGTTGTAATTCTCGATTTCCCAGACGTAGGTCTCTGGCGCAAAATATTTGTAATCATAGCTCTCTTTGTAAAACGGCTCGATTTTTTTGTCGGTCTGGTGCAGCACATTCGTACCCAGCCAGTCGAAATACGACTCATCCATCCGCTGCTGCAATTCCGCCTCTTTTACATCAAATTCGTGGTTGCCGAAGGCGACCAAACCTACCCCAACGGCGTTCATCACCTCCACCATCTGGCGGCCTTTGATGGATTTGCCCTCGTACTTCATCGTGCCGAGCAACGACGGGCTGAGGAAGTCCCCTGCCAACACCGTCATCAGGTTGTAGTTTTCATCCAGCAATTGATTGCGAAAAGTGGCCACCCTCGCCATGCCGCCCACCTTGCCCTTTTCCAACGGGGCAATTTCGTACACATCGTTCAGTTGCAGGATGTTGAAGCTGACGGGGGTGTAATCCAAGCCATCTGGATTGGAATAATCAATTGGTGGCTGGGCGTTATCGCCACCGGCCATGCCCATCAAAGAGGCGCAAGCAGAAATGGTGAAAATGGCAAACCCGGCCAGCGTTGCCGCTAGGCATTTCGTGAAGTAAGTCGTTTTGTTTTTCATAAAATGGCTTTGATAATTTCAAAAGTAGTGTTTTCGACAAGATTTCCGAAAACTTTGCCTTTTCGGAAATCTATCGCAGCAATATCGGCCAAGAAAGTTTGCTAATTTTACCTTCGCACCCAATCACCCAATATCGCAATAACTCAATAACTCAGCACCATGCTTTGGCAACCCAATCAGGATTTCATTCAGCATTCCCACCTGCGCCACTACCTCGATTGGTTGGCACAAAACTACAATTTGAATTTTCAAAACTACCATGAAGCCTGGGAATGGTCCGTTGAAAATGTGGAAGACTTCTGGGAATCCTGCTGGAAATACTTCAAGGTCATTTCGCACAGCCCCTACAAACAGGTGTTGCGGGAGCGCAAAATGCCCGGTGCGGTTTGGTTTGAAGGCGCTACGCTGAATTATGTAGAACATATCTTTGAAAGAAAGACTTTAGACAATAGAAAGGAGACATTAGATGACGCAATTGCTACCGTTTTTTCCTCGGAACGCTTGGATTTGGTAGAAATCACTTGGGGCGAAATGCGCAGCCAAGTCGCCAGCATGGCCGCCTATTTGCGTAGCATCGGCATACAAAAAGGCGACTGCGTGGCCGCCTACCTGCCCAACATCCCGGAAGCCACCTACGCTTTTCTCGCTTGCGCAAGCATTGGCGCCATCTGGTCCAGCTGCTCGCCGGACTTCGGCATCAACAGCATCGTGGACCGATTCTCCCAAATCGAACCCAAAGTCCTCTTCGCCGCCGACGGCTATACCTACAACGGTAAACCTTTCGATAAAACAGCTGTCATCAGCGAACTGTGCGAGAAATTACCAACGGTAAAAAACCTAATTTTAATTAACTACCTAAACCCTGGCGGTTTGAAATTCGGCCAGCCCAATGATGCAGCCCCCGTCGTAAATCGTCAATCGTCAATCGTAAATCAAGAATCGTCAATCGTAAATCGTAACTGGAACGACACCCTCCGCTTCAACGCCCCCCTCACCTTCGACCCCGTCCCCTTCGACCACCCGCTCTACATCCTCTACTCCAGCGGCACGACTGGGATTCCCAAGGCCATCACCCATTCGCACGGCGGCAACCTCCTCGAACACCTGAAATACCTGCATTTCCACAACGACGTACACCCCGGCGAGCGGTTCTTCTGGTTCAGTACCACGGGCTGGATGATGTGGAACTTCGTCAATGCGAGCCTGCTGGCGGGAGCGACCATTGTCATCTACGACGGCAGCCCCGGCTACCCCGACCTGAACCGCCTCTGGGAACTGGCCGAGAAAGCCAAAATCGCCCACTTCGGCACCAGCGCCCCGTTCCTCAGTGCCTGCATGAAACAGGGCATCGAACCCGGCAAAGACCACGACCTGAGCGCCCTCCGCAGCATCGGCAGTACGGGCTCTCCCCTACCCCCCGATGCCTACGATTGGGTTTACGAGCATGTAAAAAAAGACCTCTGGCTCAGCAGCATGGCCGGTGGCACGGATGTCTGCACGGCATGGGTCGGCGGCAATCCGATGGCCCCTGTTTATTTAGGGGAAATACAATCCCGCTGCCTCGGCGCTGGCATCGAAGCCTGGGATGAGGTTGGAAAGCCAGTAAAATCAGGCGTCGGCGAGCTGGTGGTGACGCAGCCGATGCCCTCCATGCCCGTATTCTTTTGGGGGGATAAAAACCACGAGCGCTACCTAGCCAGCTATTTCGACATGTACCCCAATGTATGGCGGCACGGCGATTGGATTGAAATCACGGAACACGACGGCGTCATCATTTACGGTCGCTCGGATGCCACACTGAACCGCCAAGGCGTCCGCATCGGTACCGCAGAAATCTACCGGGCGATGGACAAAATCAAGGAGGTGAAGGACAGCCTCATCGTCAATATCGAACTACCGGGCGGCGGCGACTATATGCCCCTTTTTGTGCTTCTTCAAGCGGGGAAAACTTTGGATGAGGAACTGAAAAAGGCCATCAACCAGACTTTGCGCAGCGACTACTCGCCCCGCCACGTCCCGGACGACATCATCGTTTGCCCGGACATCCCCTATACCATCAGCGGCAAGAAGATGGAGGCTCCTGTAAAGAAAATCCTAATGGGAAAACCACTGGAAAAGGCAGCGAATTTGGACTCGATGCGGAATCCGGAGAGTTTGGTTTTTTTTGAAAAATTTCATTCTGATAGGAAATAGGGCGTTGTTTTCGTTTAACGATAGGGCGTTGCCCTATCCTGTTATATTTCGCCCCTTCAGGGCTACAAACCAAATACAGCCCTGAAAGGGCGGCATACCTCAGCATAGGGCAACGCCCTATGATAAAACGCCACATGATTTTACGCCACATGATTTTACGCCCCACGACATTAACCCCGGGGCAACGCCTCATGACATTAGACCCATGAAATTGCAATCCCCCACCACCTAAAAAAAAAACCACCACAGATTTTACAAAAAAAACTCCCATTCATTTTGTTGTTTTGCTCCGCAAACAAATTTTAAATCAATCATAATACAACATGAAAAAAGAATTGCTATTCATCGTCTTCATCTGCTTTGCAGTACAACGCATCCTCACCGCCCAAGTGGCCGACCAGAAAGCTTCCGAAAAATGGGACCCGAAGCTCACCGAAGCTTGGGAAGTCGTGCCGAAAATCGTGACACCTGGCACGGGGACTGCTGCGCCCAGCGATGCCATCGTGCTATTTGACGGTACAAACCTCAATGAATTTACCCATGAAAACGGCACCGCCGCAACCTGGGACGTAAAGGACGGTGCCATGACCGTGAGACCCAGCGCAGGTGCCATTTACACCAAAAAAGTATTCGGCGACTACCAACTCCATATCGAATGGCGAGAGCCATCGGTCGTAAAAGGCGAAGGCCAAGGCCGGGGCAACAGCGGCATCTTCATGCAGGGGAAATACGAGGTGCAGGTACTCGACTGCTACAACAACGTCACCTACTCGAACGGCCAGACAGGTTCCATCTACAAGCAGAGCATTCCCCTCGCCAATGCATGCCGCCCTCCCGGTGAGTGGCAGACTTACGACATCATCTATACCGCCCCAAAATTCGGCATTGATGGCGTGAAAGTGGTGTCTGCCTATATCACCGTCATCCAAAACGGCGTGGTGTTGCAGAACCACACCGAAATCAAAGGAACAACGGAATACATCGGCCTACCCAAAAACGTGGCCCACGGCGATGGCCCGATTATGCTGCAAGACCATGGGGATTTGGTGAGCTTTCGGAATATTTGGATAAGAAAGATGTGAGGATGGGGTATGTCTGCGCAGGCTACCTTACTTTTTTTGACTGTTGGTAATTGGAAGGGTCTGCCCAGACTACATCCCCCTAACTTGCAGAAACCAAAACCAAAGACTATGAGAAACAAAATCATCCCTTACAACCCAAAGCTGAAAGAGCTTGCAAGAAAACTGAGGAAGAACAGCACTTTCTCAGAAATCATCTTTTGGAAAGCCGTCAAAGGAAAAAGCTTTGGCGTGGAGTTCCATCGTCAAGTTCCAATTGACGAGTATATCGTGGATTTCTTCTGTCACGAATTAATGCTGGTAATCGAACTGGATGGAGACATTCATGGCGAGGATGATGTCATCATAAAAGACATAAAAAGGCAAGAACGCCTAGAAAGCTTGGGATTGAAGGTTGTCAGAATTAGAAACAGAATGGTCAAATATTATATCCGTGATTGTTTGGAGTTTCTGATGGAAGTGATAAAAGAAAGACGACTGGAAATGGGGCAATGATTGCTTTAAAGATTGGGGTATTGTTCTTGTTTGCTTAAATTACATCCCCCTTTACATTGATGTTATTGACTTGTCGGTAAATGTAAAGGACTGCCCAGACTACATCCCCCCTACCCCCTCCCGAGAAATCGGGACAGGCTCTTCAAAGGGGGAATTAGTCCCTGCTATTTTGCTAAATTATGTGCTCAAGCAAATTCGGATTCATGTCTGCGTTTTTGCTAAAATCGTACAATTTAGCAGACCTTAATTCCCCCTTTGAAGAGCCTGTCCCGATTTCTCGGGAGGGGGTTAGGGGGATGTAGTCTGGGCACACACTTCCGTTTACCACCAAGCCAAAAAAGAAACGATGCAGCCTGTTCAGTCATCTCCATTCACCCCGCAGAAATTAAAAGCAAACCTTCACAATCACCCCAGCAACATTCCTCAAACAATCAGTCATCCATTTCCCGTCAACCCCTTGTTTATATTAAACCCAACCCTTATATTGCACCCGTTTTTACAAGCCACCAAAGCGACCGGGCGCCCTCGTTAAACAACCCATACAACAAACAGCTTCCCAAGCAGCGAAAACTTGTAAAACACGCAAACACCCATGTGGTCCATTGATATTTACTCGCCAAAAGCACCAGCCTAGGGGAATCCAAGCCCCAGCGATGACCAAGGACGATAAAAACCAATGACCCCATGATTTCTTCACCAACCATTTTTCGTCATGGAACCAACTACTTTCGAGCAGATTTCCACGAAAATTGCGGAGTTGAATGCCCTGCTGGATGCTGCCAATGCACAGGCTTTGACAGCAAAAGAGGTTAGCAGCAAGCACAAGCTTTCTGCCAAGATGGCCGCCTTGTTCGACACCGTACTACCGACGCTTCAATCGAAGCCGACGCTTTATCCCGACCGTTTTGACAGGAAGCAACTTGCCGAATGGAAAAACACTTACAACAACGCACCTGGCCTTACCCGTGACCTCCTGACTTGCATCAACAAAGTAGAGGGCCTTCGCATCTCCACTGGCCAGCTTATCGCCGCCAAGATGTTCCGCCTTTACCAATTGCTGACCACCGATGTTGTTGACTTTCCCGACCTGAAATCGCTGTACGACGAATTTGTGAAACTCTTCAAAAAAGGGCCTCGAAAAAAGGACGATAAAAAAGACGACACAAAATCAGACAGCAGTAGCACTGACAATACCGAAACACCAACCACCTGATTGCTCAGGTGCCGTGGCAGAAAAAGGGCAAAAGAATCCACCCAAGCTGTGAACCTTCGTTCTTTATCTGCCACCCATGCTTTTTTGAGTGGGAAACGAGCCAGAAATTCTGGCTTGTTTCCCACTTCTTTTTTTGTTGGTGCAGAAATTTTTGTTTGGGTTCAAAAAATGACTGATTATCAAAGACTTAGAAGGTATTAATTTTCATGGCACAAGAAATTGAGCGTGGGTATTTTAGCAGAAATTCTGGGAAGTTTGGTGGGATGGGTGCGGATGATGGGTGAAAATGGGCGGTGGGTGGCTTTTATTGTCAAGTTTGGATACTAAAAATTGGTGGACTTTAGGTAATTACTGCTAACGGTTCTCGGCTTTGCGAAGTGGCGGATTTTTAGCACAAATGTTCAATTGAAAAACTGAACTTGAACATTGCACTAAACTTTCATAGAAGCGCTAAACCCGCCATTTTGCAAAACCGATGTTATGCCTTCGTTGTTCTTTTTTAGCAGGTCTTTCGTCTGCAATTCAAGTGATTTCATTATTGTCACGTCCGATTCAAAACCAAAAAGTCGGCTTATTCCTGTTTCTCTTGTTTGGATTAAGATTTTCATTTTATAGTCCTTACCATAAGATGCCTTTTCTAGTTTTTCAATTGCATCTTCTATTGTTTCATATTCTCCTTGAATTTTTACTGGAACTGGCATACCTTCAAAATGGTCTTTTAAAAATCCGTCAATTCCACTATTTCTTTGAACAGGAAAAGCATTTATGTTTTGTAAAATGGCTAGTTCTTTTTCAGTTTTCTCTTGATACTCGTTTGTTCCTTTGTTTAAAAGATTGGATTCTGAAATTACCATTTCTTCTAATCGTGAATTTGCAAGTTCAACCGCATCCTTTGAAATATCAATTCCAATAAATTGTCTTTTCAAAGATTTTGCAGAAACACAAGTTGTTCCGCTGCCACAAAAAGGGTCAACAACCAAGTCGCCTTCTTCTGTAACGATATTTAAAATTTGATTGAGTAGTAAAACTGGTTTTTGAGTTGGGTATCCTGTTCTTTCTTTTGCTTTTGGATTTAAGTATGGAATTTCCCAAACGTCAGAAAGAGGAACACCTTTTTTCTCTTTACCTAAAACTACATTACCGTTTTCATCTTTTTTATAAACAGATTTCCCATTTTCATTACGTTCTCTGTCTTGTAAAATTTGGTCAAGATTAGTAGTTGCTGAATAATCAGTATAAAGCGTATTGAATTTAAAGTCTTGTGTTTTGGAATAAAAGAAAATTACTTGATGAGCATTTAGCAATCCTTTTTTAGCATTTGACCATCTTTTATATGACCAAATAATTTCACTTTGGAAATTCTCACGTCCAAAAATCTTGTCCATTACAACTCTAATATTGTGTGATGCCGTTTTGTCGCAATGAAGAAATACACTTCCTGTATTTTTTAAAACCCTTTTTGATTCTTGTAAAACATTTTCAACAAGTTTTAAATATTCTTCAATAGAATTGTATTTGTCGTCAAATTCATACGTTTTAGAATTGTCTTTATTTGTAAGACTGTGTTTGCGTTGAGTAAAAAAAGGTGGGTCAAAGTAAATCAAGTCAACTTTGTTGGCTTCAATTTCTTTGAGTTTTTCAACACAATTTCCGTGATAGATTTTATTAGTTTCCATTTTCGGGTGTCCTTTCGTTAGCAATTTGTGTCAAAATAGCTTTTAGGTCAACTCCTGAATAAGCTTTCAAGTATTCCCAAGCTTCATCACCGCCATAATATTCTCCTTCCACACCTGCATAAAGTGTTTTTAGAGTTTGTTGAATTCTAATAGCCTGTTCTCGTTGCGGGTAATAGAACATAACTCTAATAGGCTTATATCCATGATTTCTTATTACTTGAACTCTCGTATGTTCTTTTGTAATATGGTCTCCATCAGTAGTAGCGTCTCTCCATTTAACTTCAATTGCGTCATTGGCATTTAGAAAGTCAATTTCAAATGTTTTTGGTCGTTGCCCAATCGTGTTTTCTACTTTAGTTTTTATTCCATCAGGAAATTTATAATTTAAACATAAAGTTGCTGCTTCTTCGAGAAACGAGCCTGCATACTTATAAAGAAATCGTCCAGTGTTTTGATATTGGTCAATAAGTTGTCCTTCTTGTAAAGTAATACCTAAAACACGATAAATGAGATAGTGAGAGTTGTCATCAGCTTTCATTTCTTCTGTTCTTGCTTCAATTTTTCCTTTCAAGTTTGCTGAATAAACTTCGGCTAAATTCTTTATATTTTGTATTAATTCGTCCATTTGTTTTTTGATATGTAAATTGTTTTGCAAGTTACGGAATTTTGTTCGGTTACGGTCGTCCTACAATGAGGCATAAC
>JBGSWN010000192.1:0-7085 GCA_041752395.1 Saprospiraceae bacterium | reverse complement strand
CAATCCGTCAACGATGAATTGGACATGCATGCCTTCGCCCGAAAATTCATGGCTGCCTACAACCAGGGCGACCATGCCACCATCCAAAAAATGTACACCTCCGATGCAGTTCGGATTGATACGGAAGGCAAGAAAATCGAAGGCGCAGCCAATATCGGCGCCTATTTTGCGGAGCAGTTCAAGCTCAACAATGCCACACTGCTGCTCAAGCAAATGAACCTCCGTTGGTCGGATTATGAACATGCCTGGGTGTCGGGTGGCACCTACGAGGTTTACGGCATCACGAATGTTTATGACATCAAAATTGACATCGCTGGAAAATATGCCAACGCAATGGCCAAAGAAAACGGCGAATGGAAAATCGCCAAAACGGTACTTAACCCAATCGTCCTGTCATCGCCCGAAAATGTTGGCATCGTGGATGGGCTGTACCAGGCATTTGCCAAAGGCGACATTCCCGCTGCTTTAGCACCGATGGATGCCAACATCGTCTGGAACGAAGCCGAGGGTTTCCCTTATTCGGACAAGAACCCATACATCGGCCCTGACGCAGTGCTGAACGGCGTCTTTGCCCGCATCGGTGCAGAATGGGAATACTGGAATTTGACCGGTATACAACTGCACGACATGTCGGACAATATGGTGCTGGCCACCCTGCGGTACAAGGCAAAGCACAAGACAACCGGGAAGACGATTGATTCGCAAACGGCGCATTTGTGGACACTGAAGAACGGCAAAATCGTGGCTTTCCAGCAGTTTACCGACACGAAGCAGGCGGCAGCGGCGGTGAAATAACCCAGCTTTTGCAAAGCTTTTTCCATTAAAATTGGCCTTCAACTGGCCAATTCAGCTATTTTTTCATCATTAAAGCTTTTTAGACTTTCTTTTTTATTTCAAACAATAAAGTCTAATCAGCTTCAATAAAATTTCATCAAAATGAAAACAGTTAAATTGTGTTTCACCCTCATCGCCTTATTGGCGCTCAACTTCCAGCTTTCGGCACAGGGCAATGACCAGACTTGGTATATTGTTGACTACATGAAAACCAAGCCGGGTATGGCCTCCAAGTACCTCGAATGCGAAAATGCATGGAAGGCCATCCACGCCGATCGTATCAAAAAAGGCATTATCCAAAACTGGGAGCTGTTTCAGGTGAACTTCCCTGCTGGCGCAAACACGGAGTACGACTTTGTGACCGTGACTTCCGTGAAAGGCGGCTGGATGGGTTACGGGAAATTGTACAATTCCTGGAGCGAAGATTACCTGAAACTGGTGCCAAAGGAGAAAATGGCCTTGGTGCAAAATACCGAAAGCTACCGGGAACTGGTGAAGACGGAAGTGCTCGCCGTTCAAAGCGCTGCTTTTGCCAAAGATACCAAGCCCTTCAAGTACTGCTTGGTCAACTACTTCGACGTGCCGGACGGCCACTGGGACGAATATTCGAACATGGAAACCAAGCTGGTGAAGCCCGTTCAGCAATTGGACATTGACGCTGGCAAGCGAATCGGTTGGATTTTCAATTCCGTCGCTATCCCCAGCGCCCACGACACCTACGACGCCGTCACGGTTGATTTATTCGATGCTTGGGACAACGTGGGCGCAGGCACGGAAGACGCCTGGAAGAAGGCCCACCCGGATATGAGCGAGGAATTCATTAACCGACAAATAGAAAGCAGTCGCAAAATGGTGAAGCGGGAAATGTGGCAATTGATGGATTCCATCTAAACCAAACAAACGTGAAAGCCCTGCTAACTGCAACGTCGGCATCGCTTTTTGATTCTGACCCGAACGCCCGGTGCATGATTGCATCGGGCGTTTTTTTGGATGCTTTTGGATATTTGAAATGAGGCTATTGGCTGAATTGACCAAACCCGCCAATCAAAAACCGCCAATATTTAACTTACCTCTCCAACGACTTCTACTTCTGAGGCAGCAATGAAAAGCATCAAGCCTTCATCAGCCGCTTTAAAAACGCTGCCCTCAGTGATTGGCTCACGGGCAAACGTTTGGCCCCAACCAGTACCTCATTTTCCTGTACCTCCTCCACGAAAGCAAGGTTGACGATATGGGAACGATGAATGCGCTGAAAAAGGCTCACTGGCAGCTTGTCTTCAAGGCTTTTCATGGGCATGGAAAGCAGGTATTCCTTGTCTGCGGTGACGACACGGCAGTAATTCCGCTCAGCTTCTACATAGTGGATGGTGTCAAAAAGGATTTTGACCATTTTCTCTTTGTAATTGACGAAAATGCGGTCGGGCAGCACATAGAGCTTATCTTCCTCGGCTTCCGGGGGCGTTTGCTCTGTTGGTGCGGGTACGGCCATCAGGCTAATAGTGAGTTCGAGTGCCCGTTGTAGGTCTGTTTTTTTGAAAGGCTTAGACAGGAAAGCGTAGGGCTTGGCTGCCTTGGCCTGTTGGAAGGTCGCATCGTCGGCATTGGCGGTGAGAAAAACGACGGGGATTTGGTAGTCTTTGTGCAGGATTTGCGCCAGCGCAATGCCGTCCATACTGCCTTTTAGGTTGATGTCAAGCAATGCAATATCCGGTGCATGTTCCTTCATTTGCAGCAGCGCATCCTCGGCACGGGGGAGGATTCCAGTCACCTCGTAGCCTAGTTCGGTGAGGAACATGGAGATTTTTGCGCCGATGATCATTTCGTCCTCTACCACCAATATCTTGATTGGGTTGTCCGTCATGCTGCTTTCTTTAGGTTAAAATCAAAATAAACGACTGTTCCGCCTTTCGTTTCTTCCCGCATTTTACCGTTTAACTGCTGGGTCAGCAAATTGACCAATTGGCTGCCAAAACCCGTGCCTTGCGTGAGGCCGGATTTCCCAATCCCGTTGTCGGCTACTTCGAGGTGGAGCATGCCTTCGGGGCGGGCTTCCAGCTTGATTTTCACCAGCCCTTTTTGCCCTTCGGGAAAAGCGTATTTCAGCGTATTGGTCAGCAGCTCGTTCACGATGAGGCCAAGCGGCACTGCCGTGTCAATATCCAGTTCAAGTTGCTCCATCGCACATTCGATGCTCACCCGCTGGTCAGCACCGAAGGAGTCGAGGATACTCTCGCTGAGGTTCAGGAAATAGTCCTTCATTTCAATGGCGGCGAGGTTGTCCCGCTGGTAGAGTTTCTGGTGCACGATGCCGATGGACTGCACCCGGTTCTGCCCTTCTAGCATGGCCGCTTTGATGCCCTTGTCGTCAATCTGCGCCGATTGCAGGGCGAGCAGGCTGGACACGACTTCGAGGTTGTTTTTCACCCGGTGGTGGATTTCCTTGAGCAGCAATTCATTCTCGGCGTTTTTGGCGGTCAGCAATATGTTGGCTTGCTTGCGGGCGGCAGCGTTTTTATAAAAAGAGAAAGCGAACAGCCCCAGCAGTGCTGCGATGCCGATGGAGAGCCATTGCACGGTTCGCTGTTGGCCGAGTTGGGCTGCTTGCGCTGAAATGGTAGCCTCCTTCTGCTCGGTTTCGTATTTCGTGCGCAGTTCCGAAATGGCGGCGTCGCTTTGGACGGCGGCGGTGCTGTCCCGCATCTGGCGGGCCTTTTTTTGGTACAAAAGGGCTGATTTGTAGTCGCCCAACTGCTCATAAATCGTGCTGGCATGGCCGTAATTTTCGGTCAGGTTGCCAAGGTTGCCCTCCTCTTCCTGCAGCTTGATGGTCTTCAATTGGTAGGGCAGAGCGGCGGCATAATTCCCCATCCGCAGGTTCACTTCGCCGAGGTTGGCAATGGCTGTGTGGGTACCGCCTGAGTAGTTGGCCTTCTCCGAAAGTTCGAGGCAAGCCTTATAATCAGACAGTGCCTCGGCGTACCTGCCCAGTTTTTTCAGGGCATTGCCACGGGTGTTGTAGTTGTCGGCGAGCATGGAACCGCCGCCGCCGAGGCTACGGGCCAGTTCGAGCGACTGGTTGCAGTAGGCCAGTGCCTCCTCGTATTTGCCGAGGGCGAAGCAGGCATAAGCGGCGTTTTGCAGCACGTAGGACTCCTCCTGTTTGAAGCCGTTTTTTTGGCAAATGGCGATGCCCCTTTTGGCGTAGTCGAGCGCTTCGCCGGCCTTGCCCTGTCTGTACAGCCCATCTGATACCCTGCCGAGGGCGCTGGCAATTCCCTCCTGGTCGTCCAGTTCCTCCATGATGCGGAGGGCGTCCAAGTTGGCCTTCATGGCGGGTGCCTGCTCGCCCCTGCGGTTGTGTACCCATGCGATTTTGAAGAGCGTGGTGGCTTCCCCCTTCCTGTTGCCGACGGCTAAATAGCCAGCCAAGGCTTTGTCGAAGAACATGCGGGCAGAATCCAATTGGCCAAGGTTGGCGTGCATCCGGCCCTGCATTTCATGGAACTTGGGCTGCCAGTCTTCGTCGCCCGATTTTTCTGCCAATGCTACGCCCCGCTTAGCATAGCCCAGAGCCTTCACCATGTCGGCACCAAAGGCCAAATTGGTCAATTCGTTCAGGGTTTCGAGGCGTTGTGCATCGGTTTGCCCGGCGGCGAGGCGCTGCTCCAGGCTGTCGAAAGCGTTCGTTTGGGCGAAAGAATAAACGAGGTGGAAGAGAAGGAAAAGGCAGCAGATTGATTTTCTCATTTAAATTTTTGTACGAAATAAGTTCATGAAAAGGCTTCGGTCAAAGAAAACGCCCTTTCGGACAACGAAACCCATGCTTGGGACAATCGGCGAAAATTGCTGCTCAAAGCCGAGGCATATTTGCACAACAGCCAGCTGACATTCCGGTTCAAAGGTAGCGGTTTGGTTTGGCAAAAAGCCAGCTTGTTACTTTTCGACGGTAGATTTCCGAAAACACTCGGGCTGGGCCACTCACCATTAGGAAGCCAAATGAAAGCAGATTCCCTTTCTAAAGGGGAGGGTTTCATTTTATGTTTATAGGGAAAACAGGTAAGCCGAAAACCGAAAAGCTTAGGCTTTCCACCCTTTTCACTTAAACCATTTACAACCATGAAAAATCTCCTTTTCCTCGCTGCCCTCCTTTGTGGCACAACCATCCTGCAAGCCCAATCCGTCAACGATGAATTGGACATGCAGGTCTTCGCCCGAAAATTCATGGCTGCCTACAACCAGGGCGACCATGCCACCATCCAAAAAATGTACACTTCCGATGCTGTTCGGATTGATACGGAAGGCAAAGAAATCAAGGGCGCAGCCAATATCGGTGCCTATTTTGCGGAGCAGCTCAAGCTCAACAATGCCACGCTGCTGCTTAAGCAAATGGGGCTTAGGTGGTCTGACGCTGAGCATGCTTGGGTATCCGATGGCACCTATCAGGTGTACGGCATCACCAATGTTTATGACATCAAAATTGACATCGTTGGAAAATATGCCAACGCAATGGCCAAAGAAAATGGCGAATGGAAAATTGCCAAAACGGTACTTACCCCAATCGTCCTGTCATCGCCCGAAAACGTGGGTGTCGTGGACGGGCTGTACCAGTCATTCGCCAGGGGTGATGTGCCAGCCGTGCTTGCCGTCATGGATGCCAATATTGTGTGGAACGAGGCTGAAAATTTCCTTTATGCTGACAAGAACCCGTACATCGGCCCCGATGCCGTGCTGAACGGCGTCTTTGGACGCATCGGCGCTGAGTGGGAGTACTGGAATTTGACCGATATTAAGCTGCACGACATGTCGGACAACCAGGTGCTGGCCACGCTGCGCTACAAGGCAAAGCACAAAAAATCCGGCAAGACCATTGATTCGCAAACGGCGCATTTGTGGACGCTGAAGAATGGCAAAGTGGTCGCTTTCCAGCAGTTTACAGATACGAAGCAGGCAGCGGCGGCCGTGACAAGATAGTTTCTTAACCCGTTTTGCCTCACATGAAGATGTGAGGCTCCAGCATTTTTTTCCGTGTCACCTTTGCATTATCAATCCACATATTTTATCCGCAACACTTTTTAAGTGATAACCAATAGGCCTTACGGCTATTAATCCATAGTTGTAAAACAACTAAGTTATTTTAAAACGGGGAAGCCGAAAACCGGAAAGAGTAGGCATCAACTTTAAACTGCAATTAAATGAAAACAGTAGGCATCATCGGCGGCGCAGGGTTCATCGGCAGCTACGTCACCAAGCAATTTTTGGAAAACGGATACCGAGTCAAGGTATCGGCCACGGATATTTCCAGCAAAGAAAAATATTCGCACCTGACCGGGCTGCCCAATGCAGAAAACATGGAGCTCGCCCCCCTGGACGTGCAGAACCTCGACCAACTGAAAGCATTTGCCGAAGGCTGCGACATCCTCGTGCATGGCGGCACGCCTTTCCAGTTGGACGTAAAAGACCCTAAAACGGAACTGTTTGACCCGACCATCAAGGGCACGGAGAATTTCCTCCGGGTGGTCAGCGAATCACCATCGGTCAAAAAAGTAGTTTTCATCGCTTCCGTTGCGGCTTACAACACCAATTTTCCACTTCTTCCAGATACCAAAACCGAAGGCGACCAATTTGACGAAAGTGATGCGCCGTTCATGAGCGAGCAGAGCCATCCTTATGCCCAAGCAAAATTCATTGCCAACCAAACCGTCAATCAATTCATTGCTGACCATCCGAATTTAAGTTTTGAAATAACTTCCGTTGCCCCAGTTGGCGTTATGGGGAAATCATTGTCATCAAGGCAGGACTCCACCTCAACGGGCCTGCAATTTCTTTTTAAAAATAAGATTGCTCCTAACCCATTTATTCAAATGTTTTATGACAATGACATATCCTTTGCACTGGTAGATGTTGCCGACGTAGCTGAAGCCGTATATAAGGCGGCCATTACGACGGATATTCATGGCAAGAATTATTTATTGTCCAGTGAAAGCTACCGGGTTTCCGATATTTCCTTGATGCTGAATAATCAAGCCCCAGCAGGCAAACCCGAAATGATTTACAGCAATGAATTGGCAAAAAAAGACTTGGGGATGGATTTCAAACCTGCAAGTGTGCCTTTGAATAATTATTCATTGTAACAGGAATAAACACCAAATATGGAAGTCGAAAATCAAAAAGCACAGGTTTCCATATTTTTCAATTTTCACTTAAACCAGTCACCAATATGAAAAACCTCCTTTTCCTTGCCGCCCTTCTTT
>JBGSWN010000191.1:0-65884 GCA_041752395.1 Saprospiraceae bacterium | reverse complement strand
ACAGGAGCAGGCCGTGCTGATGACGGCATTTGTGCTCGACACCTTTTACAATAAAGTGTTGGTGAAACTCGACCCGCAGGGCAACGTGCTCTGGTCACGCCGCTACGGCAAGCCGAATGATGTTTCCTACGTCGGTATTTTCAACGGAAAAACCCTCGCCACACCGCTCGCCGATGGCAATGTGCTGCTGGCAGGAGGGGCGACGGCCATTTTTTCCAACGTGGACGCCAATGACCTGTTTGTGGGAAAAATCGGCCCGGACGGCGGCATCGTTTGGGCAAAAAACCTCTGCTTTTCCTGCCTCGGCGACGTGGATGCGGCGCTCGGCAACGTAATCCCGACGAGCGACGGCGGCATCCTGCTCACGGGCATCGTGGAGCGGAACAATGCCCAGAACAACGAAGACGTGCTGCTGGTAAAACTCAACGCCAGCGGTGGTGTGCAATGGGCGAAGGCGCTCAACAATCCCGGGAGCTTCCTCTCCAGCGACGACCGGGGCTTCGAGGTGAAGGAACTGCCGAATGGCCATTTCGTCATCGTCGGCGAGCTTTTCAATTTTGTGGACAACGTTTCCGACGGGCTGATTTTGGAAGTGGATGCGGACGGCAGTTTTTTACGCTCGGTGGCCGTGCAAATCACCAATTCCGACCATACCGTCACCCTGCCGCACCTGGAAGTGTTGGATGAAAACACGGTCGTCGTGACGGGCAGTACCTCGCAGGATACGCTCGCCAATGCTGCCACACAGCTCAATTTCCTGGCTCAAATCCAACTCAACGGCACGGTAGATTGGCGCCACAGTTGGTACACCGAAGCTTTCCTCGGCTTCGGCACGGCGAGTAATGCGTTGGTGCGACAGCCCGGCGGCTATGCCTATCTGATAAACGACCATGAAAGCTTTGACAAACTCTACCCCATTCTCCTCCTCACCGATGAAAACGGCGAAACCGGCTGCGAGGAGAGCATTTCCATTTCAACAGTTACCAGTAATTTGTTCACTGTCAGCAATTTACCGCTCATAATCGAGCCATTGACCTTCTCGGAAGACTTCCCTGTGACCGTGCAAAATTTCAACGGTTTCAACATCAACCTGCCCTACCCAGACCTCGGCCCTGACCTAACGGCTTGCGAACCGCTGGACATTCCCCTGGTGATTCCCCAGGTAATCGGCATCAATTCCTTCCAGTGGAGTACCGGTTCCAATGCGCCCATCATCAATGCAACTGCACCCGGTGAGTATGCCGTGACGGTGACGGCCAGCGATTTCTGTTTTACTGCTTCCGATACAGTACTCGTGAGTGCATCGTCTGAACTTCCGAGTGTGCTCATCGAATTGGACACAACTGGTTTTTGCAAAAACGGCTTCGTATTGCTCACCGGAACTGCGCAAAATGCAGATTCGCTGCGCTGGTCAACGGGTGAAACAACTGCCACCATCGAAGCCACCGAGCCCGGGGAATACACCCTCACCGCCAGCAACGACTGTGGCGATTCGGAAGCGGTTTTGTTGCTCGAACAACCGGCTTGTGATACGGTGGAGGAAATCTGTCCGCTGAGTATCCCAAATGCTTTTTCTCCAAACGGCGATGGGTTAAACGACAATTTTCAGCCCGTTGGCAAATGCCTGGATTTGCAGCAATATGCTTTGAGGGTCTTTTCACGTTGGGGCGAACTGGTATTTGAAACGGACTCACCCACCGACGGTTGGAACGGCGAGTTCAAAGGAAAACCGGCTGTTTCTGATGTTTATGTCTGGTACCTTCAGTACGAAGACGGGAACCGGGGCATGGTGACGGAGAAGGGGGATTTGACGTTGTTGCGGTGATATTCCGTGTTTTCTTTGTTCACAAAAACTTATGTCAAAATCATATTGGGTGTTAGGGTCTGGCTTCGCCAAAACCTGTTTCAATTTGAATGGGGTTTGAACAATTCAAATCCCAATTTGTAGTTTAGGAAGTTTTTTTCGCCAAACTTAATCACCCTCCAATGATTGCAACTGCTACCACCAACCTCCGGCAACGCTTTACAGCCGTCCGCCACCAAACCGAAACCCTCTGCCGCCCCCTCCAAACTGAAGATTTCGTCGTGCAGCCCATCGTGGACGTCAGCCCGCCGAAGTGGCACCTGGGCCACACGACCTGGTTTTTTGAAAATTTTCTGTTGGTGAAATATGCCGGCAACTACCAGCCTTTCAACCCCGACTACAACTATTTTTTCAACAGCTACTACGAAAGCCAGGGGCCTCGGGTATTGCGGAGCAACCGGGGAAACATGACCCGCCCGCCCGTGGCGGATATTTTTCGCTACCGCAAACATGTGAACGAACATTTGGAAAATTTGCTGGAAACCAAGGGCCAACTGCTTGAAAACGAAGAGTTTGCGCTCACGCTCGAAGTTGGGTTGCAGCACGAGCAGCAGCACCAGGAACTGCTCGTCACCGATTTGAAATACATTTTGGGGAACAATCCGCTGTTCCCGATGTACCGTGAAAAAAAGGCTGGCATGGCTGGCGAAACCCGCCCGGCTGGCTGGCTGGAGTTTGAAAATGGCCTCCACGAAATCGGCCACCGGGGCGATGGCTTTTGCTGGGACAACGAGCTGAGCGCCCACCAGGTTTTCCTCGAAGATTTTGCGGTGCAAGACCGGCTCGTCACCACTGGCGAGTACCTCGAATTCATGCAGGACGGCGGCTACCAGCGCCACGAATTTTGGCTGATGGAGGGCTGGGAATGGGCGAAAACGCTAGAGGAAAAAGCCCCGCTTTATTGGTACAAAATCGAAGGCGAATGGTGGAACTACACCCTGCACGGCTTTGAAAAACTGGACCCGAACCTGCCCGTCACACACCTCAGCTATTTTGAAGCGGATGCGTTCGCCAATTGGAAAGGGCTGCGCTTGCCCACCGAATTTGAGTGGGAAATCGCCTGCAAACTGACGCACAGCAGCATCCCCGCCGAAGCCAATTTCGTCGAGGAAGGGCTGTTTCACCCTGCCATTGCCAACGGCACCCAACTCTTCGGCGATGCCTGGGAATGGACGGCGAGCTCCTACCTGCCCTACCCTCGCTACCCCCGGTTCAAAGGGGCGCTGGGCGAGTACAACGGCAAGTTCATGGTCAACCAAATGGTACTGCGTGGCGGCTCGGTGGCCACGCCCCGTTCGCACATCCGGGCGACGTACCGCAACTTTTTCCACACCGACAAACGCTGGCAGTTCACGGGCATCCGACTGGCGAAAAGCCTTTAGTTTTTAATCAAACCAAAAAAATGACCTCCACCTTATCACCTGAAATTGCAGTCAACCAAGCCTTTGCCGACGATGTGCGGCAGGGCCTGACCAGCGACCCGAAATACCTGCTCTCCCGCTATTTTTATGATGCGGCGGGTGACAAGCTGTTCCAAAAAATCATGAACCTGCCGGAGTATTACCTGACCTGGTGCGAGTTCGAGATTTTTCAAAAACACTGGCAAAACATCCTCCGCCAATTGGACGGTCAGCCCTTCGACCTGGTGGAACTGGGCGCTGGCGACGGCCTGAAAACCCGGGTACTCATCCGCCAGTTTTTGGCTGAAAAAGCGGAATTCCGGTACCTGCCGATTGACATTTCCCTCAGCGTGCTCCAACACCTGCGGGAAACCCTGTACGAACTATGGCCCGACCTGCCCGTCACCCCCGTGGAAGGCGAGTATTTTTCCGCTTTGCAGGAAATTGACCGGCTCTCCGACCGCCGGAAACTGGTGCTGTTCCTCGGCTCCAACATCGGCAACATGAGCCAGGAGCGGGCTGCTGAATTCCTCCGGCAATTGCGCCAGAAACTACATCCAGACGACCTGCTCCTCGTGGGTTTTGACCTGAAAAAAGACCCGTCCGTCGTCCTCGCCGCCTACAACGACAGCCAGGGCGTGACGAGGGATTTCAACCTAAACCTGCTGCGCCGCATCAACCGGGAACTGGGCGCTGACTTCGACCTGGGTGCATTCCGGCACTGGCCGACCTACAACCCACTGAGCGGCGATACGAAAAGTTACCTCGTCAGCGAGCAAGCGCAAACCGTTCATATCGAGGCACTTGCGTTGGAAGTTCCCTTTCGGAAATGGGAGGCCATTGACATGGAACTGTCGAAAAAATACGACCCACCTGAAATCGAATGGCTGGCCGAACATGCCGGATTTGAGGTGGAGCAATGGTTTTTTGACGAAAAGAAATATTTTGCGGACGTGCTGTTCCGGGCGGTTTAAAACTACCTATTGATACACCTGAAAATTTTAAAGCATGAGTACCACAACCAACACCTGCGACCACCTCGCAACCATCACCGAAATCAAACCGGCGAAGGCCTACGTCTGCGACGAATGTGTCAAAACCAGTAGCCGCTGGGTGCACCTGCGCACCTGTCAGACCTGCGGCGGCACCCATTGCTGCGACGCTTCCCCGAACCGCCATGCCACGAAGCATTTTCATGCCACGGGCCACGCCGTCATCGCCTCCGCCGAACCGGGCGAGCGCTGGCTTTGGTGCTATCCCGATGAAAAGTTTGTGGAATATTGACAAAAGGGTTGATGAAGTTTATAGGGTTGATTAAGGTTGATGTTTTGCACAGCTGATAATCAATGCTTTTTTCATCAACCCTTATCAACTTTTATCAACTTTTATCAACCAAGAAAATGCACCAAATAGAAAAAACGCCAGCACTGATTGATAAAATCCGCCATTTCGAAGCCTTCCAGAACCTGCCGGACAGCGACCTCGAATGGCTCGTCGAACGCTCCGAGTATGGGGTGTACAAGGAAGGTGAAAACCTGTTTTACCCGCACAAACCGGTAGAACACATGCAGGTCATCGTGGACGGCGAGTACATCACCCGCCTCCAGCAAGGCAATGAGTTCAGGGAACTTGGCACCTGGGGTACTGGCTACATTACCGGCCTGCTGCCGTTTTCGAGGATGAAAGAGGCGACCGCACAGGGCACGGCCCTGCGGGATACTTACGTGCTGGAATTGCACAAAAAACATTTCGTCGAAATGGTCGGTGTGAGCTACGAAATGACGCAAAACCTCGTCGCACAGATGTCCAATCGCATCCGGGACTTCACGCACATCCGTTTGCAGAATGAAAAACTGATGTCGCTCGGCAAGCTCTCCGCCGGGCTGGCGCACGAACTGAACAACCCCGCCTCCTCCATCGTCCGCAACGTGGAGGAACTGTACAGCCGCACGCACCAGACACCGGAGCGCTTCAAGCGGGTCGTTTCCATGCGCCTCACGTCTGAGCAGACCGACGAGGTGAATGCCATTTTGTTTTCAAAAATCGGCGTCAAACGCCCCGACCTCACGCTGATGCAGCGGGAGTCCATGAAGGACGACCTGCTCGACTGGCTCGAAGACCGCAACGTGGACAACGCCGAAGTGCTGGCCGAAACCTTCGTCGAGTTCGGCATGACGGAGGACGACCTCGACAAAATTCACGACATCGTGAACGGCCAGCACATGGACGGCATCCTGCCATGGCTGGAAAGTACGCTGAGCATGGAGCAATTGGTCGGTGAAATCCGGGAGGCATCGGGCCGCATCGCCAGTCTGATAAAATCCATCAAATCCTACACGCACATGGACCGGGCGAAGGACGGCGAACTGATTGATATTCAGGAGGGTATCGCCAACACGCTGACGATTTTGAAGCACCAGTTGAAGAACAAAAGCATCGAAGTGCAGAAGGATTTTGGGGAAAACTTGCCGAAAATATTGGCCTTCCCCGGTGAGTTGAACCAGGTCTGGACGAACATCCTCGACAACGCCATCGACGCTATGAACGAAGGTGGTGTTTTAAAAATAAAAACCTACGACAAACGGGACCGGGTCTTCGTGGAAATCACCGACAACGGCCCCGGCATTCCCGCCGAGGTGGTGGATAAAATTTTCGACCCGTTTTTCACCACCAAAGACATCGGCAAAGGCACTGGCCTCGGGTTGGAAGTCGTGCACCGCATCGTTGACCACCACAAGGGCAATATCGAGGTGGACTCGGTGCCAGGTAAGACGACTTTTACGGTGTGTTTTCCGGTGAAGTGATTTTATTGGAAAAATCCAACGCCTGTCGCTCCCCCCGGTTGTCATTGCCGAAGGCAAACCGCAACGTCGTGAGGGCAGTTAAGAATGCCACCTTGACGTCGCAGTTTGCCTTCGGCAATGACAAGGCAATGGTTAAGTTAAAAGCATATTTTATAGTTTCAAACAACCGTTTTTAAACAAAGCAAAACTCAAATCATGGCCGATAAAAAACCCATCATCCTCTCCGTTGACGACGACCCGCAGGTCATGCGCTCCCTCAAAGGTGACCTGCGTTCGGCGTTCAAGGACGATTACCGCATCATCTCCACCACCTCCGCCAACGAGGCGCTGGCTTCCCTGCCCGAACTGAAAAAACAGGGCGAAACCGTGGCGCTTTTCCTCTCCGACCAGCGCATGCCGGAGATGCAGGGCGTTGATTTTTTGGAAAAAGCCAAACCGTTTTTCCCAGAGGCGAAGCGGGTGCTGCTCACGGCCTACTCCGACACGGACGCCGCCATCAAGGCCATCAACGACGTGCAGCTCGACTACTACCTGATGAAACCCTGGGACCCGCCCACCGAGCGGCTTTACCCGGTGCTGAACGACCTGCTCGACGAGTGGAACAGTAATTTCGTCCCCGAATTTCAAGGCATCAAGGTGCTGGGCTACCAGTACTCGCCGAAGTCGCACGCCATCAAGGATTTCCTGGCGGGAAACCTCTTCCCCTATCTTTGGCTGGACGCGGAGACCGACCCCAAAGCGCAGGAAATGATGCAATTGCACGGGTTGGAGGTAAAAAACTTGCCTGCGGTTTTGCTCGAAGACGGCACGGTGCTGCCAGACCCGACCCCGCAGGAAGTGGCCGGAAAACTGGGCCTCCGCACCACGGCGGCTTCAGAATTGTACGATGTGGTCATCGTTGGTGCAGGCCCGGCGGGCTTGGCGGCGGCGGTGTACGGCGGTTCGGAGGGTTTGAAAACGTTGCTCATCGAAAAGCGGGCGCCGGGTGGTCAGGCCGGCACGAGTTCGAGGATTGAAAACTACCTCGGCTTCCCGAATGGGCTGAGCGGCGCCGACCTTTCCCGGCGGGCAATCTCACAGGCGACCCGTTTTGGCATTGAGTTTTTGTCGCCGCAATCGGTGACGAACATTGAAATTGAAGGAAATTATAAAAAACTGACCCTCGCCGATGGCAGTATGGTCAACACGAAGAGCATCATCCTCTCCACGGGTGTGGACTACCGCCGCTTGCCCGCCGAGGGCACCGACCGTTTCACCGGGGCTGGCGTGTACTACGGCGCCGCCATGACGGAGGCGCAGGCTTGCCGGGGCAAAAAAGTGTTCGTGGTAGGCGGCGGCAATTCGGCGGGACAGGGTGCGGTGTACCTTTCCCAATTTGCAGAAAAAGTGACCATCCTCATCCGGCGGGAAGACCTGAGTTCGAGCATGTCGAGCTACCTGATTGACCAAATCAATGCCATCCCGAACATCGAAGTGGCTGGTAAACAGGAAGTCGTGGAAGCGCTGGGCAGCGAACACCTGGAGCAGTTGCGCATCCAAAATGTGGAGACCAACGAGATTAGTACCGTCCCCGCCGATGTGCTTTTTATTTTTATTGGAGCAAAACCAGTGACGGAGTGGTTGCCCACCAATTTGCTATTGGACAAAAAAGGCTTCCTCTACACGGGCCGGGATTTGCGGCAGCACCCCGATTATAAAAAAATCTGGAAGCGGGAACGGGAGCCATTCCTGTTGGAGACTTGCCAACCGGGCATCTTCGCTGCTGGCGATGTGCGCTCAGGGGCGATGAACCGGGTGGCTTCGGCAGTGGGCGAAGGGGCGATGGCGATAAAGTTTACGCACGAGTATTTGGCAGAGATTTAATGCTTAATTACTCACCGTACAATCACTCAAAAACATAAACACCCAAATACAACTACATCATGATTTACTACAAAACGAATCAAAACTGGTTTGGCGACCTGCGCCATTTGGCCACGAGTTGGACGATGGTGCGCATCGTGCGCAGCGTCATCGGACTTGGCATTTATACCACAGTAGTCTGCTTGGTGATTGATTATTTCAACTGGCACGGCGACATCACCATGAACACGGGCGTGTTTTCCCTGCTCGGTGTGATGCTGAGTATCCTGCTCGTTTTTCGCACGAATACAGCCTACGACCGCTGGTGGGAAGCCCGCAAGCAATGGGGCGCACTCGTCAACAACACCCGCAACCTATCCATTTACGTCCACACGATGTATCCGAAGGACAACCTCGATGTCCGGCATTTTATGGCGGTGCGCATTTCCAATTTCTGCCTGGCGCTAGTGGAGCATTTGCGCAGTGGAACCCAACTGGACAAGCTGATTTTTTTATCGAAAAACGAACTGGCCAACTACGAGTCGAAAGACCACATTCCGAACCATATCGCCCTGGAGATTTTCGATAAAATAGCCGAAGCGCACCGCCAGGGCGACCTCAGCGAGGGCGATTACATCAACATCAAAGCACAGCACCAGTCGCTGCTCGACATCCTCGGTGCCTGCGAGCGCATCAAAAAGACGCCTATCCCGTTTTCATATGCCGTCTATTTGAAAATTTTCATCACTATTTACGGGCTTATGCTGCCGTTTGCGCTGGTGACGACCTTCCATTTTTCTACCATCCCGCTTTCGATGCTGCTATTCTTTGCCCTGCTCGGCGTGGAACTTTTGGCCGAGGAAATCGAAGACCCTTTCGGCCTCGACTGCAACGACCTGCCAACGGGCGACATCGCCCATACCATCAAAAAGAATGTGTTTGAGTTATTGGAACAAGAACAGCCAGACTTGGAGCGGAGGGAACGGGAGTTGTATGAAAAGGTGTTTTAAGAGAAAACAAAAAATGCTTTCCCCAATAAAACCAGCCAGTGTTTTCAAACATTCAAAGCTGTTTTTTGTGAAAAAACGAACCCAACTTACGCTTTTTGTTGACCAACAATTGTCTGCACCCATCGAACGCATCCGTCTGGAATTCAACCCAGTCCAGTTTGCTTTGATAAATAGCCATGTGACACTCTGCCGGGAGAATGAATTGGAAGACCTGGAACGAGTGATGTTGAATTTGAAAAATCTGAAACAGGGCTGCATCACCATCGAATTGGGTAACCCCATCCGATTTTTAGAAGGAAAAGGGGTTATGCTCCCGGCTATCGGCGACTATGCAGCTTTTCAAAAATTGAGGAAAAACATCCTGCACGGGCTGATTGAAAATCCCCGAAATTCCGAGCCGCACATCACCTTGCTTCACCCTCGCAACGCTACCTGTACGGATGAAATATTCGAGCAAATACGGCAGACGGACTTTCCTCGCAGCATTGATTTTTGTAAAATCAGTTTGATTGAACAGAAGTTAGGAAAGGCGTGGCGGGTGTTGGAGGAGTTTAATTTGTCTCCTAAAAATCCACCACAAACCCAATCGTCGGCAGCACAGTCCCACCCTGTGCAGGAATTACCACCCTGCTGACCGCAGAGCACCCAAAATGTCTCCCCCACCCCATGTCCCCACCGAACGATAAGGCTGAAACCGCACGAACATCTCCTCCTTGTACCAATCTAATTGACGGGTTTTCTGGATGGCCACCTGATGCTCTGGGCTGTTGTAAGCGAAGTTTTTGAGGGCCGCTATGTTTTCCCAAAGACTGAAAGTGGCCATCCGGACCAGCGGCGCTTCGCCAATGCCTTTGGTATAAATAAGTCCCTCGCAGCCTTGTTGAATGGGACGCTGGGAGGTGGGTACATATCGCCAGAACTTCACCAATCTACTGGGCCGGATGGTAGCACGGGTGATGACGGCAATGAGTGGGTTTTCACCATCCAACGATTTGGAAGGTGTGAAGGGATTGCCCCCTGACCACAAGCCATTTGCCTTTATGGTTTTCATAAAAACAGTCCACTGCTCGCTGGTATGCGCCTTGTATTGCTGATAGATTTCTGCTTGGTGGAAGAAGTGGTTGGCCGCCTGCTCGTTTTCCCAAACACCCAGCAGGGCGTAAACGCCCCAATCTGGCAGCGGATTGAAGCCAAGTTCCCGACCACTGCCCATGAGTTTGTAAAATTGCAGCCCCGGCGTCTTGCCGATGTGTGCATGGGCAAACTGCATTTGACCAAAGGCCCAGACTTTGTTCAAAAAAGTGGGAAAGCGGAAAAAGGTTAGCGTAACCGTGTATTCATTCATGCGGATGAAATGGCTGAAATGGATTTTGGTTTGTGTTATTGGCAAATTAGGGAGCTGGTGATGCATTCCTCGGCGATGCTACTGGGCTCGGTGGCGCTGAAACCCTCTCGGTAAAGACCTTGGTGGGGCGAGCTTTATTATTACCTCGGTGTCAAAGTCGGAGTGAGCAATGTCGAAGTAGGTATTTTCCATGCGGTAAAAGTAGGCGGAATAAATTTATTGATATAAAGCAAAAATCACCATCCTTAAACGAAAACAAGGGATAGAGATTCATGCCCTTTTTTCAAACGATATTTAAAATTAACACTCTCCTAACTTTTTCTGCCCAAACCTTTATCCCTTCTCAACTAGTCTATCTCTCCAAAAATCTATACTTATGAAAAAATCAATTTCAGTTTTTGTTTTAGCCATTTTGGCCTTCTCTTTTTTCCAGTGCAAATCGGATGACGATGCGGTCGATTGTATTTGCATAGAAATCTTCGCCCCAGTATGTGGGGATGATGGGAAAGTTTACAGCAACTCATGCTTCGCTGAATGCGCTGGCGTGGAATACACCGCAGGATATTGTCCCGAAGCACGCAACGGCACTGTGCTCGACCTCGGCGACCCCGCATTGGGTGGCTGCGGGTGGGTCATTCAATTCGATATCAAGGACGAGGTCATCAATTTCCGCCCGGACACTTTACCTGTGGACAAACAGGTGAACGGACTGAACGTCAAAGTGAATTACACGTTGACTTTGGAAAACTCGCAATGCGGAATGATTGAGCAGATACAGGTCATTGAAATCAATTCGATTGAAATCATCTGATAGGCCGTGAATGGGCTGCCATTCTTCAATGGATGGCAGCCCTAACTTTTTTAAGCAGATTTGTTTCTGAATTTCCAATTTCCAATTTTTTCCTCATAGGAGAACCTATTTATCCATCCAGACTTTAAAATAAGCCTACCTTTTTTGCATTTTTAAAACCATTTTCACATCTTTGCGTTTCATCTACAAGTGTTGAACAAATCAGCACTTTTTTTTCACCCATTTCTTCTACAAATATTGATAAAATGCAAAATCTCGGAAGTTTGGAAGAAACGATATTACTTATCATTATGGCAATGTCGGAGGATTCTTATGGTTTCTCGGTAAGCGAAGCCTATTTAGAGCATACGGGGAAGTCCATATCCATCAGCGCCATTCATACCGTCATGTCCAGGCTAGAAGACAAAGGCTTGATTTCCAGTGAAATGGGGGGCGAAACCGCTGAACGGGGGGGGCGTCGCAAGCGCATTTTCAGGGCGACGCCACAAGGTGTAGCGGCAATTGAGGAGATAAGGAACTCCCGCCAGAAGCTATGGGGACTAATACCAGGGCTTGGATGAAAAATAAGATGCCTACTCCGCCAAAATGGGCCGACCGATTTCTTGCTTGGTTCGTTGCCGAAGACCTCATCGAGGAAATACAGGGCGACCTGCATGAGGCACACCATCACCGTGCGGTAAAATATGGCCACACCGTTGCCGACCGCCAGTTTATCAAAGAAGTTTTCCAATTTTTCAAACCTTATGCCTTCGAGAAATATTCGAGGGCCAAGCAATTTCTACCGATGCTCGACAATTATCTAAAAATTGCCCTCCGAAACATATTGCACCGAAAGGGCTTTACGACCATTAACCTGCTTGGTTTGACCATCGGCATCACGGCGGTCATGCTTATTGGTTTTTACCTGAAATATGAACTAAACTATGACCAGGTCACTCCCAACCACGACCGCATCCACCGAGTGATGAACAAGTACCGTGAGCAGACTTACACTTGCATGGCCTTCAATGGTTATGACGAAAGTACGGCAGATTCACAAATGATGCTGGTGAACTTGTTGGAGACTTATGAGGGCGTGGAAAATGCCTGTCAATTTGTGCCGACAAACTCGCCGATTGGCGGATTCGAGCAGTATTTTTTGGAAATGGATGGCAAGCGCTTTACGGTTGAAAACGGCCTTTACACCAACACAGGAGCTGCTTTTCAGGCTATTTTTCCTCAGCGATTTTTGGTGGGATCGCCTGAAACTTCGTTTTCAAGTTTCGGGAAAATCATCCTTACGGAAATGTTGGCAGAACGGGTATTTGGAAGTACTTGGGCCAATCAGGACATTATCGGAAAGCGCCTGAAAATACAAGAAGAAACCTTCGAACTGGGCGGTGTGGTAGCCAATGTGCCGGGCAATGTCCATTTCAGTTTTGACTATATCCTGCACCAAGACCGCATTCCCAGTTGGGCGGGCTATACTTACCTGAAATTGGCCGAAAACCAAGCAGCTGAACCCATCCTCGCCCTACTGAACAAGGACGTGGCCAAGTACCACCCCAATTTTGTAAAAGATGAATTATGGAAGGGCTTCATCTCCCTACCGCTCACCGATATCCATTTTTCAAATGGCAACTTATATGAACTGAAACCAACTGACAATCGAGCTTATTTGGCCACCTTTGGTATTGTCGGATTAGTCATCATGCTCATTATTTTGACCAACTACACCAACCTCTCCATCGCCATGTATGCCGACCGCCAGAAAGAGCTGGGAATGCGGAAAGCCTTGGGTGCACAGTCGCTCGATATTTCACTGCAATTGATTACCGAGGCGGTTCTACTGTCACTATTTTGTGCGCCAATGGTACTGCTCATGCTGCAATATTTTCTGCCACATTTGAATGAGTTGATGGGCATTCAAATGAACGAAAGCGTATGGCTAAATGGATGGGTGATTCTCTCCGTGCTTGCCATGCTTGCTGTTGCTGGCGTGTTGAGTGGGCTTTACCCATCACTTGTTTATGGTGGCCGTTCCATGCTCCACCTTTTTGGAAAAAAAACTGCAACCACCACAAGTAACCGATATTTTAATTTCAGGAATACCTTGACCACTGCACAATTCACCATGGTGGTGGCATTATTGAGCATTACTTATTTTATTAACCAACAAATGGATTTTGTGAATAAAATGGACCTTGGCTATCAGAAAGAAGGTGTCCTTTTTTTCAATATTGACGGTATTGAGAAATATATGCAGTTGGAACAAAAACTGTTGGAAATCCCTGAAATAGCAGCCGTTGGCGCAAATGGTGTACCCGGCTCGGCAATGTTCAATCAATCCACTTACAAGATGAAAGACACCGACATCACTTACACCGATGGCACTGAGCAATACATGGGCTATGGCACGGTGAAAACGCTTGGGTTTAAATGCGAAGCCTGTAGCTTGCTGGACAGCGGTAAGGAGAAAATATACGTCATCAACCAAACCGCTGCTGACAAACTGGCAAAAGCAAAAGGCATATCCACCGAGGAGCTTATTGGCGAAACGCTCGTCACAGAACCCGAATATGAAAACGAACGATTTGGATATGGCATCCACCATACTATTGATGGAATCATACCCGATTATAAATATTTCAGCCTAAAACATGCCAGCCAGCCTTTGCTCATATCCATTGTAAAAGACCCCACTTATGTTTATGAAATGCTCGTGCGGGTAAACACCAGCAATATGTTTGCGACACAAAAGAAAATCGAAGCGGCTTACTCGGAAATCGAAACGACCCGTCCGCTCGAATTAGGCTTCCTTGATGAACGCCTGAACCAGCTTTATGAGGATGAGCGCCGCTCCAGCGTCCTGTTGGCCTGTCTCAGCTTAGTTGCCATCATCATGGCACTGATGGGATTGGCTGGCATTGTGAGCTACATGGCCTTCAGCCGCCAAAAAGAAATCGGTATCCGCAAAGTGCTGGGTGCAACGACGGGCAATATACTCCTCACTTTCAACCGGGAATACCTGATTTTAATGGGCATAGCCACGACAGTTGCCATGCCGGCGGCACTGTTCCTTGGTTCGAAATGGCTCGATAGCTTTGCCTATCGCATCGAGCCGCAATTTTGGGTGGTTTTGTTGGCCGGACTCGCAGCGCTTTTGCTTGTCGCTTTCGTTGTGACGTTGCGGGCTAGGCGAGCAGCAGGTATGCATCCAGTAGAGACCTTGCGTACTGATTGATGCCCTCAATCAAAACAAAGATTGATTGAAAAATAGCGGTTTTAAAGTTGGCTTACCTATTTAAAAACCCACCAATTTATTGCTCAAAAAAACATCAATTGAAACGCCATTGACACTCATATGGGCCAATGGCGTTTTTCAAAAATAATTGAAAGTCTTTTTTACGATTGCAGCACCTCCGTCACATTTGTTTTCGAGGACAGGCTCAAGTACTGTAAGAACTCAGTTTTCCGAGCTTCTTTCATGAACTCGCCGCCGTAGTATGCCGTCACCGTGCTGCTGTTCACATCCTGAACGCCACGGGAAGAGACACAGAGGTGGTGTGCGTCAATGACAATTGCCACGTCGTCCGTGCCGAGGATTTCGCAGAGTTCCTGCGCAATCTGCATGGTCAGGCGCTCCTGCACCTGTGGGCGCTTGGCAAAATACTGTACGATACGGTTCAGCTTCGATAGGCCAATAACACTGCCGCCAGAAATATAGGCGATGTGCGCTTTGCCAATAATGGGCACGAAGTGGTGCTCGCAGTTGGAGTAGAAAGTGATATCCTTTTCCACCAGCATTTCGTAGTAGCCGTATTTGTTGTCGAACATGGCCACTTTAGGCTTGTTTGCTGGGTTCAGGCCGCTGAAAATTTCCTGAACGTACATTTTGGCGACCCGCCTTGGCGTGCCCCGAAGGCTGTCGTCGGTCAGGTCAAGGCCCATCGTGAGCATGATTTCCCGAAAATGCTCCTCGATTTTTGCAATTTTTTCCTCATCACTGAGGTCAAAGGCATCAGGGCGCATCGGTGTCGAAAGGGAGGTCATGATGTGGTCATCCCCAATGTCATCATCGGTCAAAAGGAGGTTCTTGCTAAAGTTTTTTTGTGCGTTGCGCATGATAAGAGGATTGATTGGTCATTGTAATTTTTATACCACCTAGAAACCAAGGGATTGAACATTTGTTTAACTATCTTTAAAATAAAGTTGAACAACAACCTAGGATTAACCTGAAATTTGAAAAATCTTCTCCCATAACCACTCATACCACGGTATCACAATCGGTATTCCCATCATCCACGTCTCCAAAAAACCAAGGAAAAAGTGAGCGAATTCAACAATCACAGCACCGACAACATCAAAAGCACCCGTCAAAGGATGTCCTTCAACTAACTGGTTCTGTATTTTCATAAATATTTGAAAAAAATTGAAAAACCCAAAAGTCACCATCGGACAGATGATTGATATTTACTTTTGGTGTAATAAAAAGGCCTTAGTTTTTTTTACGCCAATTTCCATTTAAAAAAATCAATCGTCCGCTCCCAAGCCAATCTGGCCGCCTCATAATCATACCGTGGCGTAGAGTCGTTGTGAAACCCGTGATTAACATCCGGGTAAAGGTGGGCACTGTATTCCTTGTTGTTTTCTTGAAGGACAGTGGCGTAAGCGGGCCAACCTTCGTTCACCCTTTTGTCCAAAGCGGCGAAGTGCAGCAGCAGCGGCGCTTTGATATTGGGAACTTCTTCGGCAGTAGGTTGTCCGCCGTAAAATGGAACTGCCGCCATCAAATCGGGCACCCGCACCGCCATCATGTTCGACACCCAGCCGCCGAAGCAGAAACCGACCACCCCGACTTTTCCGCTGCATTCTGGATGCGCTTTCAACGTTTCAAAAGCTGCGATAAAATCCTGCAACATCTCCTCCCGGTCCCGTTTTGCCTGCATTTCCCGGCCTTCATCGTCGGTGCCGGGGTAGCCGCCGAGGGGAGTCAAGGCATCTGGGGCAAGGGAAATAAAGCCCTCAAACGCCGCTCGCCGGGCCACGTCTTCAATGTGCGGATTGAGTCCCCGGTTTTCATGGACGACCACGATACCGGGCAGTTTTGCCTTGTTTCCCACCGGGCGGGAGAGCAGTCCCTTGATTTTGCCACCACCTTTCGGCGAGTCGTATTCGATGATTTCGGAAGTCAGCCTTGGGTCATTTGACGGAACCTGGATGGAGTCCTCGTAATTGGGCATGACAGCACTCATGAGCGCCGGAACGGTCAACCCACCGATGGCAAAAGCAGACAATTTGTTCATAAAATCCCTGCGGTCGAGGCGATTGTGTGCGTAGTCGTCGTAGAGGTCAAATACTTCCTGTTTGATATCTGCTTTTTTGATTTTTTTCATGTTGCGCTTGATTTTGTTTTAGATTATCGGTCATTTGTAAAACTACAAAAAGAACCGTTTGTTAGGCTTTCACGTACTTAATTTTGTCCCAAATGAAAGTTTACTGCCGCTATTCATTGATAAAAGTCTGGTGTTCATGGAATCTATTTTTAAAAATGTCTGTCCCACCGCTTCTTTGCGACATTAAAATACCCGTTTATGAAATTTAAATTGCTTACTTTTTTCCTGCTCCTTGTTTTAACTGCTGTCGCAAACAGCATTTTTGCTCAAAAAAACACCATCGAAATCAGCGGCAATGTCGTGGAAAGCCAAAGCCAGCGACCCGTCGAATTTGCCACCGTAATGATAGCCGACCAGCACTCTGGGAAAGCTATAACGGGCGTTACCACAGAAATAGACGGTACTTTCAATGTGGAAACTGAGGCGCAAGATTTTTATGTGGAAATCAGCTTTATCGGTTTTGCTACGCAAACTATCAAGGACATTTCGATAGTAAATGGCAAAGTGAATTTGGGTAACATTTCACTTTCAGAAAACAGCGAAATGTTGGACGAAGTGGTCGTACGAGCTGAAAAATCCTCCACGGAATTCAAGTTGGACAAGCGGGTTTTTAACGTCGGAAAAGACCTGAGCAGCACGGGCGCCAGTGCCTTGGAGGTGCTGAATAGTGTGCCTTCCGTCAATGTGAACATCGAGGGGCAAATCAGCTTGCGGGGTAGCTCCGGGGTGCAAATTCTCATCAACGGCAAGCCTTCCGTGCTGGCCGACGAGCGCTCGAATGCGCTGGGCACCATCACTGCCGACATGATTGAAAAAATCGAGGTCATCACCAATCCGTCTGCCAAATACGATGCGGAAGGGACGTCCGGCATCATCAATATTGTGATTAAAAAAGAGAACCGGAAGGGACTCAACGGCTCAGTGAGTTTTAATACAGGCATCCCCCAGAACCACAGCGTGGGCCTAAGCTTGAACCGCCGGACGGAAAAGTTTAACCTGTTCAGCCAACTGGGCGCTGGCTACCGGGAATTGCCACAGCAGGGCCGGAACATCAACCGGGATTTAGTGAATGGAAACACTATTTTGAGCAACGGGACGGAATACCGCAACGAGGCATTTTATACTTTCATTTTGGGTACGGATTACCATATCAACGCCTACAATGTGGTGACGCTTTCCGGGAACTTCGCCTATGAGGTCGAAGACCAGCCTTCCCGCTATAATTTCAGCATCCCCGATGCAACGGGAACGTCGATTTCTGAATGGTACCGCCAAGAGTCAACTCAGGCGACCAACCCGAAATACCAGTACGAGTTGCAATACAAAAAGGAATTCAAGGACAATAAGGAGCACACGTTGCTGTTCAGTGTTGTTGGAAATTTCTTTGGAAAAGACCAGACTTCTGAATTTGAGAATTTCAATATTACCGGCAATGCCGCCACCAGTAACCAACAGACCCGCACCAAGTTTCAGGAAGGTAAACATACGCTCCAACTGGGCTACACCAAGCCGTTTGCTGAAAAATGGACATTCGAAACCGGGGCGCAATACGTTTTGAATGATGTGAGCAATGATTTTGCGGTCAGCAACCTTGACAATGGCGAATGGGTGCAAAGCGACAACCTGACCAATATTTTTGAATACAACCAAAAAGTGCTGGGCGTGTATGGTACGGGCGCTTATGAGGGTGAAAAATGGGGCCTGAAACTTGGACTGCGAATGGAAAATACCGACCTCCGCACCTTCCTCGTCAATACCAGCCAATCGAACAACCAGAACTTCACCAATTTTTTCCCTAGCGCCCATACTTCCTATAAATTCTCGGAAAAAGTGTCCGTTCAGGCAGGCTATTCCCGCCGGATTTTCAGGCCAAGACTTTGGGATTTGAACCCATTTTTCAACATCCGCAACAACTTCAGTATCCGCACGGGAAACCCGGATTTGTTGCCTGAGTACACAGACTCCTATGAATTGGCCAGCATCTATATTTTAGGAAAAACCTCCCTGAACTTTGGTGTTTACTACCGATACACAACAGACGTGGTCGAGCGGATTTCCACATTTGAAAACAACGTCAGCACTTTCAAACCATTGAATATCGGCACCAACCGGGCCACCGGCATTGAGCTAAACGGCAAATACGAAGCTGCAAAATGGCTGGTCTTCAACGGCGATTTCAACTACAATTATTTCATACGACAAGGAACACTGGAAGCTACTTCCTTTGATTTTTCCGCTGACCAGTGGTCCTCAAAACTGACTGCCAAAGTCAAACTGCCCGCAGATTTTGATTTTGAAGTAACCGGCCAGTACCAATCGAAGTACAAAACGTTGCAAAGTGAATTTTCCGACAACCTTTTTGCCGACCTTGGCCTCCGCAAAAAAATGCTGAAAGGCAGAGCCGTTGTCAGCATGAGCGTCCGGGACGTGTTCGCCTCCCGCATCGAAGTACGCCAAACCAACCAGCCCGGTTTTTACCTCTACAACTGGGACAAGCGAGGCCGCTTCGTGACTTTCGGCTTCAGCTACGGGTTCGGGAAGGGCGAGGCGATGGAGTTTTCGGGGCAACGGAGGCATTTTTAACTTACATCCATGCTAACCAATTTCATCGCCGTTGACTACGGCGCCAAACTCGCTGGCACGACGGTCGTTTGCTTCGCAAAAAACGGCGAATTGCAGCTCCTCCAAAGCGCCAAAAAGCAGGACGCCGACGCTTGGCTTCGCAACATCATTGCAGAGCAAAATCCCAGTGCCGTCTTCATGGATGCGCCGCTGAGCTTGCCCGGCGTTTATTTTGGGGCAGGTGAAAACTTCCACTACCGCAAATGCGACCAGTTGCTAGGGGCCATGTCGCCGATGTTCCTCGGTGGGCTGACTGCCCGGGCGATGCAGGTTCGGGCAGGGTTTCCAGCGCTTCCGTTTTATGAGATTTACCCGGCTCAGTTGGTGAGAACGCTATTTCCAACGAATGTTTTTTACAAAAAAGACCTGCCCGCATTTTCGGAACAATTGGCGGAAAAGCTGTCCCTCCCTTTTGCGAAGAAACCCGAAAACTGGCACCAAGTGGATGCATCACTTGCTTGGCTGACGGGCTGGCGGCACGGGCAGGGCGAGGCGGTTTGTTTTGGAGAGGAGGAGGAAGGATTAATATGGATTTGATAAAAAAGAACCTGAGAAAACCTGCCCAGCAATCGTAAATCGTAAACCCCAAAATCGTAAATCATGAAAACCCTCCGCTTAATTCTCGGCGACCAACTCAATCCGGCCCACTCGTGGTTCCAGCAAGTGGACGAAAATGTGACCTACTGCCTCTTTGAAATGCGGCAGGAAACGGACTATGCCGTGCACCATGTCCAGAAAGTCATCGGCTTCTTCCTTGCCATGCGGGCTTTTGCCGAGGCGTTGCGGGGCAGCGGCCACCATGTCGAATACCTGCCGCTCGACCACCCAGACAACCGCCAAGACCTGCCACAAAACCTGCTTTTTTTCATCGAAAAACACCAAACGCAGCGCTTCGAATACCTGCTGCCCGATGAGTGGCGGTTGGATGAACAGTTGCGCCAGTTTTGCGAAGCACTGCCAATTCCCTCACAGGCTTTCGATACGGAACACTTCATGGCCGAGCGCCACGGATTGCGGGATTTTTTTGGCAAAAAGAACTACCTGATGGAGTCGTTCTACCGGGCCATGCGCCGCAAATACGATGTGCTGATGGACGGCGACAAACCAGCCACTGGCCAATGGAACTACGACCACGACAACCGCCAAAAACTGCCCAAAAACCATGTGCCGCCGGAGCCGCTGCTGTTCCAAAGGGATGTTTCCAATGTTTTACAAATGCTTGAAAAACAGGGCGTTAAAACAATTGGTAAGGTGGATAGTCAGCACTTCGGCTGGCCTGTGACAAGGGACGAGGGGCTTCAACTGCTCAACTATTTTTGCGAAAACCTGCTGCCCCATTTCGGCGATTTTCAGGATGCAATGACCCCGAATTATTGGTCGCTCTACCACTCCCGGCTTTCGTTTGTGATGAACGTAAAACTGCTTTCTCCGCTCGAAGTAGTTCGCCGTGCGGTGCAGGAATGGCAGCAGCGGCCCGACGAGATTTCCTTTTCGCAAATAGAAGGTTTTGTGCGGCAAATCATCGGCTGGCGGGAGTACATGCGGGGCATCTATTGGGCGAAAATGCCCGATTTTGCAGAGCTTAATTTTTTTGAAAACAGCCGTCCCCTACCCGCTTGGTTCTGGACGGGCGACACGAAAATGGCCTGCATGCGCCATGCCATCCACCAGAGCCTCGACCATGCCTACGCCCACCACATCCAGCGGCTGATGGTCACGGGCAATTTCGCCCTGCTGGCTGGCATCCATCCCGACGAGGTGGACGCTTGGTACCTCGGCATCTACATGGACGCCATCGAGTGGGTGGAAATCACCAACACCCGTGGCATGAGCCAGTTTGCCGACGGCGGCATCGTTGGCACGAAGCCCTACTGCTCTTCGGCGGCATATGTCCATAAAATGAGCCATTATTGCGAGGGCTGTTTTTACAAAAGAGACCTGCGAACGGGCGAGCGTGCCTGCCCTTTTAACAGCCTTTACTGGCACTTCCACGACAGGCACCGGGACAAGCTGGAACGCAATCCCCGCATCGGCATGGTGTATCGCACTTGGGACAAAATGAGCGGGGAGGCACGGGCGGCAACGCTAGAACAGGGGGAGACGTACTTAGGCAGGATTGAAGAAATTTAATCGTTGCTCCGGTTTATGTTTCAGCGCTTGCTGATTTTATTCCCCGAAATCGCCCGCTGCCGATCGCATTTATGCCTTCCTTCGGCAAAATCCCGCTTTGCAACATGCTTCGTGGCACGTCCCTGCACCCGCTGCCGCCACATCCGAAAGCTCGACGGCTTCATCTCCCGCCGCATTAGTTCGATGATTTCCTGTTCTTTCAGACCAAACTGCATGGTGATGGCATCGAACGGCGTCCGGTCTTCCCAGGCCATGCCGATGATGCGGTCAATATCCGTTTCTGTCAGTAAATTATTCATTTTCAATTAGTTGCGTTTTATTAAACGATAAATTCCAACGATAACCAGTAGGCCGATACCAATCAAAGTCGCCATCTCCACCATCCCATCATCCGTACTCAGGTTGGCTATCCGCTGGGAATTGATGCCGTACAGCGCCCAAACCAGCACGGCTGCATAGCCAAAATCTCGCCTTGCGAAGAGCGCCCAGATGCCCAGAATCACGGCTGCCGAAATCATAATTACGGTCCAAATTTGCGGGCCGCCCGGCTCGCCGTTCCAACCGAAGTGCGTGAGCAGGATGCTCGCATTGGCGATGGAGGCCACGGTAATCCAGCCGAGATAAATGCTGAACGGTAGGTGAACCAACCAGCGTTCGGCGGGAAAAGCGGCGGCTTTGCCAATGTCGAGGCGCAGGTAGATGACCAACAGGCTGCCGAGCAGAACAAGCATAATACCCATCGCCAAGCCAATTTGCAGCGAGTGGAAAGCAGGCAACCACGCTGCATTGGCGATGCAGGAGATTACGAAGAGCCAGCTAATTTTATCGAAAAAAGCAGGTGGTTCTTTGTTCCAAAAACGGGCTTGATACACCACAAAACCAATCAGCAAAAGGTAAATCACCCCCCAAATGGCAAAGGTGAATCCCGCTGGCGTGAACAACGTCGGGAACATGTCGGAGACTTCCTTCGGTGTTCGCCCTGCAATGGGAAGGGCGTTGGCGAGGTAGTTCATGACCAGCACCACGGCGAGCATGAAAATATTGGCGACGATTAATGGTTTTGCTGTTTTTGTTGACATGACGATTCGTTGTTGTTTTCACAAACATAAATCTTTGAAACTGGTTTTGAGGAATCATTTCAATTCCAGCAAAAACTTAACATGAAGAAATCTGATTTGCCAACGAAAATCTGCCCGGTCTGCCAGCGGCCATTTAGCTGGCGCAAGAAATGGGAGCGATGCTGGGAGGAGGTGAAGTTTTGCAGTGAGCGGTGCCGGAAAAATAAGGCTGGCCCGGTAGCGGATGCAGGTGCAAAACCACTATCTTTGCACGATACCGCAACTAAAAAGCGGCAATGAAATATGAAGCCATTTCGAATTACATCGCTAGAAGCACACCAAATCGGGCCGTTCGGCGATTTGAAAATGACCTTCCCGGAAAAGCCCGCTGGCATGGAGGACAAAGCGGAGGTGCATATTTTGACGGGGGAGAATGGGACGGGGAAGAGTACGGTGCTGGAGATGTTGGTTTCAGTAATTGGTGGCAATGATATTAATCCTGAAAAATGTCGTAACAAACCAGCCAGTGAAATCAGATTAAAAGTTGATTCTTCATATGGCATTTTACGAACTGGCCACCCTAATAACAAACCAAAAGTTAGGCTAATTCCAGGTGGATATGCTTCTCATGGAGTTGTATTTGGGCCAGCATCAAAAGTAGCTTTTGCATATTCAGTATATAGACGTTTAGACCATGTTCAAATTAATTCAATTAAAGAGATTGACCAAGAACCATTAGAAAAATCACTTGATTTTAAAAACTCTATTGATGCTGCGAATATGCTTCAATGGATTGCAAATAACATAGCTAAAGAATCACTTGCGAAAAATCAAGGTGACAAGAAAGGAGCAATACACTACAGGGGGACAATACAAAATTTAGAAAAGAGTGTATCTAAAATAATAGAAAGCCGCATAAAATTCCATCTCGAATATTCACCTTTTAACGTCCTCATCGAAGTCAACCACGAGCGCCTCGACTTCAACCTTCTCCCCGACGGCCTAAAAAGCATCATCTCTTGGCTTGCTGACCTGCTCATGCGCATGGACCGGGTAAAATGGGTGGACGACATCCCCGTTTTCGAGCGGAATTTCATCTTGTTTTTGGATGAAATCGAAGTACACATGCACCCCCGCTGGCAGCGGAAAATACTGCCCGCCGTGCAGGGGCTTTTCCCAAATGCCCAGATTTTCATTTCCACGCACTCGCCTTTTGTCATCAATTCAGTGGATGGGGCATGGATTCACCGCTTGGTGAAACCGAACGGGGATAGCCAAGCATTGGAGCCAGTTTTGAGTGAGGATGGTAAGAGCATCAGCATGGTTTTGGACGAGATATTTGGGGTTTCGGAACAGTTTGGGGAAGCTGTGGAGCGTGATTTGAAGGTGTTTTACGAGCTACGAAACAGCATTATCAAAGGAGAAATCAATGGCAAGGAACAAGCTGAACTGCTTGGTCTGGCCAAGAAATTACAAGGTCAAAGTACCACGCTTGACCAAATAGTTGCGATGGAAATCCGTCAGCTAAATCGAGTGAAAAACTTGGAACTAGCCATCTAAAAACCCTCGCCACCCCATGCGAAAATTTGAACGAACACCAGCACCGGATTTTCTGGCACAAAATGCCGAAAAATGGGGCGATGAATATTCGACCAAGAAAAAGAACAAGCCATCCTATCGTTTCAATTGGAAAAATTATCAGGGCAAACCCGTCAACCAACATATCGAGCCACTTTTGAAGGCAATGACGGACGAGCACTGTGCTTATTGCGACCATTTTCCTTCGCAAACCTCTGACGATACCATTGACCATTTTGAGCCAAAAGGCGACGAACGTTTTTATCACTTGGCTTATGTCTGGACGAATCTATATTCAGGTTGCGCTGATTGTCAAAAAGTGAAAAAGGACAATTATGACAGCGATTTACTTCGACCTGATGCGGTAGATTTCAAATTTCATCGGTATTTTATTTACGATTATGATCGGCATTCCATCGAAGTCAGGGCAGATGCTACGCCATGTGACCAGCAGTGTGCGACAATAACAATCCAGATTTTTGGGCTAAACAGAAAAGGCTTGACAGATGCTCGCCGACACGCTTGGGAACGGTATATTGGCATGAATTCAGCACAAATTAATTTGCTTGATTTTCCTTACCGTTTCATGTTCGAAGACTGATAAATCGGACTCGTTCCACCTCAATTTCCCAATTTCTAATTTCCAATTCCCCCTACCCCACCTGCCCCACCAGCCACTCCCGCTCCGTGAGCACTTCTTCTCTTTCCATTTCGCTTCGCAATGCGTCCACAGCCTTAGCATCCAACCAATTGATTTTCAATAATTTATCAGCGTATTTCACAATGTTCAAGTAGTTGGTGCGGTGGTAGCCGATGACCCGCTTACGGTGGATGTAGTTGCGCATGGCGTCGAGGTGGGACTGTAGCAGGTCGTGCTCGCCGATTTCGTACCAGGTTTTCAGGAGAAGGGTTTTGGCGGCGAGGTTGAGGAGCGGGTCACGATAATTGGCTTTTTGGAGCAGCTCCAGCACGGCGTCGTAGCGGCGGCGGGTGTACTCCAACCGGGCGAGGCTGAAACTGAAAGAGCTTTCCCGATAGCTGCGTTCCAATGCGTTTTTGTATTCGTGAATGAAAAAATTGACCCAATCCAGCTCACCGGATTGCAGGCCGGCAGCCACGATATTGTGGTAGGTGAAGCGGCTGAGCACGCCGTTTTCGAGGAGGTGGCCCGTGGCGAGGCCCGATTTATAGAGGTCTAGCACTTCCGGGAAGTAGCTTTTTTGCCCATCGTTCAAGCGGCGTATGCAATAGTTGATGGCAAGGAGGTAAAGACCACGCATTTCCTCCGTACCGAATTGGCCATTGGATTCGAGCAGCAGTTGTTTGAATTGTTGAAAATGTAGCTCCTCCTCCGATTGCTTCAACATCCGGTAGCAATGGAGGTAAATGGCAACGGCAGGCACGTCCAACCACTCGTCCTTTTGCGCCAGCGCCACCAGTTCCGCTTCCATAAACGATTGATTGCCAGCATGGTACACGCCCATTTGCGCAGCAGCCAAACAAATCAAACGGAGGCGGGTGGAAAGGTAAAACACATCCACAGACCCAGCCATTTCACGAAGGGGCAACTGCTCAGTGGGGTTGTTGGCAGTGGCGGTCTGGTACTGTTCCCATTGCAGGCGGTATTGGTTTTGGTAAAAATGGGCGTCCCGGCTCGGTTGTTCGTCCATCGCTTTTTGGAGGAAGAAGCGGGTGCGCTCGAAGGCAGTTGCCATGCCGCGTTTCCGGTAGCCGATGGCGAGGTGAAGGCGGTTTTGAAGCTCATCGGCGGTGAGTTCCTTGATGGAAATATATTGCTCCAGCAGGCGGTGCAGGTAGCTCATCAGTAGGCGTAGCCGCTGGTCGTCAAAAGGCTCGGTGGGCAGGAGGTGCAGCCAAGTGGCCTCCTTTGAGGCGTCCTTGTTTTCTGTCAAAAAATCGAAAAGCTGCACCAAATCGGCTCTTGTGTTGAAGAACGGTGAAGTGAGGAACTTGCGGACTTCCCGCAGTTCGAGGCTCGAAAAAGATTGAATGAGCTGGATGAGTTGACTGTTTTGCATCGAAATAATGATTTTTAAAAATAGCCAAAATCGCATTCGGTTGCCCAAAAACCCCGCTTAGCGACCGACCGTGCCCGCTTGGCAAGCTATAGTTGTAGGCTGCTTGTACTGCCCCTAGTTTTGCCCTGTTTCCAGATTATTCACCAAAAAAAATACGAACATGAAAATCACAATTTTGAAAATCACTGGTTGCTTTTTGCTCATTTTCAGCTTGGCGGCCTGCCACAATTCGAGCGACGACGACAATTCCGTCACCCCCAACAATCCCTCCAACCCGACCGTCATCACCCAGGGCGGCGGTGACTGGAAAGTGACCTATTATTTTGACAATGACAAGGTCGAAACCAGCGATTATGCCAGCTACACCTTCAAGTTCAATGCCGATGGCAGCTTCGAATCGGCTGGCAGCGGCAACGCTACTGGCACTTGGAAAGTGACCGACGATGATAGTTCACAGCGCATGGTCCTCAGCTCAAGCAGCGGTGCAAAACCACTCTCCAAGCTTGACGACAACTGGATTCTACTGAACATGAGCGGCTCCAAAATCGAGCTGAAAGACGACAACAGCGAACACTTGGAGGAGCTTCATTTTGAAAAAATATGAATAGTTTCTGGCTAAATAAATAGGGTTTTAGGTGTTTGAGAATCGTTTTAGGTTCGAAATGCCCCGGGTGTCGTTATGACCCGGGGCTTTTTTTGTTTGCAAAAAACCAAATCTAACCGCTGTCGTACTTTCTCATTGATTATTCGAGGGGTTTCATTTAGTTGCCGGTAGATGATTTTGCAAAAAAAACCAATGTCTTGAAGTCGGAATTTATTTTCAAAGTTTTTCACAAACAATTCTACGGTATTATTTTATAATGCTTTTAAAAAAAGGCATTATGCAAATATACGTCCGTTACTTGCTCTACAAATACTGTTTTTTGATTTTGTTCCTAAAGAATGTTCCCCACATTTTTGCACCGTGAAAGAAATGTAGCGAAGACAGCCGGTTGTTTTCGATGCCCCCGGGCTTTCACGAAGTTCAAAATAATTACCGATTATCACTCCCGATTGACAGCGGGCTGTTTGTTCCTAAGGACCAAATTACCCGCTGCCAATTACCAACTGAATTCTAATCCTATGAAAAAGAAATTTCACTTTTTGAAACTTAATATCATGAGTAAATCACTGATTTTCAGTTTTTTCTGCCTTTTCTTTGCCCTCATCGGGACAGAGGCTGCAGCACAATGCAACCCAGATGTGAACGCACCAACCCCCATTTGCATCAACGGTCAAACCGTAAAATTGGACCCTGGAGAAACGGTGGTCATGCAGGCGGAAGAATTCGACAACGCCAGTTTCGACAACTGCACGAGCATTGACTTCAGGGTGGAAGAGACCCCCGTTTCGGCAACGCCTCCTACAACAACGAGCCTCAGCTTCAATGAAGATGGCATAGGGCAGCACTCCGTGGCCATGTGGGCAATTGACCAAGCGGGCAACGCCGATTACTGCACCGTGACGCTGATGGTGACAAATGATTGCGGCGGAGGCAATGGCAGTCAAAACCTTGCTTGCAACGACACCGTCCATGTGGACATCCTCCCCAACGAAACCCACAATTTCTACCCCGGCGGGATGCTCGAAGGTGGCCCTTATTGCTCGGATTACACCCTAAAACTTGGGGCAAACGGTGCATTTCTGTCAGTTCTGGAACTGGACCCCAACGATGTCGGAACCCACCAACTGACGGTACGGGATGTGGCGACAGGTAACCAGTGCTGGGGCATTTTGAAAATCACGACCGATTGCAACAACGACACTACCCCACCCAATGTCATTTGCGACCAAGGCACTATCCTTGTACTTTCCAACGGCACGGCCACGCTCCCAGCTAATCAATTTGGCTACGCAACAGACAATTGCTCTAGCCCGCTTTCCTATTTTATTGAAATGGGGCCTGTCAGCCCTACCCCACCAAACACGACTTCCCTCGACTTTGATGTTACCAATCAAGGACCAAACGACGTCGTACTCTGGGCCGTAGATGGTGCCGGCAATGCCGGAAATTGCACGGCAGTCGTCACGGTGGATAGCTGTGTAGGGTCACCTGTTATGGTTTGCAACGACAATATCGTGGTGGAAATCAACGGGCCAAACCCTGTGGCGATGTATCCTTTGGATATACTGGAAGGTGGGCCATATTGCGAAAACCAATTGCAGCTTGGGCTTTTCCCAAATTTCAATTACGCAGATTCCATTGTTTTCAACCAAAACACGGTGGGCACTTACACCGTGTCGGTTTTGAACATCGTCACCGACATCAGTTGCTGGGGTACCATCGAGGTGACAAACAATTGTGAATTCGAGACCGTGCAGCCGACTGCAATTTGCCACCAAAGCCTCACCGTGCAGCTCAGCATGGATGGCCCTGACCTCACCACTTTGGAAGCAATGGAACTTGACGCTGGAAGCTTTGACAACTGCACGGCAACGGGTGATTTGGTTTTCGCCATCGAACAAGGCACACAGCCATCACCGAACATGCCGATAGCTTCAACGCTTGATTTTACCGCTTTGGGCACTTATTCCGGCATCTGGATGTGGGTAAGCGACCTCGCTGGCAACACGAACAATTGTGTGGTGGAAGTGACCGTGATACCCCCCAAATGCAACCCCGACCAAACTCCACCAACCATCGTGGCACCTGCCGACACGGTCATTTCCTCCGATGACCTCGCCGCCATGAACCTCGATGTGCAAAATTTTGCGCAGCTAAACCAATACTTTGGCAATGCCTATGCCTATGACTATTGTGGGTTGGACACTGTACTGCAAAGCACTCAATCAACGGTGAACGGTTGCAATTCCTTGAAAACCCTGGTACGTACTTTCTTGGCCATTGACGATGCAGGGAATGTGAATACGGCACAGCAAGTCATTACGGTCGTTTATGATTTTTCTATCAATATCCCAAAAGACTACCTACCTGGCGACCCTGGCAACCCTGAGCAACTGACGGTGGTACAAGGCAATGGCACTTTTCTTTCCGTCACCTGGGAAGACCAAGTTTTTGAATACAATTGCGACACCATTCCCGACAAAATCATACGCACTTGGGGTGTAATTGATTGGTGCAATGTTGCCATCAACCAGCCAGCATTCAGCCTGCCCCGCCTCGACCGCAATGCTGATGGCTTCGTCGGGGATGCTTATGTGACCTGGGTGAAAGGAGATTCCCTGATTTTGCTGGAAAATGGCCTACCAGTCCAGTACCTTGGCGTGAACGACGGGTTGATGAAATACACTCAAATCATCCGCTATAATTACGACGACACGCTCCAACACAGCGTCGCAGGTACGGTGTTCATTGACACCATCGCCAATTGCAGTTATGATGCTGGTGAAATTGGCCTTGTAAACTGGAAGGTTAAAGCCATTGGGCAAACCACCGGAACCATTTACTCGGCTACCACGCAAGCCAACGGATTGTATGAAATCAACGGCATTTGCGTCAGCGACACGGAGCTGGAACTGAGCCTTGACGTACCCTTCAACTATGGCCAAAACTGCTCAACGACTTGGACCGTGCAAACCATCCCGAACATACCCGCTGTGCAGAACATTCCCGTGAACCTGGACGACGAATGTGCACTGATGATGGTTGATTTGGCCACACCGTTCCTGCGCCGCTGCTTTCCCAACACCTACATCGTCAGCTATGGCAACTACTCCAGCCAGCCCATCGCCGATGCTTGGGTGGAAGTGGCCTTGGATACTTTCATGGATTTCCAGAACAGCTCATTGCCCGCTATTTCATTAGGAGGCAACACCTACAAATTTGAAGTAGGAACACTCGGCGCTGGACAGTCGGGCGGTTTCAGCATCAATTTCGACCTGAGCTGCGATGCAGAACTTGGTCAGACGCACTGCACGGAAGCACATATCTTCCCAGACACACTTTGCCCACAAAACGCCAACTGGTCCGGGGCGAACATTGTGGTGGAGGGCAATTGCGTGAACGACGAAGTACATTTGACCATTAAAAACACAGGCACTGGCAACATGACGGCGCCACTCGATTTCATTGTGGTGGAAGACGTCATCATGTACATGCAGGGCGATTTCAATTTAGGTGCTGGGCAGTCACAGCAACTTTTACCAATTCCAGCAAGTGGTGAAACTTGGCGGTTGGAAGCTGAACAAGTGCCATCGCACCCGTACCCTGGCAACGTCTCCATCACCCTCGAAGGCTGCAACGGGCTGAACATGACGGGTTTGGTGAACTTGTTCCCAACTGAAAACCCGAACCCGTTCATCACCGTGGATTGCCAAGCGAACATTGGCGCCTTCGACCCGAACGACAAATCGGCGACACCAGCGGGCTACGGCAGCCCCCATTTCATCGAAAGGAACACGGACATTGAGTACCTCATCCGCTTCCAGAACGCTGGCACGGACACGGCCTTCACCGTCGTCATCCTTGACTCGCTGAGCCAGTACCTCGACCCAACGACCATCCGCCCCGGCGTGGGCAGCCATCCTTTCTCTTTTGAAATTTTGGAGGAGAAACTGCTCCGCTTCACCTTCTCAGACATCATGCTACCAGACTCGAACATCAACGAAGCGGCCTCCCACGGTTTCGTGCAGTTCGTTGCGAAGCAAAAACCGGATTTGGTGAAAAACACGGTCATCGAAAACACCGCAGCCATCTACTTCGATTTCAACGAGCCCGTGATTACGAACACGGTATTTCACGCCATCGGCGAGAATTTTATCGAGGTGAGCGATGCGAAGGAATCTAATGGTCTTGCTCCGCTGAAAGTGTTCCCAAACCCAGCTAGCGATGCCGTGACCTTCTCACTGCCAATTGCTTTGGGAGAAAATGCGAACTTCCAATTGCATGACCAGCTCGGGAAATTGGTACATAACCAGCCCGTCAGCGGCGAGCAATTCCGCTTCGAACGGAAGGGCATGGCACCGGGAATTTACTTCTATTCTATTGAAAATGAAGGTCTTAAACTGTATTCAGGAAAGGTTATCCTTCGGTAGCTTCTGATTTGTTCAATTTCGAAGGCAATATTTTTAATAAACCACCGCTGCCAGCAGGCCGTGGTGGTTTATTTTTTAAAAAAAAAAGCCTAAAAACACTTGAATTTTTACCTTTGCTGATATTCCGCCTGGAATCACTCACGTTAAAGTTTGAAAGCCCCGAAATAACGATGGCCTCTCGCTATCATTTCAGTTTAGTCTTAACCTAACATTCCGGAATTTTTCCCTGTCAAATTAGCATACGTAACCGTATGCATGGGTTTGTATTATATTTCATGAATCATATATGGTTGAAAAATCTTAATTATGTCGAACTCATGAAATTTCAATAACACATTATTTGAAACTCAATTAAACAATTCGATTTATGAACAAAAATCTACCTTCTCAATTCAGGGTTACTCATGAATTTAATCAAAAAAAAGAATTTAGAATTGTGGGTATGCGGCTTTTGATGCTTCTTATTTTGACAAGTTCAGGTATTTTGGGGTATTCCCAAACAACTATTGGCGGTGTCAATATGGGTAACCTGACCAACTATTTATTTGTCTTTACCGATGGTAATGGAGATGCCAATTGGCAGGGAGCAACCAAAGGGTTTTGTGGCAATGTAGCCATTGACGGTGTTACTGCTAAAGAAAAAACCTCGGGCAGCGTGCCTTTTGCAGGCACTATCTATACCAATGCTACCTCGTTAAGTGATTGGTCTGGTATTGTTGACCAGAACGACCCCGGACAGGTAAACCCGGCCCAGGCATTTGGTGTCACCAACCAAACCTCGCTCATCAGTAACCTGAAAAGCGATTTGAACAACGCTTTTTCCCAGATAAATGCCCTGCCTGCTTCTTCTGGTTATTCAAGTGTTTCATCCACCTCCCTCAATGGGCTGAATAAACAGAACAATGTGAATGAGACCTTCGTCATCAACATCACCTCTGGGCTTTCAGTGTCCTCTAAAATTAACATTACTGGGGATGCTGGCGATGTTTTCATTCTCCGTTGGGACTCGGATGGCAATCCAAACAACGGCTATCAGGGACAGGCAAAATTCCAGAGCGGCGGTGCTGTTGTTCCATTGGGTGGCCTGAAGCCTTCCAATTTTATCAATGTGGCAGGTGACATCAATAGCAGTGGTGGTGGCAGCAATCCAGCAGCGCCTTATCCCCAAGGCCCACGCACAAACGACGGTACAGGGTCTTTGATATCCAACAGTTCCAATTTTAGTGGAGGTGGATTTTTTACCGGCTATTGGTTAACTACTGGCAAGCCTTCCGATGGAAAAACTTCCTCTTTGAGCAATGGTATTTTTGTAGGTGGCTGGTACTCTACCACCACCAAATTCAGCATGACATCTGGCACCAGCGGAGTTTACTGTTCGCCCAATAGCCCCTGCGCTGGTCAAGGCGGAGACTCGGACGGTGATGGCGTTTGCAACAACCAGGATTGCCAACCCAACAATGCCGCCATACCTGCTACACCCGGCACGGCCTGCAACGACGGTAATCCGAACACCACCAACGACGTCATCCAAGCGAACGGATGTACCTGCGCTGGAACGCCTGTCAATCCATGCGCCAGCCAAGGCGGCGACTCGGACGGCGACGGCATCTGCAACAACCAAGACTGTCAGCCGAACAACCCGGCATTTCCAGCCACACCTGGTACGCTCTGCAACGACGGGAACCCAAACACGAGCAACGACGTGGTTCAAGCTGGCGGCTGCTCTTGCGCTGGAACGCCTGTAAACAATGGCCCGAACTGTGCCACGGACATCACCATCACCACAGGCAACGGCACCATCACCGTAACAGGGTTGGGCGGCGCTCCTATCAGTTCTTTACAGGTTTTCAGCAGCACTTGGCAGCCTATTTATTCCTGCTTCGCCAATTGTGGTGCTTCTCAAAGTGCGCCCGTGCCGGCAGGTAGCTACTACGTTTACGCCAAATATTATACAGCTGGCTACCAGCTGATTTGTGAAAAACAACTAACTGTCACGGTAACCGGAGGCAGCCCATGCGCCAATCAAGGCGGCGACACGGACGGCGACGGCGTTTGTAACAACCAAGATTGCCAGCCGAACAACGCTGCTTTGCCAGCTGCGCCCGGCACTGCTTGCAACGACGCCAATCCGAACACGACGAACGATATCATCCAAGCGGACGGCTGCTCCTGTGCGGGCACGCCCGTCAGCACTTGTGACAATGTGACCAATGGCGGAACGATTGGCTTCGGCACCAATTGCGCAGCAACAACCACCCTCTGCAACACGGCTGCACCGAGCATCACCGACTGCACCGCACCAAGTGGTGGCAGTGGCAACCTCGAAGTCATCTGGTTGAAAAGCACGACTTCGTGCAGTATGCCAACGACTACGGCAGCGCAAATCATCGCTGGACAAGACCCACATTGGACATTGATTCCAGGACAAACGGGCCTGACCTACAACCCTGGCACAGTGAGCGCCAGCACTTGTTACCTGCGCTGTACCCGTCGGGCAGGTTGCGGCAGCTATATGGAATCGAACATCATTAGTTTGACCGTGAACTGCAATGGCGGCGGCGGAACGCCAGATTGCGCCAATATCAATATCGCCACGACTGCGAGCGGCATTACTGTCACTGGCTTGGCTGGAGCGCCAGTTAGCTCGCTGCAAGTATTCAGCTCGACTTGGCAGCCGATTTATTCTTGCTTCGCAAACTGTGGCGCTTCGCAAACGGTGAGCGCACCAGCAGGCAATTACTATGTTTATGCTAAATTTTACAGCGCTGGCTATGCGCTCATTTGCGAGAAAAACCTGACGGTGACCGTGGGCGGTGCGCCAGCTGCAACGGTCGTTCCAGCCGACCAGCACCCGAAATTCGTCAACGCCCTGCCTTCGCCACCTCGCATCAACGCCATGGGCGGCGGCACTTACAATATCGGCATGGAAGAAAGCAGCCAGTACCTTGGCCTTTTTGATTCCAACGGAAGCCCAGTTAACACGACCACTTGGGGCTACAGCTACAACGGTAACAAGATGTACCTCGGCCCAACTTTTATCACGAAAAAAGACGTGCCAGTGGACGTGAAATGGATAAACAACTTGGGTACGGCGCATGACCATTTGCTGCCAGTTGACCACAGCATCCACATGGCGCATCCGACGAATGGCGTGGCGACAGTGGTTCACCTCCATGGAGGACACGTGGAGTCAGCGAGCGATGGCTATCCAGAGGCTTGGTTCACGCAGAACTGGGCGGAAAAAGGTGCTGAGTTTAAAAAACAGACCTATCATTACACCAATGACCAAGAAGCAGGAACGCTTTGGTACCATGACCACGCACTCGGAATTACTCGTCTGAATGTGTACGCTGGCCTTGCTGGCATGTACTTGCTGAGGGATAATAACGAGCTGTCCATGAACCTGCCAACTGGCAACTACGAGCGGGAACTCATCGTGCAAGACAAGCAGTTTTCGACGGATGGCTCAATGTACTTCCCAGCCTTATTGAGCGACCCAGAAGCAGCGGATTTTCCAACAAATCCGGCCATTGAACCTACTATTTTTCCAGAGTTTTTTGGAAACTATATCCTCGTAAACGGGATGGTTTGGCCAAAATTGGACGTACAGCCCACGAAATACCGCTTCCGGGTGCTGAATGCTTCCGACTCCCGTTTTTATATTTTCAAATTGTCGAACAACGCCAATTTCCAGCAAATCGGCACGGAAGGAGGCTTTTTGAATAGCCCTGTGACTTTGAACCAACTCATTTTGGCGCCAGGCGAAAGAGCTGACATTGTGATTGATTTTGCCTCGATGGCTGGCCAATCAGTCACGCTGTTGAACTTCGGGCCAGACATGCCATTCATGGGATTGGCTGCTGCGCAAATGCCCGCCGACCCCGCAACGACGGGTCAAATCATGCGCTTCAATGTGGGAACCAGTGCGACCGCTTCGTTCACGATTCCCAACACATTGCGCCAGCCGATACAATACCTCGGACAAGAAACCAAGACCCGTCAACTGCTGCTGTTGGAAGGAACTGATGAATTCGGGCGGTTGATGCCGAGCCTTGGCACTGCTGCTGATGGGGCTTTGGGCTGGATGGACCCGACGACGGAGAACCCCGTCATCAATGAAACAGAAGTTTGGGAGATATACAATAATACAGGTGATGCGCACCCAATCCACGTTCATCAGGTGATGTTCCAATTGTTGGACAGGCAGGAGTTCACGGGCGACCTTGACCCGATTACTAGCCAATTGACCAATATACAGTTGGTGGGTGCACCAATTGCACCTGAGGCGAACGAGATGGGCTGGAAGGACACTTATATCATTCCGCCGGGCCATGTAGCTCGTTACAAGGTGAAGTTCGATTTGGCAGGAAAATTCGTTTGGCACTGCCATATCCTCTCCCATGAGGACCACGACATGATGCGGCCTTTCGAGGTATTGCCTGCTGGTGGCGGTGGAGGTGGAACAGGTACGCCCAACTGCGCAAATGTCAGCATTACGGCCATGCCGGGCATGATTCATGTGATGGGCTTGGGCGGTGCGCCAGTGACTTCACTTCAGGTTTTCACCTCAAGTTGGCAGCCCCAGTTTTCTTGTTTTGCAGATTGCGGAGCAACAAAGATGGTACCGGTAGCGGCAGGTTCCTACTATGTTTACGTGAAATATTATGATGCTGCTTATCAACAAATTTGCGAGGTAACCCAGACTGTGAATGTGCCAGCCGCATTGACAGGTGTTGCTGGAGAAGTGTTTAATTTGTATCCGAACAAGTATTTGGAACATGCTGAAATCAGCTGGATTCACAATGCAGGGAATTTGGTCAGCGACTATGAACTGGAGCGCAGCTTGGATGGCGTGAATTTTGAATCACTGGGAGCATTGGCTTCAAAAGGCGGTTCGTCAGCGGAATTTTACAGCAATTACGATTTTGAGCCAGCTACAGGCGACAATTTCTATCGGGTAAAACTGCATTTGTCAAATGGAACTGAGGCTTATTCGGAAGTAGCCATGTTGCATTATGATGACTTGGAAGACTATACTTTGTTTCCAAACCCTGCGAATAATTTCGTGAATATCAACCTCGAAAAAGCAGTGGGAGCGGAGGATGTAAATATTCAGGTTTTCAACAATTTAGGTATCTTGTTGAAACGCTTCGATATTGACGAAGTAACTAGCAAATTCTTTCAAATGGATGTGCGTGAGCTACACGAAGGTCATTATATCGTTTGGGTGAATGTGCCTGGAAAACGGGCCATTCCTAAACAATTAGTGATTGGCAAACTTTAAATCGAGTTTGCTTTAGGATAAAATAGCAAAGCCACCACTGTTTCGACGGTGGTGGCTTTTTTTATTTATTGAACCTATTTATTTCTTCGTAAATAATTTCCCAAACGCCTCGTAAATGGCTAGGTGAAGGATGTTACCATGGTTTTGGCCTTCAAATAACTTGAAATATAGGGACAAATCAGACCGTTTATATTGTGCCAATTTACCCGCCAATGCAGTGACATCCTGCACCATGACTGGGTCTTCGTCAACTCCGGCTGTGATATAAATGAATATTGGGTTTTCATTTTGCTTTGCTTCTGTATTGAGCAATGATTCCCCATCCCACCATATACTTGGGCTGACGATGATATAATTCATGAACATTTCGGGTTGTTTAAACAGGATTTCAGTGGCTAATAACCCGCCTAATGATTGTCCGATAATGGTTGTCGTGTCGTTTGTCCGATAATTTTGTTCGATGAACGGCTGTAACTCTTGTTCCAAAAATTGTATAAAACTGGCCGAGCCGCCCGTCGTTGGGAAGTCTTTTTTATCCTGTTCCACCATGGTCGGAAAAGTAAAATCCCGCTTCCGATCCACATTGGCGATACCGACGACGATACTTTCTGGGAGCATGTTTATCCACGGGTAAGTGCCAAACTGGACGATACCCACGGTATGGATAAAGTCCTCATCGGCACTGCCATCCAAGAGGTAGATGACCGGGTATTTGCGAAGGGAATCTGGGTGATAACTGGCGGGCAAGTAGATGTTCAGCGTCCGGTCTTCGTTGAGTTGTTGGGAGTGAAAGGTGATGGATTCACCAATGTTGAAAGGGGTTTTGGTTAAAATTGCGAGCTTTGGGGTTTGGCCAGGAAGTATTCCAGACAGGCAAAAAAGGCAAACGAAAATTGTAATCAGCTTTTTCATGGTACGAAATATTCCAATTTATTGGCAGCAAATATGGTAAAACATGGCCAATTCAGGTAACTCGAATTAATAGGACGCCACAGCAAAAGTGGCATATTCCAGAAAAAACAGCAACCAAAAAAACTGATAGAACTTGGCCATTGATATTTTGTCATCTAATTTTGTGCGATAAACTGCTATTCCCAGCATCAAGATGAATATCAAATGCGCCACCGAAAAAAGCATAGAATTAATTCGCATCGGCGAATAAAATGGAAGCAATACCATTAAAATATAAACCAGTGAAACCATTCCATTTCCAATATAAAAGACATTCTTTGCCCCCAAGCGAAGTGTGAGTGTATTGATTTTAAATTGTCGGTCGCCTTCCATATCGGGGATGTCTTTGAACCAAGCGATGACGATGCTGTAAACGAAGATAACGGCGGTCAATATCCAGACAATGAGTGGGATATTTTGTTGACCATTCATGGAGTTATGGAAATGCAGAAAAAGCAACAGGTTCACGATTAATCCACGCACAGCGATGATGCAAAATGCAGCCCAAAAGTAGAATCGTTTCAATCGAAATGGTGGCAGTGAATAGGCGGTGCCCAAGGCCAAACTCAGCAGCACAGTCAACAATAAATATTTTCCCAAAAAAATGGCCAAAGCCAATGAAACCAGCACTGACACAGTGATGATTGCATAACCCAATCGCATGGAAAACGCCCCAGAAGCCAGTGGCAAATAGGGTTTGTTGATGCGGTCAATTTCTACATCGGTGATTTGATTGAGGCCCACGATGAAGATGTTGGAACCCAAACAGCACAATATGGTTAATAATAGCAGCCCTATATGTTGTGAATCTGTTACTGAAAAAGACGATGCCAAGCAGAACAATGCCACGATACTCAGCGTAGTGCCTATGACCGTGTGCAAACGGGAGAATCGTATAAAATTGACAATAAAATTCATGCTTTTTTAGCTTGAAAGACACCGAATTTAAGCACGCCCATTCGATAACCTTTAATCATATACTGCAAGGCCCATGCACCGCGGATAGCTGGCCAACCTGATTTCAACAAGCCCATTAGGCTTGAAAAACTCATAGCTGATTGCATCACCGCTTTCCAGAATGGCGAAACTGCCGTTGTCCAATCCCCGATTTTTATTTCTGTGAATCCAATTTCTTTGGCCATTATTTCATATTTTTCAATTGAAATCATGGGCGGGATATGATATAGTTCACCAATTTTGTTCAACAGTTTTTGTTCTTGGTTTGTCAAAGCAGGTGGCTCATCACGAATGCACCAAGTAGCCATGAGGAACTTGCCGCCAGGTTTTAGTACATTAAAAAAACCTTGCAACATCCGTTCCTTTTCCGGGATGTGCTCGCCGCTTTCCATGGACCAAACCAAATCGAAAGGGCCATCTTGAAATGTAAGCGTGAGCAAGTCTTTCACGATGATATTCACTTGACTTGCCAGTCCTGCTTTTTCGTTAAATGCTTTTGCCTCTTCAGCTTGCACCGGACTGAGTGTCAAGCCTTTCACCTTTGCACCAAAGCGCTTTGCCAAATACCGAGCACTGCCACCAACACCGCAGCCAGCATCGAGAATCTGGTTGGCCTGTTGTACATTTCCCCACTTCAAAAGCTCATCCAAAAGGTCGGTTTGGGCTTGCTGGTGGTTCTTTTTCGCCAAGCCATCTGCACCATAATGACCGTGGTGCATGTGTTCACCCCATATGTCCAGCCATAGGTTGGTAGAGGTATCGTAAAAATGTCGGATTTTTTCGTTTAAAGTCATACTTCAACGGTATTGGTGTTTCCTTTAAAGTTAAAATAGGGCGTCCCTCTGCCATTGACGCCTGCTTCGACCACTTCGTGCGTAATGGTCGAAACGGGGCATATATCTTCGCAAACCATACATGCAATATCGCAGGGGCGACCTACTGCAATGGTATCAAAATCGCTGATAAAACCCGCTTCCTGCGGACATACGGCCACACATGCCCCGCATTTGATGCAGGCATTCCAACCGATTTGAAAGATGACGGGTTGTTTCATTGTTGAGGTTTAGTTAGGTTTAGAGGGTTTAGAAGGTTGATTGGGAACTTTAATAAACCCACTAACCCTTCTAATCCCTCTAACCCTTATATCTTTTTGTATTCTGAATTAGGGCTGAAATAATCGGACATAGTTTCATAGAGCATTTCATCTCTTTTGACAATATCTTTTGTGGTGAAAATCGCTTTTTTCACCCCATATAATTGCCACATTTTATTGCCCATATCTTCCAGCCATAAGTCTTGGTATTTTTTAAGGTTTTTCTTATTGGGAATAATATTGGTCTTCAATATTTTTCCCAAAAAATTACCAGCAATAACGCCGCTACTCAGTGCTGTATGTATGCCGCCACCTGTAATTGGGTTCACATGCCTTGCAGAATCACCCACCAATATCAAGTTATCGGCATATTGTGTTTTTAGCGGAGCGGCCAGTGGCACTCCCCCACCCTGCACTTCCAAAATACGGCAATCACTGAATCGTTCTTTAAAAAAAGACTGCTTGATGAAATGGTCCAGTTGTTCCCTTGCATTCTTTTTGGTCATGGTACGTATGACACCGAGACCGATTTCTGCATAGCCGTGCCCCTTCGGAAATACCCACGCATAGCCGCCGGGTGCCCATTCATGGCCCGTCACAATTTCCAGAAGACCGAAAGTTTCCACCTTGTCAACGATGAATTGAAGGCAACTGGCCAGCTCCGTGAGTTTGATGTGTGTGCGGAGTCCAGCCCATCTTCCCACTTGTGATTGTAGGCCATCTGCACCGACCACCACCTTGGCTTTCACCTTGATTTCATCGTTAAAATGTCGGAGCCGAACCTCACAAGAACCATCTGCAAGTGACTGATAACCAAGCGCTTCGGTTTTTAGCATGACTAAAACGCCTGCCCTTTCTGCCATCGTCATCAAGTATCGGTCGAAGCGGCGGCGATCCACTACATAGCCCAATGGTTTGCGCCCATCGCCTTCGCCGTATTCGTCTGGTTTGATTTGTCGGTAGTCAATGGTGGTAGATTCACCCGCAAAATTGTAAACCCCAAACCCGAAAATCGCCTCCAAAATGTATTCCTCCGAAGGTACAACTCCCGCCGATTCCAAGCCGTGGCGGCTTACTGCCCCACTACATTGGATGGGTGCTCCCAGCTCTTGTCGTTTGTCGCAAAGCAGCACGCTCAAACCGTTTTCTGCAGCCACTCTCGCTGTGGTGGCACCAGCGGGGCCAGAGCCAATCACTACCACGTCGTATTGTTGAATCGTCATTAAATGTGCTTACAAATTTGAAATGATGAACGAATGTCGTCTATTTCGGCGAGCAATTTGTTCAAAGTTGTTCCTTTGTCCTCATTTGAACAGGAGAGGCGGATGAAGGTTCAAATTGGCATAAATTAGCGAATTGACTATCCATTATTTTGAGAAAAAACATATTCAACACTGGTGGTTTTGTTTACTATATTCCGTTGAATTCTTCACAATTTCACCCAAAATACCCATGTCTATATCTTCTATTCTTTGAACATATAGACAACTTTTGCCTTCTTTATACTTGCCCAATTTTGAAAGTAAAACTTCTCGATCGTCAAATTGAGAACCAAAGTATAAGGTAATAGCATTTACCCTGGATGCTAGCCCAGTCAAAGAAGCGTCGCCCTCCCGACCACTTTCATAGACATAATAGTAAGAGCCAAATCCAACGATAGCAGGACCCCACATTTTGGGTTCGAGGCCTGTGCTTTCAGTTATCAGTGTAACAATGGCCAAACAGTCATTGCGCCTCTTATCATCAGTGATGGCTGCCAAATAATCAGCGACACTTGCTGCTGTTTCAATTGTTTTATTTTTTGCCATGATTGGAATAATTTAAAATTGTATAAACAATTATTTCCGGGTTCTTTAATTCATGAAAATTGTCCAAAATGCCAGAGAATCCCCGATGGGTCGTGCAAAAAACACTCCTTGCCCCAAGGTTCTACTCGTATGGGTGTCTGCCGAACGCCTTCATATTTGGCGGGCAGGTCCAATGCAACGAGTTGCTCCCAAAAGGCTTCCACATCTTCTACTTCCATAAATACCATCGTATTGTCCACCCAATCTTTGACGTAGGCATCTTGCAAGTAAAAGGCTAACTCACCTAATTTGAAAACAGAGAAACCGGGAGATAAAACGGTTTCTTCAAAGCCTAAATCCCGGTAAAAATTGCTCGATGTTTCAAAGTTTTTTGTCCCAATGAAGGGGCGGATTGATTTTGTGTTGTGGTTCATACTAATTGTTTTTTTAACGAACAAGATGCTTAAGAGCTTGTTTGGGATTTGGTCACTTGGCTCAAAACGGCTCTTTTTCGCCACTTTTCCACCTTTTTTCAGTCAAGTAGCCCCACTATTCTCCTTCAAAAAGCTGAAAAATTGACGAAAAATTTCCCGTTTTTAGCTCAAGCACCAAATCCCAAACAAGCTCTAAGTGAAATAATATAGCCACTGTGATAGCCTTCATGATAAAGCAAGAATTCAATCGCATCCTCTATTGTCAATAGTTCTACTCCATAAGCCATTAATATTCCTTCTGAAGCCTTATAGTTTTCAAATATCTTTTTATCATAGTCCATTTGAAATTGTTCAATGGTAGTCAATAAAAGGTCTTTGATAATGGCTATTTCCAGCTCATCTATGAATCCTTCAGGTTTGGTATTGGTTTTAAATGGGGAAAATTATTTATCATCTACTGTAATTGCTTGGCCTGACCTGAAATAACAAAGGCTCTGCTCTGCACAAATCAAATGACCCAAATTCCAGATGATATTGTTGTTGTAGCCATCTGGGATTTTATTCAATTGTTCGGCAGTGAGGCCTTCTATCTGCGCCAATAAAAACTCCCTTAATTTCCTTATCTTTTGAATTCTTTTATCCATCTTTATCTTATCAATTTAGTTTGGTAAGTTAAAACAAGTTTTCGCATAATAATAGCATTCATGGAACTGGAATTGTTTCTACCAATACCTCCTCCCCTGCTAAATCATAATAAATGCAAGTCATCTTCTTCATATCAACCCGCCATTTCTCCACGCCCGATTTAGCGCAATCCTTGCAGAAGGTCAAATAATCCGTTTCACCCCGTTGGTGCGCTTTCAAATCGCTCGTGAATTGTGCACTATTGGTTTCAGGCATTATTTCCAGCGGTGGGTAAATCCCTTGTGAAGATATTTCGTAGCCATCATTTCCATGATAGACCGTATGACTATCAAAAACAAATGTTTCAAAACTCGTGACACCCAATCGGATGATGTCTTGGATGTATTGTGGGAAATCAGCCCCTGATTTCACTTTAGCATGTTCTTCTTTGATTTGATTGATTGTAAACATGAACCAGTATTAAATCGTGAATAATTAAGTTTAGTCTGCTCTGCATGAATTTGTCCAACTTTATTTCATTACGGCTCCCACAATTCAATTTTGTTCCCTTCCATATCGAGGATATGCACAAACTTCCCGTAATCATAGCTCTCGATATTATCTACAATGGTCACGCCTGCCGCTTTCAGTTCATCCACCAATGCTTCCAGGTTTTCAACCCGGTAGTTTATCATAAACTCCTTGGTGGAAGGTTCAAAATATTTCGTCGTTTCAGGAAAAGGATTCCATGCCGTCGAACCCGCTTTGGTAGGGTCTTCGGCTTGCAGCCACTCAAAGTTAGCGCCGTATTGGCCAGCGTCTATTCCCAAATGTTTGTTGTACCATTCCTTGATTGCGTTGGGGTCTTTGCATTTAAAAAAAACACCTCCGATGCCAGTTACTTTTTTCATTTCTTTTGTATTTTTGAGTTGTTTAGTCATGATAGCATTGCATGCAAATCCAAAACCAAATGATGCTGCAATTGTCGCAATTATTAAGGAATTTTTTTTCATTTTTTCAAAGAAATTGATTGAATGGCAAAATTAGAATTTAATAGATGGCAGCATATTGACATCAATATTTCCGAATAATCACAACCCCCGCAATCACCAAACCAATACCCAATATTTTCATGAAATTAATCGGGTGCGGCTGCGCCACCAGAATATTGAAATGCTCCAAAAGCGCAGAAAATATCATCTGTCTAGCCACGACCAGTCCAAAAGTTAAGCCGGGGCCGAGTTTTGGAAAGGCCAAAATGATGACCGTCACATAAAATGCACCCAACAATCCCCCCAACCAAGCGTGCCAAGGTGCCGTCTTGACGCCATCCCAAGAAACGGTCTGGTTGGTAAGCAGAATGTACAGCACCAATCCTATCGCCCCAACGATGAAAGAGAACAGGGAAGCATGCACTGGACTTTCGCCAGCTTTGCCCAACCTTGTGTTCAGTCCTGCTTGTATCGGCAGGAAGGCACCAGAAATGAATGCCATGATTACCCAAATTAATTTTCCCATGCTGTTTTTTCTTCGTTTTTTTCAATTATGTACCAGCGTTTTTTGAGTCATGCTGAAAAAAATTGGCAAACGAATTCAAGGCAAATGTAATTCTGTATTTTTATCCACCAAACACAAAAAATGTCGGCATGAAAACATCATGCCGACACTCCTCAACAACTTGGCATTCGCCCGTCACTAAAACTCTATCTTATAGCTCAAATTTGGAATGACCACAGATTCCAAATCCTTGTCTGTTCTATTGTTTTTCAGGTTATAAAGGTAACCTTTGAAGTCTGACTGTCCCGTTACATTCAAAATCTTCAATGCTACCTCCCGGGAGCTTTTCTTCTTATTGGTTTTATAGCTGACCGTAAAATGCACATTAAGCGTGGGGTCTGCCTGCAAGCTGAATGCGTTTAATTCATCGAAAACAATATCTTTTGCATTTTGTGAAGCTTCCTCGTCCACCGGAGAAAATCTTGCACCACCTTGGTAAGAAAGTCGAGCATTCAAACTTAGAGGCTGTTTTAAAACCTCTGGCGAGGTGAAAAGGTGCATATTTTGAGTGTAGGCAAAGCTCATTTTTTAGGCAATAGCCGGGGTTCTTGCCTAAAAAATAGCTGCGGCATACGCTCAAAATATGTGACTTTACGCCCGTCAGGGGTTTTAAAACAGCCTCTTAAGGTATTTTGGTTGTTTTTTCCAATTTGCCATTCTTTTCCGGCTAAAACATTGAACACATAATTCCGGTTAAACCTGGTATTGCGCCAAACATCGTCCCTTTGAATTCCGAATTAAATAGTGATGCCATAAACAAATAATAATAGCCCTTGGAAATATACTTTTCCAGCGTGATGTCAACGCCATAATTCCTGCCCTCGCCCGTATTTTGCAGTTTTTCTCCAAAAAACAAATCATTTTGAAGGTTGATAAAAGAGAAAGAACTGTCTGTAATGACTGTCACGGAGAACAGTTTTTGGTAGTAGGTCTCGATTTTAAAATGAACTAATTCGCTGATATTCTTATCATGGCTCAACACAAAATGGTGGGCCTTTGTAAAATCAAGGTCTTTATTGACAGCCGTTACACCCGTTAAAAGCGAATTATTGAAATAGTAATTCCATTTTTCCAAGCGGCTGTGCAAGCCATAAGCCACACCGATTGATTGGTTGTTGCTGAATTGCTGACGAAATCCAAGCCTTGGTTCTAGGGTATAATGGTTATTTAGTGTCTGTCCATTTAGTCGAGTTTAGATACAAACAATTGGTTATCAATTATTTAGTGCTTTAATTTTTAAGAATTTCATAAGTTTGTGCCATGAAGACGACACTATTTCATGAGTTCAAACAAAAAACAGGGCAAGCAGATTAGAGCAAGAACCCAGAGCTTGGTTTGGTGGATACAATTTTGGAATCGCACCCAGAGTTGCTAGACCTTGTAAAATCGGACATAACCTTTGGCCAAAAAGAGAGCAGTTTTGGCAGGAAGGACATGCCCAGCGTAGAGCAGATACTGCGGGCCGCCCTATACAAGGAAATGATGGGATTGGATTACCGGGAACTGGAATATGCCCAATCGGATTTAAGGATATGCGGCCGCTTCATAAAGTTGAACCCCGAGCGGCTTTATTGTTTTCAAATGTACCAGAGCTATATTTCACGGATTAGTGAAGCAAGCCTTCTGGAATTGATGGAGGCGATAAACAGGATTGCGATTGCGGAAGGCCTGGAGAGCGTGGAACAGTTTCGCCAGGACAGTTTTGTGGTCGAAGCAAATATCCATTTCCCGACGAACAATTCATTGGTGTGGGACTGCATCAAAGAGAGCCATCGGCTGTTGGGGCAATTGTCAAACGAGGTAAGCGGTTTGGCCTACATGGACAACATGAAGGGGGCAAAAAAGACCTACTTCAAGATAAACAACACAAAAACCGGCGACAAACGGGTCGATTTGTTCAACAAATAATTGATTTTGTTCACGAAGGTCATCAACAACGTCTCCAATGCAATCAAAAAAAAAACTGCTGTAGCAGCACCGTCGGGCTGGGTATCATCGGTTCCCTGGAAACCCTGATGCCGTTGTTGGCACAAGTGTACGGCATGGCCCACCGCAGGGAAATAGCAGGAAAGGCAGTGCCCAACGACCAAAAGTTGTTCTCGATATACGAGCTGCATACCGACATAATCGTAAAGGGGGACAGGAAGATTAAATTTGGCCACAAGGTCAATGTGGGCACAGGGAAAAGCAACCTGATTTTGGTGTGCGACACCCTCGATGGAAACCCGGCGGACAGCACACTTTATCAGGAAACCGTGGAAAAAGTGATAGAATCATACGGCATCGTGCCCAGGGACAGCGCCACCGACGGCGGGTACGCCTCCAAGGCCAACGCCGAGTATGCACAGGGGAAGGGGATTCTCAACATCGTCTTCAAGAAGATAGTGGGCAGCCTCAAAAACATTGTGAGCAGCAAGAACATGGAAACACGGCTGAAGAAATGGAGGAGCGGCATAGAGGCCAACACCTCCAACCTGTTACGTAGGTTTGGCCTGACGAGGTGCAACTGGAAAGGGCTCGGGCACTTTAAGAGCAAGGTCCTGTGGAGCGTGATTGCCTATATTGTCAGGGTGATGACCGTGGCTCTGATAAAGCAGGTCAAATACGCTTGAATGTGCCATTTTTATGGGCATTGATGGGAATAGTCCGCCCAAGAAATAGGGTCATGGAAGAAAAACAGGAAAACCAATTATAATCGACCCCAAAAATGAAAATACGGAGAGCCCTAAACTTCAAAACCGTCCGTTTTCAAGGGATACCTCTCAGCTTCCCTGACTAAATGGACAGACACTAAATATCTAATCGAAGTTTTCGCCTTTGGCGATAATAGTTTTTAACGCAAGGACGCTAAGTCGCAAAGACGCAAAGACTAAAGCCTATTCATTGCGCCCTTTCGTCTTAGCGCCTTTGCGTTTGAATAACCATAATTTCTACAGATTTCTAAATCAGTGCAAATCTGTTTAATCCGTTCCATCTGTGTACTATCCCAATCCCATTCGAGCAATAACAAAAAAAGGCAGCGCCCACATAAAGCGCTGCCTAGTTTATTAATAATTGGTCAATTCAGTAAATGACACCTAATGCGCCGCCACCCCATTGCTCATGCCCGACATCGCCGTGCTCAGCATATCGGAATTATTATCCTGCGGAACAATAGCCGGAGAAGCCTCCACCACGGGCACTGGTTCGGCCACCATTGAAAACGACTGACGGTGCATCGTGCCCACGTCAATCATCCGCTCCAAGGTCTGCGGCACAAAGCCCGCCAGTGCTACCTGAATCTTCTGTTTGCCAGAAGGAATCTTAAACTCAAAGCTGCCATCCGCAGCCGAGGTCGTGAAGCGCTCAGGGTCATTCTGGTCAAATATCAACACACCTGCCAGTGCAACCGCTGGCGATTCGCCCGTCGTGACAAAGCCCTTTATGCCACTTGCACTATTGCCCCGCACCTCCTTCTTCAAGCTGCTGATGGTGAAATTTCGGCGCTCCAAGGCATCCTTCCGATAGATTGCCTTGCCCGCATTGGTCATCATGACAAGCGAGACATACACTGCCTCATTCGCATCGAACTTGGCCGCTATACCATCCCTAGCCTCCTTTTCTTTTTGTATAAACACCTGCCGCTGTGCCGAAAAAGCCGTGCCAGCCGCCGCAAAAGCCTCTGGGAAACCAGCAGGCATATTATCGTTCGCCAAAAGTGCAACACTATTGGTCGTCATATATAGCGTGGCCATCCGTATAAGTTCCGCCGCACTGTCCCAGGAATAGCTAGCAGCAGGGCGATAATTTTCCGACCCAGCCGCTTTTAGTTTGCTGGGCAAATCCGTGGCACTGAACGCCTCCGTGGAATAATCCTTCAAATCCTGCCATTTGGAAAGCACGGGCTCCAAAGTCTCTATCAATAAATTGCGGGCCGCCGTATGCGCATCGCTCAATGCCTCATAGCTGGGCAGTGCCGCCGCCGCCGTGATGGCAGCCTTCGCAGTCATGCCCATTTCTTTGGTGAACTTGGTGCTATATTCCGCAAAATTCGGCTCCTTCGCCAAATAGTTGTTCCAAGCCAATTCCGAATAAGTATAAAGATTCTGTTGTGTACCCGGGTAAGACGTGGATTTCCTTGCCTGTTTCAGCAAGGCCGCCACGGTCATGGGTTGAGCGGATTTTGCAGCCGATGGGATGGCCGCATTCTTTTTTTTCATGGATAAAAGGTTTTAATGAAGAAATTCTAGCGCTATCCATGCGTTTGGTTTGGTTTTATCTTGAAAAACCAAAGGGTGTGCCAAAAAATGTTAAAAGGGGAAAATAATTTTTGGGGGGATTTGCGGTATAGGGGCTGGAAGGGCTTTTTTAGACTTAGACTTTCCAAGTTTTTGAAACTTGGAAAGTCTTGCCCGCTCCTCCCCCCGGTCCGCATTCAGATCAGCTACCAGCGTATCCAATGCCTTTTCGAACTTGGCAACAGCTTACCAGTCCCTCACGACGCAGCCTCCCGATGTTCGGGACAGGCGCTGACCCCTAAAGGGGAACCTAAATCATCCAGACATTGGAACTCCAAATGATTGAAGTCACGACACACTTCCCGGCTTTGGTTCCCCAGTTGGAATAAGTCTATTGACTTGTTTCTAGTATCATTTTGTCTCCGACGAATGCAAACCGATGGAATGCTTACGCCTATCGGAGACAGGTTGATACGAGGTTCAAGTAGGTGCCGAAAGTTGTCGGGATTTTATTGGCGGTACTTGAGAAGAATCTGCACCAGCTAGGCAATTATCGTTCAGATGCTTCAAAACTTCTTCACACTTGGAGATAAGGAATTTTTGGATGCAAAACCAGTTGGTCACATATTTTCAATCATGATGATAGTTCCTGCTCCTTGGCAATCTGGACATTCGCCTAATTCTTCAATTTCATTTCCATGATTGGTTTCAACCTTTAAATATAGCCTGCCCTTTCCCGAGCATCTTCTACAATGAGTTAGGTTTACCAATCTTTTAACAGCTTCATATTTGGACATATAAATATCAAGCGATGCTCTCAACGATGTATTTTCATCTGTTAATGCATCAATTATTTGATATTTCTCCTCTATGCTTTTCTCCAATCCTCCGCATCTTATTTTAAGCGATTGAATTTCAGCAAGGGCATTTTCCAGCGATCGTTGATGCCCCTTATTTGATTCCTTGTTTATCATGGCTGACAAATTTTCATATAATTCTCACGCCAACACCCTTTCCAACCGCCCCTTCCACTTCTCCCAATCCCCCATCTCCTTCGTCTGCAAATCCAAAAACCGCTGCGTGTGGTCGTGGTGTACCAAATGGCAAAGCTCATGCAAGATGACATACTCGATGCACCCCTTTGGGGCTTTGATAAGTTCAGGGTTCAGGATGATTTTCCCTTTTGGGGTACAACTCCCCCAGCGGGTCGGCATATCACGCAGAACGATGGAACTTGGTTCGACCTCATACTTCTTGAACCGTTCAATCAAAGGTTGTGCGATGGTATGGAACTTGGCCTTGGCCTGCTTCAAATACCATGCGTCCAAGATGGACTTCACCCTTGACTTATCATTCGTGCATACCTCCAGAAACTTCCCTTTCAGCTTCACCGATTCGGGCGTACCATCTTCAATCTTTAAGCGGTACTGCCTGCCGAGGTATAGGTGCGTCTCACCGGAAACAAACTTACGGGCGGGCGTCTTCGGATGAAAGGCAAGGAAAAAACTTTGCTGCTTGATAATCCAAGGCGCTTTCTTGTGCAGCTTCTCCTTGATTTTTTCCAGCGTGGCATCAAGGGGTGCCCTGACCAATACCGCTAAGTCAGGCGTGACCGTGATGCCCAAAGATTTACGCTCGGTGTATTCCAAGCTGAAATCAATCTGCTTGGAGCCAAATTGTATAGAAATTGTTTCTGTCATTTAAGTTTGCGCTGAAGTTAGGAGGTAACTCGAAGTTTAATGCCGTCAATTTAAGGGCTGCATAATGTTGAAGCCCTCGCCTTTTCGTCCAGCCCCCCACCCCTAAAGGGGAGCATCCCGTGCTATTTTTCCGAGTTTTCGGTATCCCACGGGGTGCTCCCCTTTAGGGGTGGGGGGCTGGATGGGCAAGCTACAACAGTCAATTCCCGCTAAGTTGACGGCATTAAACTTGAAGTTACCTCCTAACTCGATTACCTATACCGCAGCTTCGCCACCTCAATACAAGCCTTCGCCATCTCATCCATCTCGCCAAAGCTAAGGCTCACATCGTATTTGTCCCGAACCTCATCAATCAGGTAATCACCGATTTCAATCAGCAATTTGCCTGTGATATTCGTCTTGTCCTGCCAATCCACAATGGCTTTGCCATTGTCCAGTACCGCCGCTTTTATCAGTTCGTCAATCTTCAAGGCTGTTTGCACGGAGATTTCCCGCCGCACGATTTCATCCTGCACTTTCTTGTCCAATGATTCCACCGTCAGGCCATAAAAAGCTTTGGCCACGTCTTCCGACCGCAGGGCTTCCGGTATATCGCTGTCCGTATGGGCCAGCACATTGTTCATGATTTCCTGCACCCGGTTCAGGTACTGCGTCTCACTGATGCGGTGGGCTTCGTAGTCGGAAATGGCTTCTTTGAGCATCTGCGAAAACTTCTTGTAAAACGCAGGGTCTTCGTCCATCTTCTCGCTGATATGCTTGGCCGTCCGACTGGCGATCTTGTCCGCCTTGGCAGCTTTCCCGGTGGTGTTCTCCACTTCCGCTTGAAACTTCTCCTTATCGAATATGTCCACCAATTCCGTGATAACCTCCACCTTGTCCGTCGTTATATGCGTATCAATCAGCTTCTGGATTTGCCCCTCGAACTGCTTGTAGTCTATCGTATCGCTGTACCGCTCCACCACTGCCAGCCGCAGTTTCATAAAAAAGGTCAAATCCTCCTTGTAGCGGGCAATGGCCTTTTCGCCTGCCATCTCGTGGAACTTCATACTGGACAGCGCCAGTTTCAGTGCCTTTGCAAACTTTGCCAGCTTGTCATAGAACAAGACCCGTATCGCTTCGTCCTTTAGCAGCACCTGATAAGCTTCCGCATCCCGCCTATTGGTCACGGTCTTGAAAATGTCCCACAGCTCCGAATGTTTCTGCGGCAGCTTCTTGATTTCGTCGTTGATATTCGTCAACGTCCCCTCCAAATCCTCGGTGTCGAAGTCCTCAAAGCTGGAATACAATTGCAGGGCATCGTCCAGGTTCTCGATGACGCCATAATAGTCAATGATATAGCCGAAATCCTTGTCGGGGTAAACCCGGTTCACCCTTGCGATGGCCTGCAACAGCTTATGCCCTTGCAGGTTGCGGGTGAGGTACAGCACCGTGTTCTTGGGTTCGTCAAAACCCGTCAGCAGCTTGTCCACCACGATGATGATTTCGGGGTCTTTCTGCTTTTTGAAACGGTTGATAAGGTTCTTCTCGTAGGTTTTTGAATTGCCGTGTTCGTCCATCATCCGTTTCCAGAAGCGGTTGACCAGTTCCGAGGACTTCTCATAGGCGGTGTCCTCCCCTTCCCTATCGTCGATGGAGGAAATCAGCACCTCGCTGCTCACCAGCCCGATGTCGTCCAGCATCGTTTTGTACAGGATGGCCGTGGCCTTTTTGTCGCAGACGAGTTGCGCCTTGAAGACCGTCCCTTTCCAGTTGTCCCGAAAATGCCGACTGATGTCCCAAGCGATGGCATAGATTTTCTGCTGGGCGCTGTTCAGTTGGTCGGCTTGGCTGAACTTCTTCTTGAAATCCGCTTTTTGCTGTTCTGTCAATGGCTCGGCCACCATGTCGAAGTAGTTGTCGAGGGGGCGCTCGTTCACCTCCTGCCTCGCCAATCGCCCTTCGTAGAGCAATGGCACCACCGCACCGTCCTTCACCGCCTGCATGACCGTATAGGCATCAATGATGCCGCCGAACTTCATTGCCGTGCTCTTGTCCTTTTTGAAAAGCGGTGTTCCGGTCATGGCGATGAAGCAGGCATGGGGCAGCGTCTTCTGCATCTCGATATTGAAAGTGCCGTGCTGCGTCCGGTGGCCCTCATCCACCAGCACGAAAATATCGGCGCTTTCCAGCGGCTTGCTGATTTTCTTCATCGCCGCCACGAACTTGTTGATGATGGTCGTGACCACCGCATCGCTGTTGTTCTCCAAGAGTTCCACCAAGCGCTGGCCAGTGGTCGCATTGTCCACGTGCATCCCGCATTTGCGGAAAGTCCCAGTGATTTGGCCGTCCAAGTCCGTCCGGTCCGTCACCAACACAATCTTGGGATTGCGGATGCTTGGTTCCATGGCGATGGCCTGCGCCAGCATCACCATCGTCAAGGACTTGCCGCTGCCTTGGGTATGCCATATCACGCCGCCCATTCGGCGCTCCCCTACCGGGCGGGGAGCTGTGATGCGCTGCAAAGTCTTCTTGATGGAAAAATACTGCTGGTAGCGGGCTATCTTCTTTTCGCCGTCATCAAATACGATGAAATTGTGCACCAAATCCATCAACCGCTCCGGCCTGAGCAGGCTGTACAAATAGGCATCCTGCACCGTCGGCAATACCAGCTCGGACTCCAAATCATCGAAGTACCTCCGCACATACCGAAACCGGTCAGCAAACAGCTTGTCCTTCTGCCCTATGGCCAAAGGCTTGTTCTTTACCATTGATAACTGCGCCCCATAATTATCAATTTTCAATTCTCCATTATCAATTCCCCGCTCTTCCCACTTTGCCCAGAACTTCTCCGGCGTCCCATTCGTGGCATAAGCCGCTTCCTGCGTGGCAAGGCTCAAGGTGAGCTGCGCATACACGTACAAGGCACGGATACCGTCTTCCTGTTGGTTGCGGAGGTGCTGGCTGATGGCCTGCTTCAAAGGCTCCTTCATATCGGGCCGCTTGCATTCTATCACCACCAATGGGATGCCATTCACGAAGACCACCAAATCGGGGCGGTAATGCTCCTTGCTGTTGCTGCGCATGACGCTGAACTCCTCCGTCACATGGAAGACGTTGTTCTCCAACTGCTTCCAGTCTATGTATTGCAGGGTGATGCTCTTGGTGTCGCCATCGAAGCGTTGCTCGAACGCCTTGCCGAGGGTGAGGAGGTTGTAGGCAGCCTCGCATGCGGCGATATAGCCCTCGTTCATGGGCAGTTCCTTCAAGGCCCGGATGCCGTTCTCGATATTGGCATCACTGATATAGGTGGTCTTGGTGCTGCTGATGCACTTCTCCGCATTGATTTCCTTCAACTGCTTGCGCAATACCTCCTCCAACAGCACATTGCTGGTCTTGCCGCCCCGCAACTGCTCCGCCTCCGCTGGAGAGAGGTAGGTATAGCCCAGGTTTTGCAAGAACTGTAGGGCGGGGACTTGGGAGATATGGTCTTCTTTGAAACTGGGTGTGTTCATCTAAATGTTAGATTTAATCATATTGTAAAGTGGCAGCAATTTCTCAAAGTCATTGATAACAGTTGCGGTAATATTTCTTTCAGAAAACTCCCCCGCATCTGGTTGGTAGTCTTTACCAATAATGAAATAATGATTGTTAATGTCGTCATGCCTCACAAATTCATACAATTCATTCGCATCATTGAAAGACCCTACACCTTTGTAATCATCATTGATGGTGATAAAAAAATCTTCCGGCAAACTAGAAAGCAACTTGAAAAAATCCTCACGATAGGCTTGGTTTTTCATATTTCTCTTGAAAAAATCTCTATCAACAATACTGCCTCCATTCTTGCCAACTCGCAACCAAACAGAAATCATATCCACATGAATGACTACTTGAAGCCTCATGTGATACAAGCTGGATTGTTTATCTCCAAAGATATCCTTGAATTTGTCTAATTCCTTCTGGCTTCTTCCATAGTGCAGCCACACAGCGCTTAACCTATCTCCAGTAAATTCCCCATGTTGAAATGATGAAGTGATATGTTGTTTCATGGAATGAGGATGCAAGTCCCACCCTTTACTTTTTATATGTGGTTCCAGAATTTCATGCAGTTCAAGAAAGCGCTCACATACTTGCATCCTTTCTTGAACAACTTCTTTGTCCCTTGATTTAACCTTGTCTCCTTCAAAGGCGATGTAATGGTGAAGTTTGAAGAATTGATTTGTAAAATCAATCTTCCTCAAATCGAGAATAGGTTTTACGCCAGACATCTTCCTTTTGAAGTTTCCCACACTTCTTCCGTCTTCGGCTTCAAACTCACTGCGTTCTTTATAAAGCTGGCTGTATTCTTTCAACCATTCCTTCGTAATTTCTGAACCTAAATTAAAATATTGATTAAACCAGTTTTGGTAATCTGTAAAAACATGTTCATCAGTGAGTTTATGAAATAACTCAATATTCCTATTTAATCCGCCCTCTGTGAAATTTCCAGAGCCGATAAAAACTGCCTTTACAGCTCCGCTGGTCAAATATAGCTTAGGATGGAAGAAACCCTGTTTTGTAAATACCCGTGCTTTAACATTGCTATTTCCCAACGAAAGCAACTTTGCAAACACGGTATCTGGTGTTGCCAAATCAATACCTATTAACAGACGAAGTTTGGTATTGCTCCCAATATTTGAGAGAAGGAATTCTAAGCCAGCATCGGAAACGATGGCTGATGCTATCGAAACTTCTACGGCATTCCGAAGTTCACCTTGAAGTTGAGATTTGAGCTTTAAAATTTTCATGTTCCTATTCCTTTTGAAATGTATTTGTTTCTTTAAATAGAAAAATAGCTGCCATGAATAATTAAGCTGCTTTTATCGATTTATCTTCATCTTCAAGTAAATCAATCATCATTTTTACTTTTTGAAATAGCTCGTCAAATGTGATAATGTCCACATCTTTTGAATTCCCCCTAAAATATTCAAATGCTTCTTGTTTTTTGTATTCTGTCAAAAGCTCTTTTTCAAAGTCTCCGATGATTAGTAAGCTCCTTGGGCAAAAATTTTCAAATCTTTCTTTGTGAGGATTATTTGCAATCATCGTGCTGTACTCTCTTTGAAGCTTTGTTCGATAATTTACCAGTTGATTGCATGCGCCAGTGAGTTCTATTGATGCAGAATGAGTATCTCGATATTCTTTTCCAATCAGGCCTGTAAGAGGAGTCTTAATCTCAATTAAGACAATGTTTTTTGTCAAGCAATTTTTGAAAACCAGATCCGTGACATTACCATTTCTGTTGTCAATCCATTTCCCGCCCATATATGCCTTACCAGCAAACAATACTAATGGCGTTGAAAACAATTGGGATATAACCCAAGAGTACTGTTGAAAAGTTTGTTGCCAAAATTCTTCATTTGAATTGCCTCTCTCTTTGTTCCAAATCTCAAAAACGCTTTTCAACTGACTAAGCCCTGCAAGTGAGTTTAATTTTTGTAAATTTTCAATATTTAATTCGCTCAACTTTGAAAGCAATTCGGATGCGCAATTTTTTTCAATTGCATCGTTTATTATTTTACTAAGAATATCTGCTCCTCCATTTTGAAACATAGTTAAATAATGATTTGGGTCATCAGAGATTTGCTTTATTAATTTATCATCAATTTTGTTTAACAATTTAAGTTTTTCATAATCAGTAGATTTTATAACTCCATATTTGCCATCAAATTTTGGTAGCGCTTCTTTAATAAAAGCCCTGAGCAAAAGATAAAGTTTAGATATTTCATGGCCATCATCCTCTTGTAAACTTACGGTGTTCGTATCTTTTATAATCCACCCAGCTTTTCTCCTTTCATACGTTTCTATTTTGAGTGAACTATGATGGTATTCCCCGGTATTCACATCAAACACCTCAAACAATACTGCGAACTTGTGGCTTCTAACCCCTTCTTTTAGAATAGTCTTATGAGTTTTCCCAATCCCAGGATTGTTTTTAGTCAAAGTAACCTCAATTTCTGAAAGTACTTCCTCTGGTGTAAAATGTGAAGGATAACTAAAAGCAAGATTATCAAATGCCATAAGAATATATTTTATTAATTAAAGAATCAAATTTCCAACCGCTTCCTCCCCGTCAACAAAACCCCCATCACCCCCTTCTTCTGCTCCCGCAGCCGCTCCCCCTTCGCCCGCAGCAGCCCCAGCTCCTTGTCGGCGGCTTGGAGGATTTGGGCGATGGCGGTTTGTTCGGCTTTTTCAGGAACCGTTATTTTCAAAGAGAAGAAATCAGATGGCGTAACATTCAGCAGACCGTGCGCCCTGCCGCCTTCATGTGCAATTTGGGTAAGCCCTCTGTCTAAAAGATTAGCTTCAAAAAATTGCTCAAAGAAGTTGCCATCCGTCTTGTTTTCATCTTTTATACCAAAGCAGATATAAAGTGTTGTCACGACTGCTTTCTCGTAATCGTTCAGTCGTTTAGTTGCTCCCCAAGGATACCCATTGGAATAGCTCTTGTTATAGCAAAATTCTCCTTTTTGAACCAAAAAGTAATTGTCAAGGATGTCACTGGCTATCGTCTTGTTGAAAAAATCCGTTTGCCTTACAAATCCACGCTGTGCTGAGATAGTAACTACATTGGTGTTGACCTCTGTATTTTTCCGAGTTACCCGATTGAAAAGATTACCAAGGCTTATCTCTTTCCACTCCCTCCCAAACCCCTTCACCCTCCTCTTCCCCGTCAACAACTGCTGCATCAGCCATTTTTTGCGCAGTTCTTTTTGGGCGATGACCTGCTCGTTCAGTTGGATGGCCTTGTCCATCAGCTCGAGGACGTGGGCGATGGCGGTTTGTTCTGGAAGGGGTGGGAGCGGAATTGGATATAACTTTAATTGACTAGAATTAATACTTGCAAGATTGGTGCTTTGCTTAGACGACAACATGAAATACCTTCTACCATAACTTGAAGAAGATAGTATGTTTAAAAATGTAGGCAGTATTTTACTTTTATCTACTCTAACGGCAAAAATGTGATTCTGATGCAGACAATTTTCTATTTCATTATTCCAAATTGTCCCTCTCCCCAATTTATCAAAGTCTCCTCCCTCAGTGAATAGGACATCCCCTTTTTGGAGCAAAAACCTTTTAATTTCGTCCTTACTTACAGTAATTTTTTTAATTTCATCAAGCTTAAGGTATCCGTCTTGAACATTGGCAACTCTAATGTATGGAAGTGAAATTGGATTTTTTATTCCTTTCTTTCCTTTTGCCAATCCAGTTTGGACATTCGCAATTTCACCAAGGGTATGTAGGGGCCAATCCTTTGGCACAATCCCAAACTTTGTCTTCTTAAATCCTGAAATTAAGCTACTTTCTTTCATTTATGGCAATTGATTTATGTAATTTTCTATCTGGTGATAAAGCATTTCACCTACCTCTTTAATTGGGTTCAATTCTTCAATTGTCAAGTCTTCGAATAAACTAAAAATTGCCCTTGAATTAATGCCTCCTGAAAAATCCAAATTGACGGAGTCTGTGGTAAAGCCAAATTTTAATTTTAGGGATTTATCCAATTGGGCCTGCGGGTATGGTACGAATCCCTTCAATATATATTCGAGTTCAATCTGAAAAGCAAAATTGCCACTATGCAAAAACTCAATAAAATAGTCAATATCACTACCATTGATTGGAGTTTTCCTATTTTCACTCCAAACGAATTTTTGGAATTTATTGTCAGAGTATAACCCATCAAAAGGTTTAAAAGTCCTTTCAAAAAGTTCAATTATTCTTATGTAATTATTTGCCAGCCAACTTTCAATTGCTTTTGACTGCTCCATCTTAATTCTTTCCTCTAGTTCCTTCTTCATCTTCACCCTTGTCTCAAGGAGCGACACTTTTTTATTCCAATCATCAGGTTCTTCAACACTTTCTTCCTTAGTTGCTTTCAAGGTTATTCCAAGACTCCAAATCAATTGCTCCCCAATATACTTCACGAATGAGTCCAAATCCCCCGTATCTGCACTGTGCAATGCATTGAGGTATTTTGATTTGTCAGCCGTCTTAATAACCACAGGAGGCAATCCATTTTGAAGCAACACATAGTTCATCAGCAAGCGTGATACTCGACCATTGCCATCATCAAATGGGTGAATGCAAACAAACTTATAGTGCAGCAAAGCAGCCAAGGCTAAGGGGTGCAATTCTTTTTTGGCTTCTTCTTCCCGGTACCATGCTATCAGTTCACCCATTTTAATGGGAGTATCTGTTGGAGAGGCGTATTCGAAGATTTCACCATTCTGTAGCCGCACGGAATTGGGATGCTCTTTGTATTCTCCCACTTTTATCAAGCGCCGGGTATTCTGACCGTCGGGCGTGATGGCTTCTTTCCAGAAGGGCCGCACCAAAATGGTTTTGTTCAGTTCTCGGATACTGTTTTCGGTGAGCGTATGCTGTTCGTCGTCTGCCCATTCTTTTACCAGTTGGAACGCTACATCGTGGGCCTTCATTTCCTCGTATTCCCGCATGGTATGGCCGCCCTTGGTATCGTCGAATATCAGGAGCAGTTCCGTTTCGCTGTAGGTAAGGGTGTTCCCCTCGATATGGTTAGAGTTGTAATTAAACTCCAAACGGAACTTCTTGTCCAGTGCTTTTTGGTGCTCTGGTTTCATGGTCAAGCCCTTTAGGGTTTCCTGTAGGGCTTGTATTTTTTGTAGGACGGTCTGCATGTTTTATTATTGATGTTGCTTGTTGTCAGCTTTTGTTGTCTGAATCACGGATTAGACGGATTACTCAGATGCCACGGATTTTTGGTGCCCTAATCCGTGCAATCCTTCAATCCGTTTAATCTGTGATTCTGACAATTGTGCATTTTTCGTCTGAATCACGGATTAGACGGATGGCACAGATGACACGGATTTTTGGTGCCGAAGCAGTTCCCTAATCCGTGCAATCCTTCAATCCGTTTAATCTGTGATTCTGACATTTTTTCATAGCACCAATCGTTTAAAGGTCAAACTTTTGCTTCCAAAGTTGATCAGTAAACCGACTTCGAGTTTGTATGCTTTTAAATAGTTCAAGGCTTGCGCCAGATGAACATCATCCAATTGGATGATTGCTTTCAATTCCACTAGCACCTTTCCTTCAACTACAAAATCTGCCCTTCTGGTTCCAATTGGCTCCTCAAGCCCTTTGTAGAATATAGGTTGTTCAATTTCACGAGAAAATTCCAAGCCAGCCAGCCGCATTTCATAAGCCAAAGCTCTTTGGTAGATAACTTCCTGAAAGCCATTGCCCAAGAATTTGTGAACTTCAAAAGAAGCCCCAATGATTTTTTCCGTGATGTCCTTGTATTTCAGTTCGGTGTTCATATGCTGTGCTTGCTGTCTGTGCTTGTTGTCTGAATCACGGATTGCCACGGATTACTCAGATGACACGGATTTTTGGTGCCGAGCTAGTCCCTGAATCCGTGTAATCCCTAAATCCGTTTAATCCGTGATTCAGACAGTTTCTCTTTTGTCTGAATCACGGATTGCCACGGATTACCCAGATTACACGGATTTTGGTGCCGAGCTAGTTCTAAATCTGTGTAATCCCTAAATCCGTTTAATCCGTGATTCAGACAATTCAAGCGGTTAACTCATCCAAATACAGTTGTAGTTCCTTCTGCACTTTTTCCAATTCCCCCTCCAATCGTTCAATCTCCACCTGCACCGCTGCAATATCCACTTCCGCTTCTTCCTCGAAAGTGTCCACATAGCGGGGGATGTTCAGGTTGAACTCGTTTTCCAGTATCTCCTCGAAGCTGGCCACATAGCTGAACTTGTCCTCCACCACGCCGGGGGCCAGTAGGCCGTCCTTGAAGCGGCGGTAGCTGTCCACGATATGCGCTATATCGGCCTCCCGCAGGCGGTTCTGGTTCTTGGCGGATTCGTAGTGCTTGCTGGCGTCTATGAAAAGCACGTTTCGGTTGTTGACCTTTCCCCGGTTGAAGAGGAGGATGGCGGCGGGTATGCCTGTACCGAAGAAGAGGTTGGCGGGCAGGCCAATGACGGCTTCCAGCAGGTTTTCTTCGATGGTCTTCTGGCGTATCTTCCCTTCGCTGCTGCCCCGGAAGAGCACGCCGTGCGGGACGACCACGCCCACCCGGCCCCGGCCTTCGTAGGTGGTTTCTATCATGTGGGTGATGAAGGCCCAGTCGCCTTTGCTCTTGGGCGGCACACCCCGCCAGAATCGGCCATAAGGGTCGGTTTCGGGGTCGTAGCTGATGGTGGTCTTGTCGCCGTCCTTGTCCTCCACTTTGCCCCATTTGTCGAGGCTGAACGGTGGGTTGGCCACCACGGTATCGAATTTCATGAGCGCATCGCCTTCTTTCAGCTTGGGGTTTCGGATGGTATCGCCCCAGCGGATGACGGCATTGTCGAAGCCGTGCAGGAACATGTTCATGACGGCCAGCGCCCAAGTGCTGCCGTTGGCTTCCTGCCCATAGAGCGAGAAATTGTCGGAGCCGACTTCTTCGCCCGCCTTTATCAGCAGGGAGGCCGAGCCGCAGGTCGGGTCGCAGATGCGGCTGCCGGGGGCGGATTTCGTGAGCCGTGCAATGAGGGTGGAAACTTCTTTGGGCGTGAAAAACTCGCCCGCCTTTTTGCCCGCATCGCTGGCGAATTTTTCAATGAGGAACATATACGCCCCGCCGATGATGTCCGTGCCTTCGAGGTGCGAGGGCCGGAGGTCGAGGCTGTCCTTGTTGAAGTCAAGCAGGAGGTTTTTCAGGCGGGTGTTTTTGTCCTTGGTGTCGCCCAGCACACTGCTGTTGAAGTTGATATTCTGGAAGATGCCCGCCCCGTCCTCGCTGTGGAGCTTGCCCCGGTTGGCTTCCACGAGGTCTTCCAGCCCGATGTCAATCAGTTCGCCGATATTGGTTTCGTTGCGGTGCTCGAAGAGGTACCTGAAATGGCTGTTCTGTGGCACCACAAAGCGCTCGTGCTGCATGGCCCGCTGTGCCCGCTCTTGGTCGCCGCTGTACTTTTTGAGGTAGGCTTCCATTTTGTCGTCATGCACATCGCTGAGGTACTTGATGAAGAGCATGGTGAGCACGTAGTCCTTATAGACGCTGGGGTCTATGCTGCCCCGAAAGGTGTCGCAGGCTTTCCAGACGGTGTCGTTGATGTCGGATTGTGTTATTTTTTTCAATGCGGTGTTGGATTTACAGTTCGTCTAAAGGTGACACCTTTTTGGAAAGGTGTCACCTTTCTATTGCGTTCAATAATTGCGTTTGTATCTGAACTTCCCTAAGCTCCTCAATTCGTTGCTTTAGGGCACGTTCGTGTTGGCGCAGGGCATGTATTTTCAAAATGGTTCTTTGCACATAAATAGCAGGTATTGCGATTTCCAATGCTTCCAGCACTGTTTTGGAGATAGAAGCAATATTGGTTCCGATGGCCTGCCCTTTTAGTTGTTGTTGGGTGTTGGGGTGGTTCAGGAACCAAGCTAAGTAGTCAGGTATCATCTGCCCTAGCACCAGTCTAATCACAAAGAAAGAGGTAGATGCTACCGCATCGGGATATTCTGCTTCATATACGGCTGCAAAGTTCTTAGAGCCTTTTGCGGCGAACAATACATCGCCAGCCCTTAAATGGTGCTTGTCGTTGATGCCTGCTGAAGGCAGGTCGGGGTGCAATTCCTGTTGTAAGTTCCCTGCCTCATCGAAATGCTTGGCTTGCAAATAGACCAAATCCCCATCGTTGGTGGTTTTGGCGAAGACGCCAGTTTGGATGGTGGATATGTTCGACAAGGGAGTTTTCAAAAATTTTTCGTCTTGTAATTAGGCTACAAAGATGGGAGTGGAAGGAGAAAAAGTCAAGTCTTGAATGAAAAATAATTTAAGTAGGGGAGCTACAATTTAAACAATACTGCGATTACAGTGCTGACATTTATAGTATTTTCAATGCTTAACAATATTATTTTGTTTTTCCTTGATTTGGGTTGGCTTGAAGAATTTTGACCTGTTTCATTTTCCTGCGCTGCCATGATGAGTTAATTTTGGGAAAGTTTCGAAGAATTCAGAGGGATGAGTTGGAATAACCCGCCCTTGATTTGGGGCAGGGTGCCTTTTATTAATTCTGAAGGCTCATTTTGCAAGTCCACTTAGTCCTTTGGCATGTTTTCATGCTGATGCGTTCATTAGGAAAAGTCCATTTAAGCTAACTAGGCGGCCATGTTTTGGTCCTTCCATACCTACATTTATTCAAACCTACTGGGTGTACTAATCATACCGTATTCTTAGGTACAAATTCTATGTCACCAAATGAAAAAAAACATGCATTTCTCCAGAATTCAGAGCGCTATTTTCATCTTACCGGATATAGCCGATTGCACGAAACCCACCTAAAAGCCGAAATGACGAGCTAGAATTGCTACGGGAAAACACGTAAAACTTCGGATTTGTGTTTCCACCGAAATTTCTATAAAAAACACTTCAATTATTCTACTCATCTAAGTATCAATCGCATCTACTTGTTGTAAGACTTACGCTAATAGCCGGAGCGCAACAGGGTACCTTGAAACGCTTGAGTTTTTAACCAAAAAAAGTGTTTCATCATGAAAATCAAAATCATTATCAGCGTATTGGCCCTAGTGGGCCAACTGACCACCTACAAGGCAAATGCACAGCCAAATGCCGCCAAGATGACAGAAGATGAAGTTGTACTTATACTTGCGGAACGATGTGACAAAGGAGTGGTTTATATTGACAAATTCGTTAAAATGGCGAAACGCATGAGAGCGAAATACAATTTTCCAGTGAGCCTGACCTTAGCCATTGCACTTCTGGAGAGTAATGGCACCAATTCGGAACTGGCACAGAAGACTGGCAATCTGTATGGAATTTGTTGCAGTTTCGATTGGGAAGGCCCGACTTACTCCATGCCCCACGACCAATACGACGACGAGACCGGTAAGTGGATTACCGCATGGACCTGCTTCCGGGTATATCCGAATGGCCCAGAGGAGTCCATGGCCGATTTTTTCAGCTTTATCTTAAGCGAAGGACGGCCTTGGTACAGCGACGCATGGCAGTGCAACATGCGAGTTGACTGCTGGATACAGGGCTTGAGCGAGTTTGCGACCGACCCGGCTTGGGGCGACAAATTAAAAGAAGTCATTGAGCGATATCACCTTGCGGTTTTTGACAAGAATCATGGAAGCTGATATATTCAGCATCGTTGGCCGCCTTGCCGAAAGGCTGGCGGCCAATTTTTCCATTTCAAAAAAAAAGGTAAAAAAATGCGCAAAAATTCCGCAGGAAAAATTCGATGCTGCATTATCAGTTTATATACAGCTTCCTTGAACAACATATCATCTTTTTTAACGCTGGAACTATCCCTTTGGCGTTAGTGAAACAGGGCGAAAAGGTAAGTTCCATTTAATCCAATTTCTCATGCCAGCGAAAAAAACTACACAACTGACTGTGAGTAGCCAAGTGGCAAACGCTGCATCGGACATTGATAGGCTGCACCGCCAATGGCGACAGACGTTCAAGGTTTCGGATTTCAGGATGCTGTATGAAGCCATTTTTTGTCCCCTTTTAAAAACCCTTATGGCTCATGGCGCCAAGGATAACACCTTGGCATCCGACATCATCAATGATGTGATGGTGAGGCTGAACCATGATTGCCTAGACAAAAGTGCCAACCTCGACGAGAACAAGAAACCTTATTACAAGAAGCTTGAGATACCGCCCGAGCGAAATACATTGTACTATCTAAAGCGTGTAGTCATCAACGAACTTTTGATGCATTGGCGCAGTAAATCAAAGTTCAAGGAGGATTCATTTGAACCCTCAAAGATGTTAAGACTGGAACGAGCAACGGAGGAAATGTTGGACTTATGGGAACCTTGCCCTACTGTATAAACGACATTGACCCTGTAAAGGCCGTTGTAATGCCCTTGAACGACCCTGGAAAAACGGTGGACCCTACCGAACACACGACCCAAACACTCACCTTTTATAGCTTGCTGGCTGCCTATGTCGAACAGTTCAAGTATAGCTGGGAGCAGCATAAATGGTTGAGCAATATACTGTCCCTAAAGTATATTATCAAGGAAAACGATGAAAAGCCACTGGGCATTACCCGTTTGTCAAAACTTTTGAGTGTTGACAAGAAAACAGTAAAAATACAAGTAAAAGAAATGGAAAAACCCGAGCTAAAACAACACATTCTCTACATAAAAGAAACGAAAAATCGAGATGGCCATCCATCGGCGGATTAATCCGTCGTTTTATTGGCAGAATAACAAGCGAACGGGGTTGGTCGGTGGTTGGGATTTAGGAGGGAAAACAGCCATTTAACGAAGAGACTAGGCAGTTTTCATCTAGACCACAGCAACCGGGAAGCCCCAACGGACGGCAATTATGGTAATTTGTACGGCACTGGATATTGAGTACTACCGTTTCAGGCATGAAATCACTTCAGGGTTCTCAACAATTAGCAAGTTTCCGTCCTAAAAAATTTGATAATATCCAAAAGTCATGAAAAAAATCAATGCAGTCTCGGATTACCTCCCCATACTTACCAGTTACCTCAAGGGCGAATTGAGCCCGAACGAAGTGGATGCACTCGAAATTGAAATCGAAAATAATGCCTCACTGAAAGAAGAGCTGGAATGCCTACGCCACTATTTTGAATTGTTTCCAGCAGCTCCCCCACCCCATGTAATGATGGAGGAAATATGGAACAAGATGCTGCCTAATTTGGTAGGAGTAGCAGAAGTAGAGGAACCCGCACCTTCGGAAGCCAAGCATCTTGATGACGGGTCAGTTGTTGATATGGAGCGGCACGCTTGGGATTCGGTTCCGCCCAAGCTGTTGGCAGAGAGCTATAAAGCCACCGAAGTTCGTGAACCCGACATCTTTCGGCCGATGGCCTTGGGAGTGCTCTTAATAGGGAGCATGGCACTTGCTTCCTTCAACAGCCAAGGTGGGCTTAACATCATAAAGGCAGGTGCTACACTTGATGACTTGCATAGGCCATTATTCTTGAAATCTTACATCCTTTATCAACCAACCTCTAAGGCACCGATTACCACCCAAAATATTTCACCCTACTTATATTATTACCCACCTATTACGAACAAACCCTGTTCAAAACAAGTAGAGGAAACCCAAATACCAAATTATGCCTGCACCGAAGGAAACACGGTGACGGGGAATCTTGACAGTGAATATTTGAATACCTGGAATTCTGGACAATGGATAAACAATCTAGCCAACCTCCTCAATTCAGTCATAAAGGACAACCCTGATATTAGTTTTTTTTCCAGTCATGGTGAAAACGCCTTTGTGGCTGGTTTGAAGAGCAAAGTGCCGCCAAGTCTGATTTACGTCCTGGCCTCGGAGCGATCAAAAAATGGCCAATCGGCAGCAGCCATCAAAAACAACAATTTCTTCAATATCCCGAAAGAAGCTCAACTTAGGAGCAATTTCAAGGAACAGAAGGGAAATTCAAGCCCTGGCGATATTGAACTCGATCAGCTGAAAAAATACGCCAACCCGCAAGAATCTTTTGACGACTTTGCCAATGCCCTTGCCGACCAGCCGATGCTGAAGCAATCCGTGGAAAAGGAAATCCAGGAAGCGAACAAAGAAAACAGTAAATTAGCTGTTGGTCAAGAAAAGGAGACCAAGGATTCCGTCAAAATTGCACTGGCATCCATGTTGGAAAATTTGCCCCCTTTGTTTGCTTCACGATTTGAATGATGGATGGATCAGATACTTGTTTTGTATGAAACATGCTTTTGCCTTCACAGCCACCACCTCTTCTTCGGTGTAAAATACAGGCTGCCAATACGCCAACCCGATTCATCCCGGTCAGGCCATACAATGCACGGGCCTGAAGGAGGGTGCTGCGGCCAAGCTGGAACTTTAAGGCCTTGCCGGAAGGCTTTTTCATGAGCAGTCCTTCTCCCAGGCTGGCAGCTTCGACCCTACCAGGCCTTTGCCTGCCGGCTATACCTGCCTTACATCCACGATGACTTAGGCTGGCGCTTCCGCTCAAAAGTACTGGTTTTGGATTAAGGTAAATTTTAGGTAATAACATCAAGTTATATGATATTGCTTGCTTCGACGATTGTAAACACTGGATTTTAGAACCTGCACCACACCGCCAATTGGCCAAGAAATCAAGTTTGACAGAAGCTTCATTTACATTGACCGGAGCATCCTCGACATCGACACTACGTCGATTTACATCGAAAGAAGCTTCAATTACATCGAATCCTCGCCAATTTACATTGACAGAAGCTTCGTTGACATCGAATCCACGCCGATTTACATCGAAAGAAGCTTCGTTGACATCGAATCCACGCTGATTTACATCGCCCCAAGCATCCTCGACATCAACCTTCACCAATTTTAGCCCA
>JBGSWN010000190.1:0-20220 GCA_041752395.1 Saprospiraceae bacterium | reverse complement strand
CAACCAGAAATTGGTCGAATGGCTTTTCGAGCAACTTAGCTCAGAAGCTAAGTTTGACTTAAATCATCCTGCCGTGCAGAAAGCCTTGGGTTTTGGGGCAGTCAATTATGCCTGATTCTCATTTTCTGCATGGACTATTGATATATTGAGTTATTGAGTTATTTGGGTATATCTCAGTAACTCAATAACTCAATAACTCAACCCCCCAATCTCCCGTCCGCTCCGTGACCATTCGCTCCATGAGCCAACATATAGTTTCGAAATCGCCATATCCGCCTGCGCCATTGCCAGCAAAGTATGGCAAGCCGTAACGCCGCTGCCGCAATGCACGATGACGTTTTCTGCCGCTCGACCTGCCAGTGCAGCCTTGTATTTTTCTTTCAGCGCCTGCGGCGAAAGGAAATGTCCAGCCTCGTCCAAATTCTCAGCAAACGGGATATTCTCAGCGCCAGGGATATGCCCCGCCACAAGGTCAATTGGCTCCCGAAGTCCATCGTAGCGGTCCTTTTCCCGTACATCAATCACCATGCTGTCGGCGGCTATCGCTGCTTTTTCCACTTCGTCAATATCCGCCATCGGCAAAAGCCAAGCCTCCACGGTGGGCCGTTCTACCGGAATCCTGCTTTTTTCGCCGCTTGCTAACGGGTAATTCACAGCCAGCGCCGCTGCCAAACCACCATCCAGCACCTGTACCCGCTCCTGCCCAATGGCCTTGGCCATCCACCAAAAACGGGCGGCGGCGTTTGCGCCATTTTTATCGTCATAAACTACGACGTGAGCATCTGGCCGGATGCCCCATTGCGCCAGCAACTGGTTGAAATGCTGCGGCGAGGGCAGCGGATGCCTGCCACCTTTTGCTGCATCGTCGGATTTCTCCGCCAGATCCGTTTCCAAGTCCACCCAAATGGCTTCATCGAGATGCTGCGCTAGGTAACGCATCTTGGCGTCGAGGCCGCTGCGGGCGTCCACCAAAACGAGGTCAGGGTCGTTGCGAAGCGAAAGAAGGTCGGTGGCGGTGATGATGGGTTTCATGTCTGTTTGATTGAAAAATATAAAAGTAACCGGAAGAAAAGGTAATGTGTTTTGATGTTCTGTGTCCTTCCTTGTCGCTGTTGCGCTATGTTCAATTTGACACGGAGGAACGGAGGTCGCTGAGGGATACAGAGGCTTCAATCAATAAACCTTCTGACGATTTCCCCATACGCCTCAATCCGCCTATCCCTAAAGAACGGCCAAATACGCCGTACATCCTCCGAGCGGCCAAGGTCAACGTCCACAATGAGGTTTTCTTCTTTTTCCGAACCTGCTTTCACCACGAACTCGCCCTGCGGCCCTGCCACGAAGCTGTGCCCCCAAAACTGAATGCCGTTCGTGTTCCCAGAAGGGTCCGGCTCGTGGCCGATGCGGTTGATGGACAGCACGGGCAGTCCGTTCGCAACGGCATGGCCCCGCTGCGAGATGACCCAGGCGTCCTGTTGGCGCTGTTTTTCAGCAGGTGCGTCGGTGCTTTCCCAGCCGATGGCGGTCGGGTAAATCAGCATATCCGCACCACGCATGGCCATGAGACGAGCGGCTTCGGGGTACCATTGGTCCCAGCAGACCAACACGCCGAGCTTGCCCACCGAGGTCTGGATAGGCTCGAACCCGAGGTCACCGGGCGTGAAATAGAACTTCTCGTAATAGGCCGGGTCATCGGGGATGTGCATCTTGCGGTACTTGCCAGCGATGCTGCCGTCCTGCTCGAACACGACCGCCGTGTTATGATAGAGGCCGGGTGCCCGTTTTTCAAACAGCGAAGTCACCAGCACGATGCCCAGTTCCTTGGCCAGCGCCCCGAACCGCTCCGTGTAAGGGCCTGGAATCGGCTCGGCGAGGTCGAATACCTCCGTGTCTTCCGTCTGGCAGAAATAAAGTGAATTGTGCAGTTCCTGCAAGGCCACCAGTTCGGCACCTTGCGCAGCGCACTGGCGCACATTTGCCTCTAGTTTCAGGATATTTTGCTCGATGTCCGCCGTGTTGGATTGCTGCACCAGACCGGCTTTGAGGATTTTTTTCATATTATTGGGTTATTGAGTTATTGTGAAATTGGGTTATTGAGTGATTTGCAAATAACTCAATAACCCAATATTACAATATCACATTCTCAGGAAACTGCATCGTCACGCAATGCAGCGACCCATGTTGTTTGATGAGCGGCAAACAGTTGATGCCGATGATTTCACGGTCGGGGAACAAGCCCTCGAAGATGCGCTTTGCCTCGGCGTCTTTTTCCGATTGGTAAAACGGCACCAGCACAGCACCGTTTATAATCAGGAAGTTAGCGTAAGTAGCGGGCAATCGGTCGCCCTCAAAATAGACGGCATCGGCCATCGGCAAGGCGACCAATTTGTATGGTTCGCCGCTGGCTTGGCGCAATGCCTGAAGCTCGGACTCCATCTTGCGGAGCGCCTCAAAATGCTCGTCCGTGGGGTCGTCACATTTCACGTAGGCAATGGTTTTTGCGTCGCAAAGCCTTGCCAGCGTGTCAATATGGCTGTCTGTGTCGTCGCCGGCGAGGTAGCCGTTTTCGAGCCAAAGGATGCGAGTCGCCCCAAAGAATTCTTTTAGTTTTTCTTCAATTTCCCTTCGTGAAAAAGCGCCGTTGCGATTCGGCGAGAGCAGGCATTCCGAAGTCGTGAGAATCGTCCCGAGCCCATCAGACTCGATACCTCCGCCTTCCAGCACGTAGTTGAGCTGGTTTTCGTAGCCTGTTTGCGGAGCAAAAATTCCCTTTTCAAATAGCTGCCTTGTGATGAGGTTGTCCTTGTCGGCAGGGAATTTCAGGCCCCAGCCGTTGAATTTGAAGTCGAGCACCACGGGCTGGCCATTGCGCAGCACGGTGATGCCGCCGTGGTCACGTGCCCAGGTATCGTTGGTGGGCAGCTCGACGAAGCGGACGTTTTCCAGCTTGACGTTTTTCAAAAATGGCCTTACCTCGGCCTCACTACGGCAGACGATGAGCAGTTTTTGCCGTTCGGCAATGGCTGTGGCGATGTCCGAAAAGCACTGCTGCGCCTCATCGAGGTAGGGTGCCCAGTCGGTGCCGTCGTGGGGCCAAGTGAGCTGCACGGCGCTTTGGGGCGCCCATTCGGCGGGGAGGATGGTTGAATTCATGGGGCGAAAATAGGGACTTGGCTCAATTGCGAAAGCCAAGTTGAGTGGATTTAAGCGGAATGGAATTTTTTCAAGCTAAAAACAGTTCCTCCGCCATTCTAAAACTTTAGCACCATGGAATCCCGCAAATACCCAAGGACCTATCACTTTCCGTTTTCGCCCGGCACCACTTCCGACGACCGCATCGCTTCGGGCTGGGAGGATATTTTGCTCCAAGAACTGGTGATGACTGAGAAACTTGATGGCGAAAACACTTGCCTCAAGTCCGATGGCGTATATGCCCGTTCCCATGCTGCCCCGACCGTCAACCCTTGGGCTGTGAAAATGCGGGAGCTTTGGGAACAACACAAGCATTCACTGGGTGATTTGGAGGTTTTTGGCGAAAATCTTTATGCAATTCATAGCATCGAATATGAGCGGTTGGAAAGTTACCTCTACATCTTTGGCATCCGGAATGGCGAGGAGTGGCTGGCTTGGGACGAGGTCGAATTTTATGCTAATCTGCTGGAACTGCCCACCGTCCCCGTCATTGAGCGAGGCATTTTTACAAACAAAGAAATTGAAGAAAAAATAAGCTTGAAAATGGCCGCTGGCAGTCAATTGGGCGGTGAATGTGAAGGCTTCGTTTTCAGAACTGCCGGAGGTTTTTCAGTAGATAGTTTTGGTCAAAACGTCTTGAAATACGTCCGAAAAAATCACGTCAAAACAGATGAGCACTGGACAAAAAACTGGCAGCGGGCCAAACTTTGGTTTGAGCGCAATGCTGACGAAAGACAATCGTCCTGATTGGGAAAAATTGTGTACAACTGATTGGTTTTCAGCGCTCTACGATTGTCCGCAGGAGCCGGATTACCACGCCGAAGGTGATGTTGGCATCCATACCGAAATGGTGGTGGCTGCCCTGTTTGCCTTGCCGGAATATGACGACCTGCCCCAACGGGAACAGACCGCCTTGCTGCTTGCAGCCCTGTTGCACGATGTGGCCAAACCTGCCTGCACGGTTATCGAAGATGGTAAAATCTCCTCACCCCGCCATGCCAAAGTGGGCGAAAAAATCGCACGTGAAATCCTTTGGGATTTGGATTTTGACCTTCGGGAAATGGTGTGCAGCCTCGTGCGGTTGCATGGCTTGCCACTTTGGTCGCTGGAGAAGCAAAACCCTTGGTCGGCGGTCATTGGGGCGAGCCTTCGGGTAAGCAATTACCTGACTTACCTGCTTGCAAAAGCGGATGTAATGGGTCGAATCTGTGCCGACCAAACCGCACTGCTGGAACGCTGCGAGTATTTTCGTGCCTTTTGCGAAGAGCTGGAATGTTTCCACCAACCACGCCATTTTCATAACAACCACAGCAAGTTTCGCTATTTTTTTACCGATGCCCACTACCCGGCTGAGTTGTTCGATGATACCTGTTTCACCGTGGAAATCCTATCTGGCTTGCCCGGCAGCGGTAAGGACACCTATTTGCTCCGCAATACCCTGCCAGTGGTAAGTCTCGACGATTTGCGCAGGGAAATGGGCGTTTCTCAGGGCGACAGCCAAGGCCAAGGCCACGTCATCCAGCGGGCGCAAGAACTGGCAAAACGGTACGCTGCTGCCCGCCAACCTTTCATCTGGAATGCCACGAACTTGAGTACCGACCTTCGGTCTAAAATCATTGGGTTGCTCAGTGTTTACAACCCTTTTTTCAAAATCACTTACTTGGAAACGAGCCTGGCAAATGTCTTTTCTAGGCGCAAAGAGGATATTCCAAGGTCGGTGCTGGAAAGAATGGTGAGGATGCTGGAGCTGCCATTGGAAGTGGAAGCCCACAAGGTACAATGGAATCGGGTGGGGTAAGAGGAAATTGGGTGTCCAATTTTTGTCGCAATATGTCGCAATACTCACCACACCACCTCCACCCGCTCCCCCTTCTTCACTTCCACCTCCCACTGCCCATCTTTCCCATCCGTGAGCCGAGCCGTGCCGCCCGTCCGTGAAAACACGTTCACCTTCACCACCCGGCCATCCTTCCAGTCCATGTCAATGACGAAGCCGCCACGGGCGCAGAGGCCCTTCACCGAGCCGCTTTTCCAGGCATCGGGCAGGGCGGGCAGCAGGTGGATTTGCCTTTCATCGCTCTGAACCAGCATCTCGGCCACGGCAGCCGCCCCGCCGAAATTGCCGTCAATCTGGAACGGCGGGTGCGCATCGAAGAGGTTGGGGTAGGTGCCGCCGCCCCGTTTGTAATCGGTTTTCATGCCGTCCGGCGGCACGAAGCGGAGCAGTTCCCGGTACATTTTATAGGCCCGATTGCCGTCGTGGAGGCGTGCCCAGAGGTTGATGCGCCAGCCTTTCGACCAGCCGGTGGTCTCGTCGCCCTTGATTTCCAGCGTCTTGCGGCAGGCATCGGCCAGCGTGGGCGAATCCTCCGGCGTGATGCTGTGGCCAGGGTGCAGACCGAACAGGTGCGACTGGTGGCGGTGCTGCGGGTCTTCGTCTGCCCAGTCGTAGTACCATTCCTGGAGGCCGCCCGATTTGCCGATTTGGTAGGGGTAGAGTTGCGCAAGCGCCGCCGCCAGTTGCTTCGCAAAATCGGCGTCCACATTCAGTTTTTTTGCTGCCGCAATGTTCTGGGTAAAACACTCACGAATCATTGCCAAATCAGCGGTACCGCCGAAAAGCGTGGCTCCGTGGTAGCCTTCGTTGGTCACGTAACGGTTCTCCGGTGAGGTACTGGGCGAGGTGATGAGGTGCTTGCCTGTCTTGTCCAGCACCAGCCAATCGAGGCAAAATTCGGCAGCGCCTTTCATCAGTGGATAGCCCTCGTTGCGAAGCCAGGCCGTGTCCTGTGTGAAGGTGAAATGCTCCCAGAGGTGCGTCGAGAGCCAAGTGCCGCCCATGTTCCAGCAGGCCCACACGGGGTCGAATTTGCCGAAGTCGCCGACGGGGTTGCTCATGGCCCAGATGTCGGTATTGTGGCAGGTCACCCAGCCCTTTTTTGCGCCATAAAAATTGCGGGCAGTGACGGCCCCGGTGGTCGCCAGATTTTCGATGAAACTCAACAGCGGCTGGTGCAGCTCGCTCAGGTTGCAGGTCTCCGCCAACCAATAATTTTCTTCGACATTGATGTTGGAAGTGTAATTGCTGCTCCATGGCGGGCGCACGTAGGGGTTCCAAATGCCCTGCAAATTGGCGGGCACGCCCGGCGTCCGGCTGCTGCTGATGAGCAGGTAGCGCCCATACTGGAAGTACAGGATTTCGAGGTTTTTGTCCTCGTAACCCTCGGCGTAGCGTTTGAGCCGCTCGTCGGTCGGGAGAGCTTGTCCCGATACCTCGGGATGGAGGGCATCGGTGGGGCCGAGGTCGAGGGAAACCCGCTTGAAGAAGCTGTTGTAGTCTTGAAGGTGTGTTTTTCGGAGGTCGGCGTAGTTTTTACCGCTGGCGTTTTTCAGGTTTCGCTTCGCAATGCCGGTGGCGTCCTTTCCCTCGGTCACCGGGTCTTTGTCGAAGCCGTTGAAACTGGTGGCGATGGAGACGAAAATGAGCGCTTCGGTGCCGTTTTTCAAAATCATATAGTCCTTTGTCTTGAATACGTCACCGCCCTTGTGAACGATGGCGGCCTTGGCGCAGAATCTTGTGCCTTTTTTTTCATCAAAAACAACGGCGTTCGGTAACGTTCCCAAGTAGCTTGGTTGAGCGATGCTGGGTGCGTAGCCAATCATGGTGAGCGTGTCACCAACTACGTTAAGGCTGTTTACCAGCTGACTTTTAAAGTTGAGGATAAAACTCAGGTTCCCTGGTTTGCTGCTCGTCAACTTGATGACCATGACCGAATCAGGCGCTGAGATGAAATATTCCCGCTGGAACTTGACCCCGTTCAACTCGTACCGCACCGTGCTGATGGCCTGTTCGATGTCGAGTTCCCGGTAGTAGTTTTTGGCTTCGCCTTTTTCATGAAAAAACTGGAGGTACATCGTGCCCAACGGTGCGAAGCTCTGCGAGAAGGAGCCTTGCAGGTGCTGGTTCAGCGAGTCGGCGGCGGGGTAGTCCTCGTTGGCGAGTGCCTCCCGAATGGCGGGCAGCCATTTATGGGCTTCTGGGTTCATGTTCACGTCCACCGGGCCGCCGGACCAGAGCGTGGCGTCATTGAGGAACATGGAATCCACCGCCACGCCGCCGAAGACGGAAGCGCCGATGCGGCCATTGCCGAGTACGAGGGTCTCCTCGAAGAACTCGGCGGGGCGGTCGTACCAGAGGGTGTGGGTGGATTGGGCGTGGGCGAAGGTTGCGCAGCAAAAAAGTAGGAAGGTGGTGAGTTTCATGTTCACAATTTTGGGTGAAGATAAATATTTTGCTTTCACCCAAAAATGTGGATATTCCTTATCATCAACACCCCCGCACCGTCGCCCCAAACACCACCCCATCCACGACAATAAACTCCACGAACGGGGCTTCTGGCCTCGAATAAACCTCATTCCACTGCTCCCCAACAGAAAGCATGACACCGAATGGCTCATCAAAGGAAAAATGGTAGATATCCTTCCAGTTTTTACCCGAATCATTGGATAAATAAATGCCGTCCGGCTGCGAGCGCATCATGGAATTGCCTGCTTTGACGACCTCAAAAACATGGTTATCGTGTACGATGCCTTGTTGAATGGGCGTCCAGGTTTTGCCCATATCCTCAGAAATCGCTGAACCTTGGTCGGTGTCCATGGCGATGATTTTCCCATCCACCACCGACAGTTTGGAAGGCTTGATTTTATGGTTCACGATGCGCCAAGTTTGGCCATTGTCGCTGGACAACGCAACGCCATCATAAGTGCCTGCCACGAAGTTATTGCCCACTTTCAGCAAGTCACTCATTTGAGGTTTGTCGGAAATTTTACGCCAAGCCGTTGCGCCGTCGGGCAAGGCGTAGATGCCGTGGTCGGTGCCAATCCAAAGTTCCTTGCCCGTCCGCAGGATGGATTTCACCCGTTCGCCTTCGAGGTTGTGGTTGATAGAAGCCCAAGATTTGCCCATGTCTTTGCTGGCGAAGAGGCCATTTTTTAACACGCCCGCATAAATGACGCCCGCTGTCACATGCAGGCTGGTGATATGGTTGCTGGGCAAGGAGGTGGTGTCGAGCTGCTGCCAGCTCCTATTTCCTGGGTCGCTGAGGAAGACGCCGTAATTGGCAGTGGCGAGTACGATTTGATTGCCCATTTTGTCTAACTGCGTAATCATCAGGTTCTCGGGGAGGCCCTCGCCGATGGGCGTCCAAGAATGCCCAAGGTCGTCCGAGCGGAACATGGAAACGAGGCTTTCGGCCCTGAGCGGTTGCTTGTTCTTGGTCATTTTCGAATCGATTTCTGTACCTGGCTTCGCCGCTTCCTCAGTGGAAGAGGTTGCCATGGCAACATGGGACTCATAAGGTGAATCCATGCAGGAGGCGAGCAGGAGGATGGGCAATAATCTTTTGAACATGACTTAGTTTTTTAATTGTGAAACAAGATAGGTCAAAGTTGCAGCCAAGTGTTGCCGAAGGGCGTAAAACCCCTGTAAAACAGTGTAAACGAAATGTAAAAGCCTGTTTACCAAGCATTTAAAACGTATTTTTGCCCAATGAAAAATCACTTCACGAAAATAGGTTTGCCGGTCGTCCTACTGCTTGCTGGGCTGCTGGCCGTGCAGGGCATGGGCTGGATGGGCAAGCCCGACCCCACCGATGACCGACAGTTTTCGCAGCAAGTCAACCTCGCCATCCGGCAGGCTGCCGACCGTCTGTTCGACATCGCCGGAGATTCGACCAGTACGATACCGCCCGTGGAGCAGGTGTCTTCGGGGGAGTACCTGCTGCGTTTGGAAAACAATTTCGCCTACGACAGCCTGCCCGGTTTGCTGGAGACGGCGCTAGCGCAATACGGCATCCATGAAAAATACTACGTCAGCGTGAATGACTGCCAGAGCAACCTCCTGATGCTCGGCTACTCGCAGGAGGCAGTGCAGACAGGTGGTGTGGCGTGCAGCGGACGGGAGCAAAAAGCGGGCTGTTACAACCTCTCGGTGGTGTTCCCCGGCAGGGCCAAAAACACGGGTGGCAGTGGCTGGTCTTGGGTGCTTTTGGCATTGGCGGCTGGCTTAGTTTTTGCGGCAGCCTATTTTTATAAAAGATTGAAAAACAGTCCGTTGCAAATGGAAGAAGCCATTGCGCAAGCGCCAATGGCACAAATACCAAGCGCCACAGTTTTACGCTTCGCAAATACGGATTTTGACCCCACCAATCAATTCATCCAGATAGGCGACCTGCGCCAACCGCTCACTTTCCGGGAGGCCAAGCTGCTCCATTTTTTTGTGCAAAACCAAAACCAAGTGCTGGAACGGGACGCCATCCTTGCCGCTGTTTGGGAAGACGAGGGCATCATCGTCGGGCGTAGCTTGGACGTGTTTGTTTCCCGCTTGCGCAAGATTTTGCAGAAGGACCCAGCAGTGAAAATTGCCAACGTGCATGGGGTGGGGTACAGGCTGGAGGTGGGATTGGATATGGTTTGAAAGTATCTGAAATTAATGGTTTCTTTCACCTCTATTATATCGAAAATTGGCTTTTTCTTCCGAAAAAATACTTTATAATTTGTTTGGCCAGCATATTTTGCTTATCTTCGCAATATTACATTGAGTAAATACAAAAGTTTAGCAAAAGATATTTACCTGGAAATTAGTTTCTTCCGCAATGTTGCAAGCAAAGTTATTCTAAGTCAGTTTTCCTGCCATCGTTTTTCTTCTTGCCTATTTGTTCAGTTTCAATTCCATTGATTTTTCCTGCTTCACGAGGTGTTTCCTCAGCATTTTTTAATTTCAATTTTTCATTAATGAATATTTTCACAGCACGATTGAGCTACGATACTCAATCAAATGACCTCCGGGAGGTCTTCGAAGAATTTGGCGAAGTTTCATCTGCCAACGTTATCACTGATAAGTTCACGGGCCAGTCCAAAGGCTTTGGTTTTGTAGAAATGCCCGACGATTCAGCAGCGCAAAACGCCATCGCTGAACTGAACGACAGCAGCCTCGATGGCCGCACGATTGTCGTCAAAGAGGCCGAGCCTCGTGGTGGTGGATTCAACCGTAACCGTTTTTAAATCAAGATTGCAATAGCTTTCTACTTCTTGTTGAAAGCACTTACCGATATTTTGAAAAACAGCCTTGGGTTAGCGCCCAAGGCTGTTTTTTTGGTTAAAATCATTTATCAAGCCCAACGCTGCCTGCACTTCCCTCACTGGCAGCTTGCACACCTTATTCTGACAGACATATATCATCGTTTCCCCCGCTTGCAGCTTATCTTTTAGCAGCTCCAGCGAGCCTTCCGTGCTGCCGCCCATGAGCAGGGCATTGGGCAGGTAATTGCGGAGCAAATCATCCCTTTTCTTCGCAAAATCCTCACCGACGATGGCCACTACGTAAACGGGCCGCAGGTATTGGAGGTAGAGCCGGCCCCAATTCGAGTAGTAGTCGGGGCTTTCCGATTTGACCATTACATTGGCCATTTTCTGCATCATCTGCTGGGCCGTCTTCCGGTATTTTTCATCGTAAAAAAACTCGCCCAACACGTACAGATTATTGGCCATCAATGAGTTGGAAGCGGGAATGACGTTGTCGGCCGTCTCCATCTTCCGGGCGACGAGCGGCGGGTCGAGGTCGGAGGTGTAGAAAAAGAAGCCCGTTTTTTCATCGTAAAAATGTTGGAAAGCATATTCCGTCAAATCCCGTGCAGCGTTCAGCCATTTTTCATCAAAAGTCACCTGATAAAGCGCCGTGAATGCTTCGGCGGTGAGCGCATAATCATCGAGAAAAGCATTGATGACCAACTTGCCGTCCTTGTAATTGCGGCGCAGGCTATGGTCGGGCTGCATGATTTTATCGAGCGTCAAATTGCCATTTTTCAGCGCCGCATCCAGCCATTTTTTGTTGCCGAAGGCACGGTACGCATCCACGTAGCCCTTCACCATGAGGCCGTTCCAAGCGGTGAGCGATTTGTCGTCGAGTGGTGGCCGCACCCGCTTGGAGCGCACAACGAACAGCTTCGTTTTTGCCTTCGCAATCAGCTCGTTCAGCGCCGCTTCGGTCAGGTTGTTTCGCTTCGCAATAACGGCGGCAGACCGCTTGCGGTGCAGGATGTTCTTGCCGTTTTCCCAGTTTCCTTTTTCACTTACTTCGTAAAAATCGCAGAAGGTGGCGGCCATTTTCTCATCGGCCAGCACGGCTTCGATTTCCTTTTTCTCCCAAACATAAAACTTGCCCTCCTCACCGTCGCTATCGGCATCGAGTGAGGAGTAGAACGCCCCGTCCGGCGAGGTCAACTCCCGTTCTATGAAAGTCAGTGTCTCCTCCACAATCCGCTGATACTCCCCGTTTTTGGTCACCTGGAAAGCCTGCGAATACAGGCTCACCAACTGCGCATTGTCGTAAAGCATTTTTTCAAAATGGGGCACCAGCCAGTCCTCGTCGGTGGAATAGCGGGCAAAGCCACCGCCCAACTGGTCAAAAATACCGCCATTGGCCATGCCGTCGAGGGTGGTTGTGACGGCTTTCAGGGCTTTTTCATCGCCACTGAAATGGTGGTTTTCGAGGAGGAAAAGGTAATTGTTCGGCATGGGGAATTTGGGTGCGCCCTGCCGTCCACCTCGTTTGAAATCAATGCCTTGCAGCATTTTTTGGGCCATGTCTTTCATGGTTTTCTCCGAAAATTCGGCAGCCCCAGCAGTGCCTGGCACCTGGTCGGAGACAGCCAGCCCCTTCACTAGGTCAGCGCCATACTCCCGCATTTTGTCAGGTGATTTTTCCCATTCCCCCTGAAAATATTCAAGCACTTCCAGCCAGTTTTTCTTCGGAAAATAAGTGCCTGCCCACACGGGCCGACCATCGGGCAGGGCAAAGGCATTGAGTGGCCAGCCGCAGCCGTTTTTCGACACCAATTGGCAGGCGGTCATATAGACATCGTCCACATCGGGCCGCTCCTCCCGGTCTACTTTGATGGTCACGAAATACTTGTTCATCAGGTTGGCGACGGTCGTGTCCTCAAAGGATTCGTGCTCCATCACATGGCACCAGTGGCAGGCCGCATAGCCAATGCTGATGAGCAGGAACTTATTTTCGGCCTTGGCCTGTGCGAGCGCTTTTTCGCCCCAAGGCTGCCAGTTCACGGGATTGTGGGCGTGCTGCAAAAGGTACGGGCTACTCTCGTGGATGAGGTCGTTGGTGTAAAGGTGCTCGCCGTTTTTTTGGGCACCAGAAGCACAGCCGATGAGGAGGAGGATGGGAAAAAACAGGAAGCGGAGCTTAGACATAAATCAATGTTTGGCAGGTGAACGGTAGGCCATTGCGCCTAGGGCGCAACTGCACAGGTGGAATAACACCCATGGCAAATATAGTATAAGTTGACCCAGTCTGCATTTAACAGCGTCTAAGTTCTACTGTTTTACCATTTTGCCAGCCGACTTGATTTGCCCATTCTGTTGAAGCTGATAGAAATATAAGCCTGCCGGAATATCGTCAAGCGCAAGTTGTTGGATAGGTGCTTTGACTTGCTGGAGTAGCACCTTTTCCCCCAAAGCATCAAAAAGGCATAAGGTGTATGACTCGTCTTGTGGGGCTACTATAGAAATTGTGGTTGTTTTGAAAAATGGATTGGGTAAAATGCTGGAGGCAATAGGTCTGAAGCTGGTTTCATCGGTAGCATTGGCTCCTCTTATTACCAACGTGTGCGTATTAGTAATGATGGGCGCATTATAGTCGAAATATATGCCTGCATTATTTTGGATGAGGGTATTGTTGCTGAGATTGGGTACTTGTTCTACCCTGAATTTTATAAAGCCATGCGAGGCTTGTTCATTGATGTTGCTGTCTGGAAGCATGATGTCCCTGAAAGTGAATTTCAATATACCATCACCATATAATTCAAAGGTATATGGATGACTGGACGCACCGGGGCTCACACTTATTATATCCAAAGTCTTTGGCAGGGTGTCCCTGATGACTACGGTGAATGCCGTATCATTTCCTGTATTTTGGAATCTTATCTGATATTCAAGGCTGGTATTTGGCTTTACTATGGCATTTTCCAAGTGACCATTGACAAAACAGTTTTTATCATTTGGGTCGAAAGAACCCATAATATTCCGACATTCATTGATTATGGGGTAATATGGGGTTTCAGATATGCAAAGCGTATCGGGAAAAATATGTGCTTCGACACATTGCTCTAATTCCAAGTCAGCATTACAATCCACATTTAGGATAATATAAAAACTGCCGCACTCGCCAACGGCAACAGTACCCAACTCAAAGTCATTTGTATTACTGCTGATTTGGGTGGCGGTGATACTGGCATCCACATAAATTAATAGCGAATCCAACGTGACCTGTACATGTGCATTTTCGGCATCCAATGTGCCTGTATTGCAATATTGGACGTAGTAATAATTGTCAAAGCAACGCCGTAAGGAAAACGCCGATAATGACACTTCCATCATCGGGCAGTCAACAAAAGATTGAACTGGTACGTCCATCACTACCGTGTCAAAATCCATTGGGAAACTAAACGCATAAGTTGAAGGGCATGGGAACCAATATGGACTTGGTGGATAAATATGCAGTTCATAATTCCCCGTATCTAAGTTAAACCTATAGTCGCCCCATGCGTCCGTATTGGTATAACGTTGGATAGGGCCGTCCACTTCGAGGTGCCACCCTTCCAGTCCGAAATCATCGGCATCCATGTTGCAATTGTTATTTTTGTCATGAAATACATTGCCATGCAACAAATTAGGGAAAGTATTGCCTTCCCGGTCTGTTTTTGCCAAAAATAATAAATCAGGTTCTGCCATTCTACCGGTCAATATATATCCATTATTATCAGGCAGATTTGCAAGTTTTGTTCCAAAGCCACCTATGTCTTCTGTATAATAATGCTCCCATACCGTCTGACCATTTTTGTCCAGTTCTGTCAATAAAAAGTAAATTGATATATCATTGATGTCGCCATCTTTATAGTATCCAGTTGCGACTATATTGCCATGATTGTTTTGTACCACGCTTCTTGCCGACCCATCAAAAGGCTTTTCCAATATTTTTGTCCACCTCTTTTCTCCAATACTGTTGACTTGCATTAGCTTGAAGTTAGGGAAATCTGCATTTGCCCCCGCTAAGATATAGCCACCATCAAAAGTTTGAATAAAATCTGAGATGGCGTTAAATTCCATTGGATATTCCTTTATCCATTCCTGATTGCCATCTCCATCGGTTTTAAGGATAAAACTATCGAATGTGCCATGATTATTGCCAGCCAATGCCCAACCTCCATCTATCGTTTGCGTCAGATCACTCGGCCAGGCAGGAGCTCCCAACATCGGATAGGTTTTTTGCCAGATGACCTCGCCAGCCTCATCCAGCTTCATGAGCAATACCAACGGTTCTCCTGTAATATCTTCCACTGAACCTGCAATAAAATAATGGCCATTTTGTTGAAAAATTGCCGTAGCTACTGCGTCAAAATTGAAATCAAAATCCTTAGACCAAAGCAGTTGGCCCAATGAATCCAACCTAAACAGCAACAGGTTGGTATAATCCTGTGGAAAAGGCTTCTCGATACTGCCAGCTATCATATAACTTCCACCCGGTGCAATCGCCATGCAGTGGCCATGATTGGATAGGGTTGAAAAAGAATAGCTCCTTTCCCATTCAATATTTCCCTTGGGGTCGGTTTGGATAATAAAAATGGAGTCAGGCCCAAAAATACTCTCACTTTTACTGCCCATCATTACGATTTTTTCATTGTCCAAAACCCTCAGTTCGTTTGTCGAATAGATTCCAGCTACTATCGGGAAGGTTCGCTCCCAACCTTGGGCTTTTAGCAGGCAAGGAATCAGGAATAGGCAGGGCAAAAGGAGGTTTTTCATTATTAAAGATTGAGAAAATGCAAAATTGGATTCTTCAAATATAAGGCTCTTTTATTGAATCAGCCTAGTCCGAAAGAAATTCTTAAAAAGGAATTGTCATACTGGTGACGAATGTTTGTTGACAACCTCCAATTCCTTGCATTGGTCATTGATATTGTGCTATGATAAACCCGTCTGGTCTTCCCTGCTTTAGCGCAGCCGCCCTTCGAGCATTTTAAGCTCGGATTGGCGGAATAAACCACAGAACATGCCCCGGACTCTCCCCTTTTTTACTATCTTAGGGTTTTTCGTTAATTTAAAAACTCAATATTACTTATGTCATTACTCACCGTAGGCGTTTTCGGAACCTCCCAAAAGAAGCAGGAAAAAAGAGTCCCCATCCATCCCGACCAACTTGCTTGGATAGATGAGGGCGTGAGACGCCACCTTATTTTCGAAGAAGATTATGGACTCCGCTTTGGCATGGACAACGAGCAACTTGCTTCCGTTTCTGGCGGCGTGGCCAGTCGAGCAGAATTGTTCGAACGTTGCGATATTGCCCTGCTGGCCAAGCCTGTACAAGCAGATTTTGATGAAATGAAAGATGGCACCATCCACTGGGGCTGGCCGCACTGCGTACAACAAGCGGGTATTACCCAAACGGCCATTGACCATAAATTGACGCTGATAGCTTGGGAAGCCATGCACCGCTGGTCGAAGAATGGCGATTGGCAGATGCATATTTTTCATAAGAACAATGAAATAGCTGGCTATGCTGGCGTGCTCCATGCCATGAATTTGTGCGGAATTGATGGCAATTACGGTCCGCAGCGCAAGGCTCTGGTCATCAGTTTCGGGTCTGTGAGCCGGGGCGCTATCCGTGCCTTGCAGGCAAGGGGCGTTCGGGACATCACGGTGCTGACGCAACGGCATTATATCCTCGTGGCCGACCAAATGGCTGGGGTCAATTACTACCAATTTGAAGAGGATGAAAACGGCAACCTGATGTCCTTGCGCCCGGACCAGACGACCCTCCCGTTTGTGGAAGAACTGGCAGGTGCGGACATCATCGTCAACGGCATCTTGCAGGATACGGACAAACCAATCATGTTTGTAAGGGAGGAAGATAATGACCGCCTGAAACCCGGTTGCCTCATCGTGGATGTAAGTTGCGACGAAGGTATGGGCTTCTCGTTTGCGAAGCCTACTTCATTCTTGAAACCAATGTTCGAGGTGGGACAGGTGCATTATTATGCAGTTGACCACACACCGTCTTACTTATGGAATGGCGCTTCTTGGGAAATATCGAACAGCCTCGTGCCCTACTTGCCCATCGTGATGGCAGGGCCGGAAAGCTGGTCGGAGAGCGAAACCGTTCGGCGGGCCATTGAGATTCAGGATGGTGTGGTACAGAACGAAAAGATTTTGTCTTTCCAGCATCGGGAAGCGGCTTATCCGCATCTAGTGCAGGTTGAAGCAATGCAACTGAACTAACTCATAGCGTGGCGGCATTATTTATATGCCGCCACGATTGTAAATAAGATAGTCCAAGTAGCCTACCTTTACGCCTCACCAGCCATCGATCAACATGCTTCGTTTTTCCAAAAAATACTTCCTGATTGCCCTGTTCTTATTTATTGTGGAATATATGATTGCCCTATTTGTGCATGATAGAATCATACGTCCATTTATCGGTGATTTGTTGGTCGTTATTCTCATCTATTGTTTTATACAGGCTTTTTTTAAACTGCCAGTATTGTCCACAGCCCTGTCAGTGCTGGCTTTTTCCTTTGCGGTGGAGTTTCTTCAATATTTTAAACTCGTGGAAATATTGGGTTTGCAAGACAATAAATCAGCGAGGATAATCATCGGTACTTCTTTTTCCTGGTGGGATATATTGGCTTATATGGGTGGGATACTGGTTGTGATTGTTTGTGAAAAATGGCCTAAAAAGGATAAATCCGGTATTGCGAAGCAGCATTAAATTGCCAAATGCAACCTTTTTTTGGCATCAAGCGCCTCCAAAATTACATCTTTGTCCTGTAAAAAATTGCGCTTGCGCAAGCAACAACCCATATGGCAGCCACACCTTCGTTTGACGAAATATACGAAGTCCAAAAGGATATGGTCTTCAACCTTTGCCTGAACTACCTGCAAAACCCGCAGGATGCAGAGGAGGCGACGCAGGATGTGTTCGTGAAAGTACATGAAAAGAGGTCGGGGTTTCAAGGGCAGTCCAGCGAAAAAACATGGGTATATCGGATTACTGTGAATCACTGCCTTGATGTGCTGAAGGCCCGGAAACGGCAGAAGCGTTTCGGTTTTGTCAGGAGCCTTTTTGGTAGGGAAAACAGCGCCGACGTTGACGTGCCCGACTTCAACCACCCTGGTGTACAACTGGAAGACAAGGAGGCGCTGGAGGCACTCTATCAAAAGATAAACGGGCTGCCGGAGCACCAAAAAACGGCCATCCTCCTGAAGTACCTTGATGAGCTGCCACAGAAGGAAATCGCAGACATCATGCAGCTTTCGGTAAAGGCCGTGGAGTCGCTGCTGATGCGGGGAAAACAGAATTTGGATAAAAAATGACCCGCTCCGAAGGATTTAAAAAACTATGTCGTCAAAGCCAATATGATGAAACAGCAACCAAATTTAGAACTGCTCAAAAAAGTGAAAAAACTGGAAGCACCGCCCTTCCTGCTTACCCGTATCAACGCCAAAATCAAGGCAATACAGGTGGAGCAATTGCCCTCTTCGTGGAAATGGGCAGGTGCCTTGGCTTTTGGCTTGATGTTCTGCCTCAATATTTTTGGCCTAAAAACGGGCCACCAAACCACCAGCAACCACAGCGGCGTCGAAACGCTGGCAGATGGCTTGCAAATGTCCAACTTCAACCAATTGTACCATGAATAAGACCAAATTTTTGAGCATCGCCGTCATCGTCCTCGTCCTGCTGAACCTGGGAACGCTTGCTTTTTTTTGGATGAAAAGGCCACCGCACCCCATGCAGGAAGGCCCAAAGAAAATAATCGTTGAGCGGCTGCATTTCGATGTGGAGCAGGTGGCGGCTTATGATAAATTGATTGTTCAGCACCAACAGGAAGTAAAAGCAAAACAGCAGGAAATCGGCGCTGCCAAAACGGTACTATATGAGCAACTGAAAAGCGATGATTTATCAAGAAAAGATTCGCTGATTATGGTTATTGGGCAAGTGCACCAACAGATGGAAGCGATTCATTTTCAGCATTTTAGCGATTTGAAAAAGCTGTGCAAAGACGAGCAAATCAAGGCATTTGACGAATTGACGGCGGAATTGGCGGGATATTTTGCAATGAAGCCAAAAACAAAATGAACGGCATTTTTAAATCAGCTTTTTGCGTCCTTTTTTCTTGGCTATTTTTCTTGCCCTTATATTTATATGGTCAAAATAATGCGCCGAGAGTCGTACTCCATTTTCACCCAATATTAAATGGTAACCCTGCCGAAGACGGCATCATTTCCGGTAAAATAAGCGGCGATTCCATGGCCATCCTTACGCTCCGTTTTTACCTCGGCAATTTTGTTTTTTATAAAAACGGAAAAGAAACAGGGCAGGACAATTCAGGCTACCATTTATTGGACATGGAGGACGAAAACTCGCTGTCCATCGTTCTGAAACCCAGCAACGGTGTTAATTTTGACGCCATCCGTTTCACCCTCGGTACGGACAGCCTGACCAACGTATCCGGTGTCATAGGCGGTGACCTTGACCCGACCAAAGGCATGTACTGGGCTTGGAACAGCGGCTATATCAATTTAAAAATAGAGGGATATGCTGCGAAATGCCCCACTCGAAATCACCAATTTCAGTTTCACATTGGGGGATATATGCCACCTTTTAAAACGGTGCAGATGATTGAATTAACTGGATTAAAGCAGCTCGAAATAGTGGTGGATATGGAATTATCGGTTTTTTTTGAAAATGTAGATTTGGGAGAAGCACACAATATCATGTCACCTTCTGAGGCCGCCGTCCAATTGGCCAAATTGATGCCCAAAACCTTCCGCATACATGGGGAATAAACTGCCCAAAACCGCCCTTTTTATGGGCATTCTATATGTGCTATTTATTGCAGCGGCATTGGAGCATCCGCCTGAACCCGTGCAGTTGAATTACCCGAAAACCTGGCCAGTGCCAACGTATGATTTCACCAAAAATCCGCTTACTAAAGAAGGCATAGCACTCGGCAGGCAACTGTTTTACGACCCTATTTTATCGAAAGACAGCACGGTTTCGTGCAGCAACTGCCACTTGTCGTACACGGCGTTTACGCATGTTGACCACGACCTGAGCCACGGTATCGGCGACCGCATCGGTACCCGCAATTCCCCAGCACTGGTGAACCTTGCATGGGCCACCAGCTTCATGTGGGACGGGGCGGCAAACCATTTGGATATGCAGGCGTTAGCGCCGATTTCCAGCCCCGTGGAGATGGACGAAACCATTGAAAACGTGGTGAAGAAAATAGGGCAAAAAAGCGACTATAAAGTGATGTTTTACCATGCTTTTGGGGACAGTACGGTGACGGGCGAGCATTTGCTGAAAGCCCTCTCGCAGTTCGAGCTGACCCTCATCAGCACCAACTCGAAATATGACCAAATGAAACGTGGTGAGGCAATATTTACCGAGCAAGAAAACAACGGCTATATCTTATTTAAAAACAATTGCGCCCGCTGTCATACGGAGCCGCTTTTTACCAATTTCAAATTTGAAAATAATGGCCTGCCAATAGACACAACGCTCAACGATTATGGGCGAGGCGCCATCACCAAACAGCCGGTGGACACCCTGAAATTTAAAGTGCCGACCTTGCGGAATATCGAATTTTCTTACCCATATATGCACGACGGGCGCTTTCGGAAATTGGGCCAGGTATTGAACCATTATTCCCAAGACAAGGAATTGGGCATTGAATTGGCTCCCAATGAAAAGGTAGATTTAATTGCTTTTTTATTGACGTTGACGGATAAAGCGTTTTTGTTCAATCCCGATTTTGGATACTGAACGATTAAGTCATGGCAATATTTGTGGTCTCCATAACAGTAGTTCTTTGATAGTCAGGGGTTTATCAATCAGTTTTTGAGCCATGGCTGGGGTTTGGTGCTGATATTTTTGTTCAAAAGGTGCCGCAT
>JBGSWN010000189.1:0-28415 GCA_041752395.1 Saprospiraceae bacterium | reverse complement strand
AAAGAAGGGCGGCAAGGAAAAGGAGGTTTTTCATATTGGTGACTGGTTTAAGTGAAAATTGAAAAATATGGAAACCTGTGCTTTTTGATTTTCGACTTCCATATTTGGTGTTTATTCCTGTTACAATGAATAATTATTCAATGGCACATTTGCAGGTTTGAAATCCATCCCCAAGTCCTTTTTTGCCAATTCATTGCTGTAAATCATTTCGGGTTTGCCTGCTGGGGCTTGATTATTCAGCATCAATGAAATATCTGAAACCCGATAGCTTTCACTGGACAATAAATAATTCTTGCCATGAATATCGTTTGTAATGGCCGCCTTATAGATGGCTTCGGCAACGTCGGCAACATCCACCAGGGCAAAGGATATGTCATTGTCATAAAACATTTGAATAAATGGGTTCGGGGCAATCTTATTTTTAAAAAGAAATTGGAGGCCCGTTGAGGTGGAGTCCTGCCTTGATGACAATGATTTCCCCATGACGCCTACCGGGGCAACCGAAGTTATTTCAAAACTCAAATCCGGATGGTCAGCAATGAATTTGTTGACGGTTTGGTTGGCAATGAATTTCGCTTGGGCATAAGGATGGCCTTGCTCGCTCATAAACGGCGCATCACTTTCGTCAAATTGGTCGCCCTCGGTTTTGGTGTCTGGAAGGAGTGGAAAATTGGTGTTGTAAGCCGCCACGGAGGCGACGAACACCACTTTTTTCACCGTTGGGGAGTCGCTGACCACTTGCAGAAAGTTTTCTGTGCCCTTGATAGTCGGGTCGAACAGTTCCGTTTTGGGGTCTTTTATGTCCAACTGGAACGGTGTGCCGCCGTGCACGAGAATGTCGCAGCCTTCGGCAAATGCTTTCAGTTGGTCGAGGTTCTGCACGTCCAGGGGGGCGAGCTCCATGTTTTCTGCATTGGGCAGCCCGGTCAAGTGCGAATATTTTTCTTTGTTGGAAATATCCGTGGCCGATACTTTGACCCGGTATCCGTTTTCCAAAAATTGTTTGGTGACGTAGCTGCCGATAAAGCCGCCGCCGCCGATGATGCCTACTGTTTTCATTTAATTGTTGTTTAAATTTGATGCCTACTCTTTCCGGTTTTCGGCTACCCCGTTTTAAAATATCCATAGTTGCTTTATCACTATTGATTAATAGCCGTAAAGCCTACTGATTATCACTTAAAAAGTGTTGTGGGTAAAATGTGTGGATTGACAAGGCAAAGATACCACGAAAAAAAAGGGTGGGGTATCACATTTTGATGTGATGCTCAGAGCGGTTTCATGGAAAGTAGGATGGTAAAACCGCCGCTGCGCTCCACCTCCAGCTTTGCCCCCAGCTTCCCAGCCCGCATTTCCATATTGGATAGGCCAAGGCCCGTGGAAACCCTGTCTTTTTGCGGCAAGTCGCCATTGTCGTGGATGCTCATTACGAAGCGACCATTAAAATTACCGAAGCGCACGGTCACCTCCGAGGCATTGCTGTGGCGAGTGATATTCGTGAGGGCTTCCTTGAAAATCAGGAAGAGGTGCTGGCGCAAATCCACGGGCAGTTTTTTCTCCAAGGGCAGTTCGCCGAGTTTGAAATGGCAGGAAATATCTTGCGGTTGCAACAGGTCGGTGGCTTGCTCCTGCATGCGTTCGAGGAGGTTTTTCATTTTGTCCCGGCGACTGTCAATGCTCCAAACGAGGTCCCGCATCTTCGATACCGCCGAGCGGCTGATGTCGCCGATGTGCTCAATGCGGGGTCGGTCCTTTTCCGTGGCGTTCATTTCGAGGAGTTCCGCTTGCATGGATAGGCCGGAGAGCATCGAGCCGACCTCGTCGTGCAGGTCGCTGGCGATACGGGTGCGCATGCGCTCCATCTCCAACAGGCGGTGGTGGCGGTAGCGGGAAATGCGGTACCCGATACCGCCCACAAGTCCCAGCACCAGCAGGTAGAACCACCAGGTTTTATAAAAAAATGGCCGCACCGTGATGGGAATAGCCAGCTCTTTGCTGCTCCAATTCCCCTTGCTGTCCGAGCCTTTTACCCGAAGGGTATAATCGCCTGCTGGTAGCTTGTTGTAGCGCACGAAAGGTGTGCTGCCAATGAAAGACCAGTCGTCTTCCAAGCCTTCCAGGCGAACGTAATATTGGTTTTTGTCGGGCTTGAAATAATTGGGCAAGGCCCAACTGAACTGGAACCAACTGTCGTAGGGCGAGATGTCAAAGCTGGCAATGGACTGATTTCCAACCACTTGCAAAATCGTACTATCATTCTGGCTGTTGTACTTCGTAAATTCCGTGAGGCAAAGCGGCGGGTTTTCCTCTGCTTGCAAAATGTCTTTCGGATGGAAATAATTCAAGCCGTTCATGCCGCCGAACCACATCCCGCCCTGTTCATCCTTGAAAAAAGAAGCATAGTTGAACTCGTTGTTCGACAGGCCGTCTTCTTCATAAAAATTTCGGAACCCGCCATCCGAAACCAAATAGCACGTCAGCCCATTGTAAGTGGCCGACCAGATATTGCCTTCTTCGTCTTCCAAAATGCTGACAACGTTGTTGTCGCTCAACCCTTCTTTTTGGGTGAAGATGCGGATGTTTGCCTTAAGACTTTCCAAGTTTTGAAAACTTGGAAAGTCTATGCTGCACAAGCCGCCCCCAAACGTACCGACCCACAACTTGCCCGTTTTATCAGAAAGCAAAGCCAGCACGTTGTCTTTGCCGAGCGCTGGCTTTGTTTTGGTGGAAAAATGCCCTAATATTTCGCCCGCTGAATTGAAGCAGAACAACCCTTCTGAGACGGTGCCCACCCATATCAAACCCTGCGCATCTTCCAGTATCACGGAGACGTTTGTGGTAGGCAGTTGGTCAGCACCATTTTTGAAAAAGCTGCTGTGTTGGCGGCGCTTGGTATCGTATTTAGTCAGCTTGCGCAATTCGGAACCCAATAGCAGCGCCCCATCCCGCAGCTTGACAAAAGGGTTGCGGTTCACTTTGGCGAACAGCCCACCGAAGTCCTCAACAATGCTGCCCTGGTAGTCGTCCATGCTGATTTTCATCAAATGGTCATTGAGTGCCCAGGCGGCATTTTCGTTTTCATCAAAAACAAAACTGGTAATAAACTGCATGGTGGCATTCACCGATAGATTATCCTGAAAGGGGTCCAGTAGGCGGTCTTTCTCCTGGCCATTCGCCAACTGGTGGAGGCCCGTTTGCCCGTTTTCACAAAAAGCATAAACACGGCCTTTATCACCGCTGAAAATACCCCGCATGGCATTGCCCCACTCCGCACCCGGCACAGTTAAGTAGTTTTGAAACATATCCCTCCCGATGGGAAAGCGCAGCAAGCCGTTGTCGGTGGCAACCCAAAGCAAGTGAGTGCGGTCTTCGTAAAGCTGGCTTATGTTCGAAAACTGCAAACTGCGGTGCAGCGTGGCACTAAAATCCGTCCATTCCCCCGCTGGGCTCCAGCGGAGCAGCCCATCGAACATGGCAAACCAGATATTGCCACGGGTGTCTTCCAAGTGGCTGTAAACCTTGGTGGTCAGGCTATCGGCCAGCACATCATATTGACCGGTTTCGGGGTGGTACAACCAGATTTCGTTTTTGCTTTTCGGAAAAACAAAGAGTCGGCCACGGCTGTCGGTGGAAATATTGGTATAGTAAATCTTCGTGCCGTACCAGTTGATGCTGTCGGGCTTCACGGCATGGAGCAGTTCGCCGTTGGAACTAAAATGCCGCAGCCCCTCAGCGTTGGTGCTCCACCAGGCATTGCCTGCGGTATCAATGGCCACGTCGTTGAACGTAATGCGCAGGTGCTGCGCCGTAGCTACTTGCTGGAAGCGGTTGCCACCAAGGTACCGCAGCAATTGTTGCTCCCGGTCATCATCGGTCACTATCCAAAGTGAGCCGTCTGCGCCATTTCGAAGGGTAAAAACGCCACCTTTTAGGCCAGCGGCCGCAGAGAGGCTGGTCGTTTTATTGGTATATAAATTCAGTTCGTACAACTGGTCATCAACCACTGCCCAGAGGCTTGAGTCGCTTACTATGAACATGTTTTCGGCAGAAACTTTATCGGCAGGGAAGGGAAAATCGGCTTGCATGTCGTTGCCATATTTGACAAAACGCCGCCCGTCATATCGCTCGATACCTTGCGAGGTGCCAATCCACATCAGGCCCCGGCTATCCTGTGCAATGGCCTTGATATCTCGGAAGCCAAGGCCGTCCTCCGTGGTGAGGGCATCAGGTTTGTGCAGGCGCTGTGCAGCAAGTGCCAGCGGCAGCAAGAATATGGGAAGGATAAGGATTTTTTTCAAGTCCAAACAAAGCATCATTTCGGTGGGGAAGGTAGGCTAATTTGAAAAACTGCATCCCATCAAAATGTGATGCCACAGACCAAAACCCTGCCGTACCTTTGCCAAATGAAGACAATCACCCTTGCCATTGTTGAAGATGACCCAATCGTAAAAGAAAGCTTGCACACTTTTTTTGGCGGCAATCCCCAGTTTGAATTATTGGCCATTTCCAATTCCGTGGAGGATTTCCTGAAACTGCTCAGCGAAGACAGCCAGTTTCAGCCCAGTATCCTCCTGCTCGACATCCAGCTTCCCGGCATGACCGGCATTGCTGGCATCCCGCTCATCAAAGAAAAGCTGCCCGATTTGAGCATCATCATGCTCACCACTTTTGAGGACAGCGAGAAAATCTTTGCGGCACTGGTGGCAGGTGCCTGCTCCTATCTTTCTAAACAGACGCCTTTGGCCAAAATCAAGGAAGCCGTGCTGACCGTCAGCAACGGTGGCTCATACATGTCGCCATCCATCGCCCGGAAGGTGGTCGAGCATTTTGCCCCAAAACCAAAAAAGAACTCCCCCACCCTCACCGAACGCCAACAGGAAATCGTGCAGGGCATCGTGGACGGTCTCAGCTACAAGATGATCGCCGCTCGCCTCGACCTCTCGATTGATACCGTGCGGACGCATATCATGCACATCTACCGGGCGCTGAACATCAACAGCAAAGGGGAATTGATAAAACATGCACTGGACGGGAAGGCTTAAAATCAGCTTTTTTACACTAAATTATTCGTCGGCAGCCAATCCAAGCTCACCATTTTTTTCACCTGAAAAGTATTATTGCCAAGCTTCTTCTCCACACAACCAAACAGGATGCTGCGCAACAAAACCTCAGTTTCACATCAATTCAATCCCCCCAAGCACGGCCTTGAAACCCATCTTGTTTAACTTTTCTTGAAAAATATTTAAACACAAGGCAACCTTTCCTGTTACTGACGCACATAGTCTTAAAGTAAACCCGTTTACACAAATTTACCTTTTTAATCAAACACAAATTCGGTGGCGAAAACAAGCTTCCGGGTTTCCAATCAAAAAAATGTACATCATGAAAAAATTCAGTTTCTTCTCCAGCATGCTGGTACTCGCATTTATGGTCTCCACTTTCGTTGCTTGCAAGGACGATGACGACAAGACCCCAGACCCTCAAAACATTGCAGAAATCGTGGTGGCTGGAGATGACTTCAGTGACTTGGAGACAGCGCTTCAGCGCACCAACCTCACTTCGGTACTGGAAGGCACTGGCCCTTTCACTGTCTTTGCGCCAACAAATGCTGCATTCACGGCTGCTGGTATCAACGTAAATACCATTGACGTTAATGCATTGACGGATGTGTTGCTCTACCACGTACTTGGTGGTGCAGCGATAAAATCCACGGACCTTGGAGCTGGTCAAACATACGCCAGCACTGCCTCTGCAACCGGCCCCGGCGATACCCAGCTTTCAATTTTGATTGAAAAAACGGGTTCAGCGGTCAAGGTTAACAACGTGGCCAATGTGACCTCCGCAGACGTGAGTGCCACCAATGGCGTCATCCATGTGATTGACAATGTACTGCTTCCATTAAGCGTAGTGGGACATGCGGCTGCCAATTCCAATTTCACTTCTTTGGTGAGCACACTCGGTGCTGCATCTGGCGACTTGGTTTCTGTGCTCAGCGGCACTGGCCCGTTCACGGTCTTTGCACCATTGAACAGTGCTTTCAATGATATTTCTGCTGTCACTGCAACTTTGAATGCCGACCAATTAGCCAAGGTGTTGACCTACCATGTGGTTTCTGGCAACGTGGTTTCTGGCGACTTGACCAATAACATGTCAGTGACGACTGTAAATGGTGAAAACTTTACGGTAAACATCAGCGGCAGCAATGTAACCATTACCGATGCGAATGGTGGGGTTTCTAACGTGGTACTGACAGATGTTCAGGGAACAAATGGCGTAATCCATGTCCTCGGCAAAGTGCTTATCCCTTTAAATCTCTGATTTCAAGTGTAACGTGGTTTTAGGAAAGCCCTGCCGATGTTTGCCTGGCAGGGCTTTTTTAGGTTTTGGGTTTCACGTTTCTGGTTTCACGAGGGGGACTCCATTTCTGAAATGACAAGCATAATGGAAAAAGCTCTTTTTCTATAGTTGTTTGATTAACTGATTGATGGTTTGCATTCAGCAAGCTGCTTTTCAAACAACTACAAATCAAACGCTTCAATAATCACATGCACTGGCGCCACCCAGAAACCAAAAACCAAAAACCAAAACCTACTCGAACCATCATTATATGCTTGCCGCTTTATTATACTCCGTCGGCAACCCATCCAAGCTCACCATATTCTTCTCTTGAATATATTCGGTCAGCCCCTCCGCCCCTTTCTTTTCTGCCCATTCAAACAATATGCTGCGCTCGCCTATATGCTCATATAATGGCACGCCATATCCGCAAGAAGTTTGCACCAAATCAATATCGGCGATGATGATTTGTCGGGTGCTTGGGTATAGTTTAAAATGCGGGGAAAACGCCTCCCAATCCGCCGTGCCGGGCAGCACCGTCCGGCCTTTGCCATATAAGCGCAATATATTCGGTGGGCCTTCATAAGCGCAGAACATGAAGGTGATGCGCCCGTTTTCCAGCACATGCGCCGAGGTTTCGTTGCCGCTGCCGATAAAATCCATGTACCCTACCCTATTTTCCGACAGCACCTTGAAGCCGTCTATTCCCTTCGGGGAAAGGTTGATATGGCCCGCTTCGCTCAAGGGTGCGGTGGCGGTGAAAAACATAAGCTGCTTTTCAATGAATTCTTGGTGGTGGGGTTGGATGGCGGTGGAGAATTTGCCCATGATTTGAGTTATTGAGTGATTGGGTGATTGAGTTATTGGGGTGGTAAAGTTGAGGAATATATGCCAATTTCACTGCTTGGTGGGGATAAATTTCACGGGCTTCCTCGTCGTTTGTGGTCGCCCAATTTATTGGGCTGACCGCTGTAATTTGAGGAATCTTTTTCGGTCTGCCCAATAAATTTGGCGACCACAAACTTAGCTACTTTCCCTTTTTCTTCGAAAACAACCAAGCCAAAAAGTCCTTCTCCGCAAACGCATAATCCCAGCTATTGTGGTCCACCATCGGGTATTCCACGTACTCCACAGGCCAGCCGAGGTTCGCCAAAAGGTCAAAGGTTTCCCAAGAATATTTCACGTCCACCACCGAATCGGCACTGCCGTGGAAAATGCGCATCGGTGTCTTGCGGCCCTTGTCGGAGAAGGCCCGCACATCGCCGCCGCCGCAGATGGGCACGGCCGAAGCGAACAAATCAGGGTTATGGTACACCGCCTCGAAAGTGCCCATGCCACCCATGCTCAGGCCAGCGATGTAAACTTGATTGGGGTCAGCATTGCCACTGGTAATGAACGATTTCGTGAGCTCAACGGCCAGGTTCAAGGGTTGGCTTATTTTACGGGAATAATCGAAATCCCGCACCACGGGCGTCTTCGTCCGGTCGGCTTTCATCGTGTTCCAAGAGCTATCCGCTGGGCATTGCGGGAAAAGGACGATGGCCGGAAAATCACGGCGGTTCTCTGGTTTTAGGAACAATTTAGCGCCGTGGGTGAGCTGCGCCTCGTTGTCATTCCCCCGTTCACCAGCGCCGTGAAGGAAGAGCACGAGCAGGTATTTTTTTGTGGCATCGTAGTTTTCGGGGTAAAGGATGCGGTAGGGCAGTTTTCCCCCGTTTGCTTCAAAAACCTTTTTTTCAAAGCTCCCCAAATCCGCTTGCGAAGCCGTTTTCCATGTATCCAAAAACGCAAACTCCGCCTGCTCCAGCACTTTTTTCATGGCTGTTTTCTTCGCAAAAACCAAGGTGTTCGGCGCAGCGGGATTGAACGACTCCCACTTGGGCAGCCCCTTCCCGTTCGGGTCGCCCGTGGCAGCGAAATTGGCCCAGTAGCTCGACATTTGCTCCGACAACTGCTCGTCCTGTTTCTCCCAAGGCCGCTTCCACATGGGCAGCGAATGCAGGGCGTAGGCGATTTCAGCAGAGTGAAAAGCGCCGTGCTCGGCAAGGTCGGGGCGGCCCGGCGGCACCCGGTCGAATCGGTAGAGCCATGCCTTTTGTTTCCCCGTTTTCGATTGCAGCCTCGCCCAAGTATAGCCCTGCCAAGCGAAGGCCATGTCCCGGAAAAAGTCCTTTTGCGACTGCTTCGCAACGGCATCGTCGGTGGCGGGGAAAGCTCGCAGGAACTCGTCGGCCAAAGCGCCGTAATTGGTTTTTGCCTCCGCTCGGTACTGTTCGGCGGTCTTTATTTCCCCAAAAACAAAGCCTTCGTCCCGGTTGTAGCCCGTGAGCAGCGGCACGTCGTTTTGTTTTCCTTCGGTAAAAATCGAGTAAACGTCCTTCGGCAGCACATAGCCATCAATGACGGGCGAGAAGCCGCCGCCGTATTTCAGCAGGGTGTCGAAAGGCAGGGTGCGAAGGTCGGCGATGCGGTAGCTGTGCAGTTTTTTCACCAAATCAATCCCCTGCAAACTGGCCTCGTACAGCTCCAATGCCCGGTCGCCGAACATGCCGCCGCTCTCCCCGATGGCCCGTTGGAACAGCCCTTTCGCCAGCGGCGAGGCCATGAGCGAGTTCACGGCAAACGAACCTGCGGACTGCCCGGCTATCGTCACCCGATTGGGGTCACCACCGAAAGCGGCGATGTTCTGCTGCACCCATTTCAGGGCGGCAATCATGTCCAGCAGGGCATAGTTGCCGCTGGCATTGTGGCCGGATTCCCGGCTCAGTTCCGGGTGGGCGAGGAACCCGAAGACGCCGAGGCGGTAGTTGATGCTGACGAAGACGACGCCTTTTTTGGCCATGCCCTCGCCGTCGTAAATCGGGCAGGCACCCGCCCCGCTCATGAAGCCGCCGCCATGAATCCATACGATGACGGGCTTTTTTTCCGCAGAGGAAATTGGCGTCGGTGACCAAACATTCAGGTACAGGCAGTCTTCGCTGATGGGCGAGAGCGGCGCCATGAACTCCTCCGACCAGACGAAGAACGGCAGCGGTGGCGCTTGTACGGCACTCGGCCCGAACTTGGTGCAGTCCCGCACGCCCGACCAGTTCGGCAAATCCTGCGGGGCCTTCCAGCGCAACCCACCTACGGGCGGCGCAGCGAAGGGGATGCCCTTGAAGATGTCCACTTTGCCATCGGCGCTTTTGCTGCCAGCGATGTCGCCGTTTTGGAGGTGGAGGGTGGGTTGGGCTTGCGCCCCGAATGTGGTCAAGAACAGTAAGAACAGGAGGAAGGTCAGTTTGTGCATTGCGGTTCGTTTTAGCGGGGGAAAGGTAGGGAAAATGGTAGCTCATTCTTGAATCGCAATGGTAATTATTTCATTTTCACTACCTTTACCGCATGAAATTAACCGAGAAAAACAAATACAAATCAACGTTTAAAAAAGAGCTTGACAAGTTTGCCGAGAAGCTCGAAGCTTATGTCTCCACCGATAACGGTGATTGGGCGGTAAAGGGGTTTATTGATGTTTACAAGAATATCTATACCATATCTTCTGACACCAAGATTGTTTCAAAAATACTCGAAATTCATATTTTTCCACAAATATTACAGTTTGCAGAAAGCATAAATTATAAAGTAGTGCTTGCGGAAAAGCAGAATTGGTATCCCGACCTCACACTCATAAACAAGCAGAATGAAGCGGTAAAATTTGCGCTTGATATTAAAACCACTTTTAGGAGAAATCATAAGACTGCTGGTTTTACTTTGGGCAGTCATGGTGGCTATTTCAAGGAACGAGATAAGGACAAAAACATCCAATTCCCATATAACCAATATCTTGGGCATTATTGTTTAGGGGTTATTTATACAAGAACAGATGCGAGTGAAGACCTCGCTGAAACTGAAATATACCAAGTTCAAGACCTTTTGGAGGGAGATGAAACCCCAGTTCAGAAAGTGGGTCAACGTGAAGTAACCACGGTCAAACACTTAAAATCCATCACATCCGTCATTAAGGATTTTGATTTCTTCGCCGCTGAGAAATGGAAAATTGCCAGCGACAAGCAAGGCTCAGGCAATACCGCCAATATCGGCTCAGTAATGGATATTAAAGACCTGAAAAGCGAGAACGGCATATTCAGTGAATTGGGAGAAGAATGGTTTGATGAATATTGGATTAACCACGGTGCAGCAACCATGATTAAAGACGGTAAACCCACGAAAATAACTAATTTAAAGGACTTTCTGGAATTCAAGGGCAGAATGGACCTTTTGGAAAAAATCGTCACAAAATCAAATAACAAGCACCCAAAATGAAAATAATCACACCACCAATAAAAAGCCAAGGTATTAAGACCAAATTAGTGCCTTGGATACTGGAAATCGCTCCGAAAGTGAGTGGCAAATGGATAGAGCCGTTCTTAGGTACAGGTGTAGTTGCATTCAATGCAGGTTATAAACAGGCAATTCTGAATGACGTTAATCCGCATATCATCAATTTCTACAAAGGGATTCAAAAAAAGGAAATTACACCTGCCTTAATGAAGGCATATTTGGAACAGGAAGGAGAATTATTGAGCAAAGCCGAAAACAATGGATATGAACATTATTTAAAAGTTAGGGCAAGGTTCAATAGTGGTGAATTCTCCCCCTATGATTTCATTTTCCTTTCCCGTGCTGGCTTCAATGGAATGATGCGCTTTGGTGGCAAAGGTAATTGGAATATCCCATTCTGTAAAAAGCCGGACAGGTTTGCGCAAGCATATATCACCAAGATAACCAATCAAGTGGCCACCGTTTCGCAAATCATTCAGCCAGCACCAGCTTGGGTATTTCATAATCAGCAGTTCTCGAATATCATTCCACTTGCCACCAAGAACGACTTCATATACTGCGACCCACCTTATTATGGCCGCCATGTGGATTACTACAATGGCTGGACAGAAAAAGACGAAGTGCTTTTATTTGAACTATTGAGCGAGACCAAAGCCAAGTTTGTGCTGTCAACTTGGCACCACAATGATTGGCGGGAAAATGAAATGATAAAAAAGCTTTGGAGCAAATTCAATATATTGACTAAAGACCATTTCTACCATAATGGCGGCAATATTGAAAATAGGCGAACCATCGTTGAAGCGCTTGTTTGTAATTTTGACACCGAGGAATTTGCGCAGCATAATCATGGTCAAAAAGAGAAAGCCAAGGTTGAGCAATTGGCATTGAGCTTTGACTAGGCATCAACAAAAAAAACCGGGCACGCCCAAGCGCCCCGGCCCCTAATTTTCAATTCTCCATTTTCCATCACCGCTCCACCCACCGCAGCACCTTCGAAGGAGGCCCGAACCCTGCTGAGGTCTTCCCTCGGATATAGATAAAAGACCTTTCCTATGGTTATCCCGCCAAAGCTCAGGTCGGCTATTTGTGCTGGAAATCATCAATTCAAGCCTAGTCTTATCTCGGTATTTCGACCGCAAACAGTTTGAGGTGCTCCTACATGGGTTTGGACAAGGAGTCAACGAGAAACGGGAAGTCGGCTTTTACACAATTGTACTTTGCTTTATTCATGCTGAAGTCATCCATATTTGATGGTCGCTCTTACGCAGTCCTACCTGTCCAAACTGCTATTTATGACCTCTCCGCTGATGTTTATGGCCTTTAGAAAGTTGTTTACGGCCTTTCCGCTGACGTTTACGGCCTTTAGAAAGTTGTTTACGGCCTTTCCGTTAATGTCTACGGCCTTTAGAAAGTTATTCATGGGTTCTCAGCTAAGGTGGACTGCCGTTCCGCTGTGGTTTATGGCCGTTAGGAAGCAGTGTTTGGTCGTTAGGAAGCAACGAATTGGTCGATTTATGCTGATTTATGCTGATTCTGTTTGGATTTTGTAAAAAAAAATGGGCTGTTTATTGGAGAAATGTTTGGTGGGATGGCGGCGATTTGGTTGTTTTGTGGAGGCGCTTCGAGCGGAATGAGTAAATACACAAGACGGGTTTACGAATTTGCTTTCAGGAGTTACGTTGTCCGCTGTTTTTTAAAATAAAAGAAATGAATCCATTTTCAACGACCTATAATAATGATACGCCTGACAGCATTCTCGTCGGTGAAATCCTTGCTGGCAACAAAAATGCTTTGAATGGTCTGGTTCTTAGACACCAACCATTTATATACAACCTTGCCTGGAAAATGATGGGCGACCCCATGAAAGCGCAGGATTTGACACAAGAGGCTTTGTTGAAGATTATCTCCAACCTAAGTTCCTTCAAACAGGAAAGTTCATTTCGGACATGGGCGTATCGGATAGTTCGCAACCATTTCCTCAACGACCAGAAAAAACCAAGTAACCAGTTTGCCTCCAATTTTGAAGACTTGGGGCACCTGTTGGATGCAAGCGAGAGTACAGACTTAAGCCCTGAGGAGCAGGAGCATAAAAAAGAAGAAATACGGGAAGTTAGGTTGCAATGTCTGTCTGGAATGCTGCTATGCCTCACCAAAGAGCAACGACTCATCTACATCATCGGTGATATTTTCGGGGCTGACCAAAATATTGGTTCTGAAATCATGGAAATATCAAAGGATAATTACCGGAAGAAGTTGAGCAATGCCCGCAAGGACTTACATAGTTTCATGCTCAACAAATGTGGATTGGTGAATAAAGCGAATCCGTGCAGGTGCCATAAAAAAGTAACGGTTGCCCTGGAAAAAGGCATGGTAGATGCCAAGCACCTACTTTATAATCAAAAAGAGTTCTCCACCTTCAAAAGCGCCTTGGAGACGGATGCCAATTATCTGGTAGAAGAAGCAGAACAATTGTACACAGAATTGCACCGAGACCACAGCTTCAAGACGCAATTTGAGAAGAAGAATTTCTTGGAAATTATCCTCGAAAGCCCCAATTGGCGTGACCGTTTGAATCTCAATTAATTTTTTTTCCTCCAAAGTCTTCACACGTCATAAAATCGCTTGTCTAAGTAGAAAAGCGCTGTTTTATGATGTCGATGAAAAGTCCATTTGATAAAAATTTACCCAAACACCTTAGAATAGGTGTTTGGGCGAGCCTCCTATCTGCGCTAATGCTCTTTGGCATTGGCATCTTCTGGGTAGCGCACCCAGCTGCTGCGGAAGGTTCGTTTTCGATTGTCCCTGATTCGGATGCTGCCATTCGGTTTTCAAAAATCACGGCCATTTTCAAAGCTGTGGGTGATGTGCTTCCGCCCATTTTTGTACTTCTTGCCATCGGCTATCGCCAATTCACCTTAGCGGGTATATTTCATTTGGTCACACTCTTCTTAGTGATTATCGTAGATGTGGTCACATGGGCCATGTACGTCCCAAATGCCCAGCCTATTGATATACTTCAGCATATCCCGTTTGCCATACCCATTTTAATTGCGGCCTACTGTTTTCTCAAATCAAATCCGAAACCCTTATAACTATGCTATTATTCATTCGCATTTTCTTAGTCCTATACGGAATTATCGCTCTAGGAACTGGATTCAAGGGCATTACCGCTTCATTTGACCCTTCCACAGTTCCGATGCAGGATAACAATCATCGGTTTGTTGCAGCTATTTGGGCTTCCATGTCCATCGCATTTTTCTATGTTGCTTGGAATCCCTCCGAGGTTGCCCTGTTCCGATATCTAATGGTGGCCGTTTTTGTCGGTGGGCTGGTCAGAGCCTATGCATTAAGGTATTATCCTGCTAGTCCCTTTATCATTTTCGGTATTGCGATTGAATTGATACCCACAGCACTCCTGCTTTGGATGCACTCAAGACTATTAAATTCAGGCTCACTTTAAGATAAAAATCAAAAATCATTATGAATAAATCAAAACAAAAAGTGCTTATCACCGGTGGTGGTTCTGGCATTGGACTTTCTCTTGCTCGCAAGTTTTTGGATAATGGCCATACGGTAATTATTACTGGCAGGAACTTTTCTAAATTGGAAAAAGTGAAGGCTGAACTTCCGTCAATTCACATCTTCCAAAGCGACGTGACTAAGGAGGAAGATGTCAAGAAATTGGTGAAGCAAATGGAGGAAACGTTTGGCGGTATTGATGTGCTGGTCAATAATGCGGGTATCATGAATTTGGTGGATGCAGGAAATGAAAGCAATGATTTGCAGCAGCAATTCAACGAGATAGCGATTAATTTCAATGCGCCTATCCAGCTATTGCATTACTTCCTGCCCCAACTCAAAAAGAGCGAAAATGCCACGCTTATCAATGTTTCTTCAGGGTTGGCTTATGTTACTTTCTCGCAGGCTCCGGTTTATTCTGGCACCAAATCGGCGGTGCATTTTTGGACACAAGCCATCAGGCCGCAACTTAAACCACATAATATCCGAGTAGTCGAACTTTTGCCGCCCGTAGTGGATACCAAACTTGCACATGATGCAGATTTGAAAGATGACAATCTCAAACCTATGCCTCCCGAAAAATTGGCGGATATTTTCTGGAAAGACTATACCAATGGTAAGGAAGAAATAACGCCCGGTCTCTCAAAACAACTGAAATTGATGAACCGGTTGGCGCCAAAGTTCATTTTCAATCAACTGAATAAACAACCAATCCCGAAGAAATAATAAAGATGAAAAAGACCATTTCAATCATTACCATCATAGCCATTGGTGCCTTTGCAGGTAATATGATAAATATAGGATTGAGTTATTGCATTCACTGGCAATCACTTGACTCTATTGAATTTATGAAAACCTTTAAAGTGGATTTTCCGCTTTTATTGAGCCCAACTGCCGTAACGCTTTTGCCCGCTTGGTTGGGCAGTCTTTGGCTATTTCTAAAATCTCCCAAATCATCCGAAAGTAGAAAAAACTGGATGTACGCCTTTATTGGTTTATCGCTGACGATACTGCAAACATCTATCTACCACTTACCAATGAATTTGGATTTTATGGCACTGAAATATGATGCTGCAACTGCTGCCAGTAAACTACAAGGGTGGGTAATATTCCATTGGATTCGGATTGTTGTGGCAATCGTATCGGGGGTATTTGCCCTATTGGGTTTTCAAAAGTCAATTAATTAAAAAATCAAAAAATGGACAATTTCATCATTTTCAACATGCAAGCCACGGCAGGCTTAATTACCTTCTATTTTGCCTTTAAATGGTTCGTATTTCCTAAACTTGCCAAACTCAGCATTTACGATGCACTTGTGCCAATGGTCCTCATTCATGGCCTTCGTTATTTGGGCATGGTCTTCATGGTAGATACCCAAGTGTATGATGCCTTTCCCGATGACTTAGCTTTTACGGTGGGTATTTGGGATTATAGCACTTCCATTCTTGCCATCATCACCGCTTTTGCCTTGAAGAATAGATGGAAATACGCCATTCCATTGGCTTGGGTTTTCAATATTTTCGGATTTACGGACCTCATCGTGGCTTTCCCACAAGTTTTTGCCATTAAATTCTACAACTATGACTTAGGTACGATGTGGTGGGCATTTACGACCATCGGCGTGGTAAACGTCATCAGCCATTTTTACATCTTTTATCGACTATTCAGACCTAATCCAGTAAGCAAATGAGCAATATAATCATCTTAAATTTTCAGGTCAGGTTTAAATCCCTAGATAAAAACCATCAACTTGCACCTTGAGAAAGTTTATGAAAACAATTGAAAGCTAATTAATTAAAATTTATGAAGAATTGGAACAAGGCAGAAATGCCGACAGATTTAAGCGATAAAACCTACGTTATCACAGGAACCAGCTCCGGCATCGGAACGGTAGTAGCTTATGAATTGGCCAAAAGAGGTGCGAAGGTGATTGCTGGCAACAGAAATATTGACAAAGCGCACAAGGCAATAACAGACATCCAAAACATATTTGATGATTTAAGCCGCCTCATTATTCTGCCATTAGATATTTCCTCCTTGCAGCCTGTCAGGGAATTTGCGAAAAAAATAAATACAGATGCCAATATCCCTCATATAGACGGATTAATTCTAAATGCCGGCATCATGGCATTGCCAGAGAGAAAGGAATCTATAGATGGGGATGAATTGCAGATGGCCACTAATGTGCTGGGGCACCACTTGCTTGCCTCCTTGCTGATGCATAAAATTCAGCTCGCCCCCAAATCAGTCATTATTTCAACCAGTTCTTCGGCAAGCAGCACGGTACGAAGTAAAACGATTTGGGATGATTTAAATGCAGAAAATAAATATGACCCATGGGAAGTGTATGGTTTAACAAAAATAGCTGCTGTTCAATTCAGGGATGGCCTGCGTGAAGTCATAAAAGCGTCAAAGCTCGAAAATAACATCCAAGTATACGCCACTCATCCAGGGCTAACCGCTACCTCTTTGTTTGATGCTTCTACTGGTCTTTTCGCATCTATATTCAGGGCCATTAGAGGCATCTTTATGATGGATGTGGCGCAGGGTGCTTTATCTACCCTAAGAGCTACAGTTGACACAACGCTTCCTGATGGCAGTTTTATCGGGCCGGGAGGTATAACAGGGATGACCGGAAATCCTAAAGTAATTAAGGTTTACAATCCAAAACTAGCACTTGACCCGGTTTTGAGGACGAAAATGTGGAAATATTGTGATGAGGCCACTGGTGCTGTCTGGTCATAATAATAGAAGATGATAGTGAAATAAAATTTAGAAAATATTTTAAAAGCATTCACACATCGAAGCATTCACTTGTCTAACATCATAAGACAGTTCAAATTAATGAGCCGCCTAGCACCTAAATCCATTTTTAATCAGCTTGATAAAACAGCTTATCGAAATTAATCAGAAAAAAGAACATGAAAATCATAACTAGAATTGCCCTTATACTCATTTTAGGCTTATCGAGTACATTTTATGGACAAGCCCAAGACATCTATCCAGGTAAAGCCACAAAAGCAGAAAAGGATATTTCAACTGATTTCCCATTTGAATCAAAGTTCCTAGAAATTGGCACAGAGAAAGTACATTATGTAGAATCTGGCGAAGGCGACCCTGTGCTTTTACTGCATGGGTTACCGGCTAATCTCTACTTGTGGAGAAACATCATTCCCAATATTGATAGCAATAAAAAAGTAATTGCCATTGATTTTTTAGGCTTTGGGAAGTCTAGTTTTCCTGCCAACCGGGATGTTTCTATTGAAGTGCAGTATAAAATGTTCACTGATTTTATTGAAGCCAAACAGCTTAAAAATATCACGCTTTTTATACAAGATATTGGCTCTATCGTAGGTATGCTCTATGCTATTAGAGAACCGCAAAATGTTAAGGGTGTTGCATTGTTCGAAGCACCATTCATGCCCGCCGAAGTGATGTATGACCAACTTCCTTTTAGTTTCAGGGCGTTTATGCGTATAACAAGAACCAAAAAGGGAAATGAAAAATGGATGGTCAAACGGAATTTTGCCGGTAAAAAATTAGCCGTCAATTTCTTTACGGGTAGAAAATTACCCAAGGAAGCCTATCCATATTATACCCAACCCTGGGACATGAAAGAAAGAAGGTATGCAATCACTAATGGCCCCGACCCAGCGGTGCTTTCCTACACCAAAGGAAAGGGGGAAAGTGAGTTTGCGAGTTTATTGGACACTATATCATCAGGAATGCGGGAAACGGAAGTTCCAATCCTTTATTTCTACGCTAAAAAAGGTCTGGTAAATCGCAAGGCAGCAGTAGAATATGCCAAAAAGAACTTCAAAAATGCCACCTATATTTATTTGGGAAAAGGAAAGCATTTCCTGACGGAAAGCCATCCGATGCAAATGAGTAATAGATTCAACGAATGGTATGTAAAGTTATGATTGGAGATTAAAAAGCTGCAAAAAAAAAGACCGAAGCACCTAAGCGCCCCGGCCTTTTCTCTACTGATGAATTTCATTCAGACTAATACATCAAAACATTATCACCTTCACAGCCGCTTCAAATCCTCCCTTATCTCCATAGCCGCTACCGGCCCCAGTTCAAAGGAAGCATCGAGCGCTTCTTCGAGGTATTGCTTGGCGACTGTTTTATGCCCATTCCCCGCCAGGATAACACCGGTAAGGTAGAGTGCTTTCGGTTCTTGGGTTTGGTTCATCACATGCTTTTGGATGATGTCCAAGGCTGCCGCTTTGTCCCCTTTTTGGAATTCTGCCCAAGCCAATAAACCATAAGACATGGGGTGTGGGCGCTCCAATACTTCGTGTTCCGCAATGGTATATGCCTCGTCGGCCTGTCCCATTTTCGAAGCTTTCAGGTTGCAGAGATAGGCTTTGTACATATTGCCGTAGCCTGGATTGCTGGCTTTTTCGATAAAAGATTTGCGATAAGCCATTGCCTCGTCTGGCTTGTTTTCGAAGGTGGCGATGTCTGATAAAAGCAGGTCATAATCTGGTAAAGGGTGTATTTCTTGCAGAAAACCCAATATCCGGCGGGCTTCCGTGGTGTTGTGGTCATGCGAGAAAGCGACCCAAGCAATGCCTTTCAGGGAGTGTAAATCCGCAGGGTTGTTGGCCAAGGCTTCGAGGTAAGTGTCGTAGGATTGCTGGATGCGACCGTCGTGGCCGTACATGTCGGCGAGGTTGGAAAGCGCCCAGTTGAGCATATCCTTCGAGCCGGAATCCCGAGCCAGTGCCAGTGCTTTTTCCATCTTTGCGATGGCTTCCGGCAGGTGGCCCGTCTGGTCGAGCATTTTCATCTCCCGGATGAGGTAATCGAACTGGCTGCGGGCATCCAAATCCCGCATCAGGATGGAGGCATCCATGAAATTGCCACGCTCCAGCAGCACATCCGTGAGCATGAGCGAGCTGGCATGTTTGCGCTCACCCAAGGCCAGTGCTTGGCGCATCAGTCCTTCCGCTTCCACAAAAGAGTGGCGGGTAATGGCGTTCGAGGACAAAGCCTGCAAAGTGCCAACCCGATTTGGGTAGCGCTCATTGACTTCTTGAAGCATGCTGTCGGCTTGGTAGAGCTTGCCTACTTCACCCATCAGCTTGAACCATGCGCTATATTGTCCAGCAAGTTTCGATTGATAAACAAAATTATTGGGTTGTTCCTGGAGCTTTTTCTCCCAAAAGCTGATATGCTCCGCAACGGTTTTTTCGGCTTTCTCGAGATGGACTGGGTTCATATACGCCGCATAATCGGCAGTATCGATAATCGGTTTTTGTTGGTTTACGAGGAAATAAGTGCCTATGATGGCAAGCAATAAAGTGGCGACAATTGCTATCTTTTTCATGATGTGATTAATTAACGGGTGATGGAATTTAGGCTAATTCAGGACGGGAACGCTTATGGTTGTTGGAGGAGAAGAAAAGGTTAGCGGGAATAATATACGCCCGCTAAACCTTCATTCTCAAAAAAGCAGGCAGCAAAAGCTGCCCACTTAAAGAGAATAGTAACTTAAACTATTAGTGCGCTGTGGCCAAATATGGGAATGTCGTCAAAAATGGCTTGTCGTTGGCATCCACGTGGTCATCCGTGAGGGCAGGATTGGAAGTGCCGTCTGGGCCACCAAAAATCAGCAGCAACTCAACAGAAATCACGTCATCGGCGAGGGTACGACCCGTGAGCACGTTGGTGCCATCGAAGAAAGTCGTCGTGCCTGTGGTAGCCACGTTCAGCACGTCGGTAGCCAATGCGCCGCTGAAAGTTGCAGCGTCCATGCCCAGTGCGTTGGTGGTGTAGCCTGCGTTCAGTGCCAGCAATTGGTTCTGAAACTTAGTGGCATACTTGCCGCCCATTGCCGAAGGAATGGTGGTGTTGAAATCGTCTTTGTCAGCCGTGGTTACGAAAACCGTGTTGATGGCTGGACGAGCCATTTGGTCTTCCTGCTGGTAAGTGTTATCCTTGAAAGGATTGGAATCATCGTCTTTATTGCAGCTTGCAAAAACGGCTGTGAAAGCCAGCAAAAGAAGGGCGCTTGCCCGCATGATATTTTTCATGATTGAATTAATTTTGAAAAGAAATTGGTTAAAAAATATAGCGATTAAATCGTCTTCGCAAATAATAGCAATAAACTATCTTATTGACAGTCAACCATTTAACCGTCACTATATTTTAAAGCCGCTTTTTTTAATAGTGATTTATTTTGGGAAAGAAATTCCCAGGTTTTGGTATGTATTTGGAATTAAATACCCAGTATATGGGATTAAACTTTGCGCTTCGTTACTGCCCAAGTATTGAGGGAAGCAGCAGTGCCCAACAATGATTTCGGTACTTCGATAACCACGGACATTACGTTCGTACCAGCAAAAGTGTCAGAACCTGGGTTGTTGAAGCCGGTAGCTGTGCCGCCAAGGACGTTTTGGTAAGCCACGAGGTCAAAGAAAAACGGATCGTCACGTGGGCCAGCAAATACTTTGATACCATTTTTGTTGCCGATGGTAGCCGTTTTGCCGTAGGCAGTAACGTTGACCGTCGTTTCGGTAGCGTCAGTTTCTACCTTGCCAGATTTGCCAGTCACGCTTGGTTTTGCTGGGCCATAAACGCTCAGTTTGCCATTATTCACCACCGCTTGGATAACGAGGTCTTCCACGAAATCGCCTGTGTTGTCGATGTTTACCTGAATCATTACGTTTTCATCGAAAGCTGCCGTGGCAGAAGCCGTAGGGTCAAGCAGACCTTGGGTGTTCACCACGAAAACCATGTTGTCGGCGTTTTCAGGGCTTTGGAATGCGTAGAAGTCGGTAATGTCCGAGCTAGTAGAAGCGACGCCCGGGGCGTCAATGTGGTCGGCGGCCCATACAATACCGATGGAGGCCGAAAGGATGGCGATTGCTGTTAACAGCAGATTCTTCTTTTTCATCTTAATTAATGATTTTGGTTAAAACGTTCGGAAACCTAGCTCAAGCACTAAATAATTTTATCAATAACGGGTGATTCAATTCCTACTCCCTGCGCTGTGCTCCCAATGCTGATTTGATGATTTGAAAAACTTTATTTTCATCCCTATTTACGAGAGCGGGGTGATGTTTGGATTTCTGTGTTCATATTTTTTTTGAAAAAAGTTAAACAAAAACGAATAAAAGGCTTGAAAATACAGGGATTTAAATTTTGATATTTTTTGAAAAACCTTGGCGGATGGGAGGCGTTTTCATAAACCAAGTCCAGCGCAACTGCCAAAATGGGCAGATTTTAAAGGCGAATCATAGTCTATTGCATAATTAATTGAAGTTTTCGCCTCCGGCGAAAATCATTTTTTAACGCAAGGGCGCTAAGACGCCAAGACGCAAGGGAACCTTAAATCTTAGCGCCCTTGCGTCTTGGCGTCCTTGCGTTATTTAGCTGATTGCATCGAAGGTGCTATCAGTTGTTCAATCAACTTCGTTTCCGTTTATAACAATCAAAACCAGTATATGAATCAATTCTTTCAGCCCGTCATCATCAACATCATCCAACGGCGGCATCACGGGAAAAAAATTCCCCAAAAGCAGTTCGAACGGGAATCGAGGAACCTGCGCTTTGACATCAGCCGCCTCCTGAAGGACATCCTGTTCATCAGCATCGGCATTACAGCGGCGGCGTTTGGCCTCAAGGGATTCCTCTTACCCAATGCCTTCATTGATGGCGGCGTCACGGGAATTTCCCTGCTGGTAGAAGTGACTACGGGCATCTCGCTCTCCATCCTGCTGCCGCTCATCAACCTGCCGTTCCTCTTCATGGGCGCCAAGACCATCAGCCGCAGCTTCGCCCTGAAAAGCGTGATAGCCATCAGCCTGCTGGCCGTGGTGGTGCATTTCGTGAACTTCCCCACCATCACCGAGGACAAGCTGCTCATCGCCGTTTTCGGGGGCTTCTTCCTCGGCGCAGGCATCGGCATGAGTATCCGGGGCGGAGCTGTCATTGACGGTACAGAGGTGCTCGCCGTCTGGCTCAGCCGCCGCACCAGCCTCACCGTCGGCGACATCATCCTCGGTTTCAACCTCGTTATCTTTGCCTTTGGCGCCTATATTTTGACGATGGAAGTGGCCATGTACGCCATCCTCACCTACCTCGCCGCCTCCAAAACCGTGGATTTCATCGTGGACGGCATCGAGGAATACATCGGCGTCACCATCATCTCCCCACACAACGAGGAGATTCGCCTCGCCGTCATCGAAAAACTGGGCCGGGGCGTCACCATCTATAGCGCCAAGGGTGGCTTCGCAAAACGGGGTATCGAGCCGAAATCGCAGGATGTGGTCTTCACCGTCGTCACCCGCTTGGAGCTTTCAAAACTGAAAACGGAGGTGGACAAGATTGACCCGGATGCTTTCGTGGTGATGAATATGGTGAAGGATGCGAAGGGCGGGGTGATCAAGAAAAGGCCGCTGGCGCATTGAGGGGGAGGATTTTTTCAAGATACTTGTCACCTCCCAATCCTCAGCCTAGCCCTCCTCAGCCTCCAATGCACCACCACAAAACGCAATATGCCAAACGACGACCTGAAAATACATGCCTTCCGCCTCAAGCCCGGCGATGACCTCCGGGCGGGCATCGAAGCCTTTGCGAAGCAGGAAAACATCCAGGCCGGTTGGGTGATGACGGGCGTGGGCAGCCTCACGCAGACCAATTTCCGCTTCGCCAACCAACCCAGCGGCACCAAGGCCAACGGCCATTTCGAAATCGTGAGCCTCGTCGGAACAGTCAGCGTCAAAGGCTGCCACCTGCACCTCAGCGTCAGCGACAGCCTCGGCCAGACCACGGGCGGCCACCTCCTTCCCGAAAACCTCGTGTACACCACCGCCGAAATTGTACTGGGCGAGAGCCGCCGCCATGTTTTCACCAGGGAAAAAGATGGCACTACACCCTGGGAGGAACTGCAAGTGAAGGTGATTGGTGACTAAACGCACCATCATTTCAGGCAAGAAGTATGATTTTTGCCCGCCCTGTTTAAACACACACACATCATGTATCTAAAATCCACCGTTCCCATGTTTTTCCTTTTGTTGGCAATTTTCACAGGCTGCTCGAAAATGCCGCCGCTGTCCGGCACCATTTCCTTGGAAGCCAGCAGTGACTGGAAGCCCATCGTTTACCTCCTCGACCCCAAGACTTGGGGCGGCATCAGCGGCAGTTACCTCGGTACCGTGCTCGATTCAGCCACCATCCAACCAGACGGCAGTTTTGCCTTCGGTAAAATGCCAGACGCAGCGGACGCAAGGCTCTTTGAATTGGCCATCCAACCGAAAGCCGAAGCCCAGCACCCCAACCGCCTCGACAACGACGACCCTGGCACTTCCAATTATTTCCCGTTCGTTTACAAAAACGGTGAAACCCTTGTGGTAAAAGCCGAAGCAGCGCATTTCCAGCGCAGCTTTTCCATCGAAAAACCCTCGCCTGAGAACGCCGCCATGCTCCAATTGCGGGACCTCCGACAGGCGGCTTTCGACCAGTTTTTAAGTGGAAAGGAGGACGGAGAAACGCACGACGAGTCCGCCCTGCTCGACGAGGAAGCAGTGAAACTGGCCTTCCAACAACCCATCATGCAGTTTGCGGAGCAAACAAAAGAACTGCTGCCCGCCCTCACGGCCATCCGCTGGGTAAGCATTGAGGGCGATTACGAGCGGATACCCGAGTTCATCGTAGCGCAAGCCGAACGATGGCAGGCGGCAGCGCCCGAACACCCATGGGTGAAACAGTTGGCAGCCAAGGGCGACCGCAAGACCCTGCCCGTCCTCGTTGGCGACCAAATCCCGCTGGACTACCCGATGCCAATGCTTTCCGGCGATACCGTGCCATTGAAAACCTTATTGGGAAAACGCCTGACCCTGCTCGACTTTTGGGCGTCGTGGTGCGCCCCTTGCCGCAAGGAAAACAAAAACACCCTTGTTTCCCTCTGGGAAAAACAGCACGAATCAGGCTTCCAAATCGTCGGCTATGCCCTCGATGCCAGCACCGGCGCTTGGTCCACCGCCATCGAAAAAGACGGCGTTGGAAAATGGCCTCATGCCTCGCACCTCCAAGGCGACGATGCGCCCCTGTTCAAAGCGCTGCGCATGACCTCCATTCCCGCCAATTTCCTTTTGGATGAAAACGGTAAGGTGCTGGCGAAGAACCTGCATGGGGAGGAGTTGGTGAAGTGGCTGGAAAAATATTGAGAATTGAAAGTTTAGGGTTCGTAATATTCTACACCTTTTTTATTTACATAAAAATAATTGATACCATCAATTGAAGCTTTGGCAAAATCAATAGGGCATCCATCTGTGCCAAAGCCATTTGCAAATTTGTATTTAGGTGGGAATATGACTTTGAATAAGTTGCTTTTATCAAAATAACCATATAGGTTATCTTTTTTTAATTTCCCATATTTTCCTCTAATTTCTTTTGGAGAATCAATATGGTCATATTCAAGTGGGAGTGCCCAATCTCCATTCAGTGAAAAAACTCCAAACTTGTTGGCTCCTCTTACCCTCACCATATTATGAGTAGTCATGTTAAAAATTGGTTCATACGGCCATATTTCATAGTAATCAAATGGTAGTATTATTTTTCCGCTCTCATCAATAATGCCCATTTTATTGGTCTTCTTAGAAGTCAACACAAAATATTTTTTAAAGACCTCATAGTAACCTTTCCTAGTTTCATATTCAGCTTTGAAATCGGCTGAGTTAACTTTAATTCTGTCCATAAATACTGAGTCAATTGACTTCGTGTTTGGGGAAAAAATAAATATTCCGCCATCAATCGATTGGTCTTCAAAAACAGGCTGGGCGACGAGTTCAGTTTTACCATCAGGGTAAATTTTGACTTCATTTCCATTCAAGTAAGCTTTGGCGAAATACCCTTCTTTTGAGTCCTTAAAAAAACTGGCAAATTTGAATTGAGGTTCGATTACCATTTTCTTGTTTGCATCCACGTAGCCAAACAAATCGCCTTTCAGATACGGAATCAGAAATGGTTTGTCGTCTTGGGCTTTTGTAATCAAGGGAGCAATCATTATTGCCAAAAGAAGGAAGAGAAGTGATTTTTTCATTGTTGTTAGTTTAGGGCAAAATTACAAAATGACTGAATGAGGAGGAGCAAATTTTCTAAAATACTCTCCTCATTCAGTCACTTTTTATAAATCACTTCATTTCCTTCGGTCTCACCGCCACCGTCTCTTTTTGTCCGCTTCGCAAAAAAGTAAGCTCAACCATGCGGTTGATGGCACTTTCGTCGAGGTGCTTGTGTAGGTCGTCAATGGACTGCACAGACTGGCCGTTGAAGGCAATGATAATGTCGCCGACGGCGAGCAGACCAGTGGAAGAACCCGTCGGCTCCACGCCCTGCACGAGGATGCCCGTTTTATTGGGCAATTGGTGGTGGTTGACCGAGCGGGGATTGATGGGCGCCGTCTGTCCGGCGATGCCGATGATGCCCCGGCGCACCTTTCCTTCGATGAGCAATTTGCCCACCACGTACTCCGCCAGACTGCTCGACACGGCGAAGCAAAGCCCCTGTGCTGGCAAAATGACCGCCGTGTTCACCCCGATGACGAGGCCGGAACTGTCCACGAGCGGGCCGCCGGAATTACCGGGGTTCAGCGCCGCATCCGTTTGAATCACGTCGTCAATCAGCCTGCCGCTTTCGCTGCGCAAAGTGCGACCAAGGGCACTCACCACGCCCGCCGTCACCGAGTATTGGAAGCCGTAGGGGTTGCCGATGGCCACGGCGACTTGCCCCACTTGCAGGGCTTTGCTGTCGCCAAAACGCACGGAGCGGAGCCCGTCGCCGCTGATTTGCACGAGGGCAAGGTCGGTAGCGGGGTCTTCCCCGACGAGCTGGCCCGTGAATTCCCGGCCATCTTGCAGCACCACTTCGATTTTCTCGGCGCTGTTCACCACATGGCTATTCGTCACGATGTAGCCGTCGCTGGAAATGATGAAGCCGCTGCCCGTGCCGAAGGGTTGCTGCCCTTGCCGCTGCTGCGGATTGGGCTTTTTCGCCACCTTAATCTGCACCACGGACGGGCTTACCGCCTGCGAAACCCCAACAACGGTGCGGGAGTACGCATCGAGCAGGAGCGCATCGGCGTGGATGGACGGTGTTTGTGGAAATTGGTTGTCGGACTGGTTTTGAGGTGCTGTGACTGCAATGATTTGTGACATATCCGGGCGATTTGGTGCCGGCTTTTTGTTTTGTTTTACGTGGAAAAGGGTTGGGGGAAAATCATTCCAAATGAGGTTTTCGGACAAAATGGCGGTTCCGATAGTCATTGGCCATTAGCTGCCCCAACAGCCAAAGCAGCCCATCCCTGAAACCAAAAACCCGAAACCAAGAACCCCATAAAGTCACACCTCCCCCAACAACCACTCCTTCTCCCCCAAGTTCTTCGCTGCCGCAATTTCCTCATGCAGCGCCGCCCGTGCCTCTTTGTCGAATGGGTTGATTTCCAGCAGTTTACGGGTGAACTGGATGGTATTCAGGTAGTTCTCCCGGTGGTAGCCCAGTTCTTTTTTGCGGAGCAGGAAGGTCTTGAACGCCGAGAGATGCGCTTCCAGCAGGTCGAATTCATCCAGCTCGAAATAGATTTTGAGTTGCAGGGTTTTGGCGGCGAGATTGAGCAGCAGGTCCTTGTACTCGGCGAGTTGGAGCAGGGGCAGGGCCTTGTCGTACTGCTTTTTCTCGTAGGCGAGGCGGGCAAGGTTGAAACTGAAGACGCTTTCCCGATAGGGGCCTGCCAGTTTGTCACGGTAGTCGTGGATGAAATGCTCCACCCAGTCGAATTCCCGCATGACGAGGCCGCTGGTCACGGCGTTCTGGTAAGTGTAGCGGCTCAGTTCGCCATCGGTGAGGAAGTAGCCTTGCCGCAGCCCATCCTTGTAAAAATCAAACTGGTCACGCAGGTATTCCTGGCTGCCCGCATTGTAGCGGCGGATGCAAAAATTGATGGCGAGGATGTACAAATCCCGCATTTCCTCGGCGGGGAAAAGGCCGCCATGTTGCAGCACCAGCGCCTTGAAAGTCTGGAAATATTGCGTGGAATCCGGGTTCGTGAGCGCCCGGTAACAGTGGTAATAGATAGCAACGACGGGCGTTTCAAGCGCCCCGCTCCGCTCGGTGAACAGCAGCGCCTCAGCGAGCAGGCCAGCGTCGTAGTTGGTATTCGATACAGCCTCGTGGGAGTGAAGCAGGCAAGCTTGCCATAGTTTTTGCGCCAGGAAACTGGTGTCGAGTTCACCAGAAAGATGCTGCAAATGCGAACTGTCCACCGTGCGGCTATCGAAGGCGTTGCGGTAGTTTTCGAGGGAAGCGAGGTATTTGTTTTGGTAAAAATCGGCGTTTAGGAAGGGCTGATTTTCCAGTTGCTGCGCAAGGTCGGCGGCGGTTTGAGCGAACTGCGCTGGCAGCTTCCGACGGCGGAACACCTGCCCTAGCCTTAGCAACGTTTGCGGCTCGTCCGCCAAAAAATCCTGCACGGCGAGGAACTGCCCCGCCAACTGGTAGAGCTGGCTCATCAGCATCCGCAGGCGGTGGTCGTCGAAGGACTCGGCGGGGAAGACGGCGGCGTAGGCGACCTCTTTTTCGGGCACGGGTTTGCCGTTTTTGAGGTACTTTACCAACCAATCAAATAGGCTGACGACCTCTGCCCGACGATTGAAATACGGCGATTCCAGGTAGCGGCGGAGGTCCCGGATTTCTTGGCTGGAGAGGCTGCGGAGTAGCTGAACAAGCTTTGATTTTTCCATTGGAAGTTTTTTTGCTGAAAATCGGGGTAAAATTGCGCAAAAACCAAAGACAAAAAATATTTATTTATTTCAGTAGATAAAGGGTTTTTACAAAAATTACTAACTTTAAATTGAAGACAAAACCGCAAAAATGTTTTTGCCCCCCAGCAGATGTTGCCCCACCTTTGTAGCGTCAAAAGTTTTTAAGGTTCTTTTGGATGTAGTCGCAAGCTCCAGTTTGCGATTAAAAGACCGCAAGCTGGAGCTTGTGGGTACATCCAAAACCTAACTGAACACTCAATTTTTCAAATCATAAAATCATTGTCCCATGCGTCCGAATTCATTTACTTCAACCATGAAAAGAATTAAACTCGTTTTGGCGGTGTATCAAATGTAATGCTGCCGCTCCAGGTTGAATTGCCAAAAGAACCAACCAATCGCCAAGTTGTGCCACTTGTCTAATTTGGAAAAGGATAGCGACTTCCTTACCAGCCGACTGACCCTTGCCCTGATGGT
>JBGSWN010000188.1:0-21860 GCA_041752395.1 Saprospiraceae bacterium | reverse complement strand
TGCCCGTGACACACTCGCCCCTGACCCCTAAAGGGGAACCCAACCTGGCAAGCTCTGCTGGAATTTTTGAGAAAAACACTTTGGGACTTCCCAGTTTAGGTTCCCCGTTAGGGGTCAGGGGCCTAAGCCTCGAGGGCAATCCTTCCATCCTTTTGGTGGAAGACAACCCCGACGTGGTGGAATACCTCGCCGCCTGCCTGCAAGAGCAATATCCCCTTGACTACGCCTACAACGGCCGTGCCGGCATCGAAAAAGCGCTGGAAACCATCCCCGACCTCATCGTGAGCGATGTGATGATGCCCGAAAAAGACGGCTTCGAGGTGCTGGAAACGTTGAAGAACGACGAGCGCACAAGCCATATCCCCATTATTTTGCTGACCGCAAAGGCTGATGTGGAGAGCCGCCTAAAGGGCCTGCGGCGAGGGGCGGATGCTTATCTTTCCAAGCCTTTCCATCAGGAAGAACTATTGGTGACGGTAGGGAATTTGCTGGAACAGCGAAGGAAGCTGCAGTTGAAATACGGGAAATTGCCTGCCTTGTCGGCAGACAGGAATATTGGGAAATTGGAAATTGGCGAGACGCCAGCCCCCCAAGCCGCTGATTTGGAGGATAGCTTTTTGCAAAAATTCCGCTCCGTGGTAGAGGCGAACTTGTCCGACATCGACTTTGAGATGCCACAGTTGGAGCGGGCATTGGCGATGAGCCGCAGCCAGATTTTCCGCAAGGTGAAGGCGCTCACCGGCAAGTCGCCGAGCCTGTTTATCCGTTCTATCCGCCTGCACCACGGGCGGCATTTGCTGCAAACGACGACGCTGACCGTATCTGAAATTGCCTACCAAGTGGGGTATTCGGCGCTGAATAATTTCTCAGATGCGTTCTTGGAAGAATTTGGGGAGCGCCCGCTCAAAGCACGAGGATGAAGACCCGTGCAACACCTTTTCTGCTCATTATCAATTAGTTATAAGTAGCCAGCCTTTCCCTTTGCAACATAATAAGTAAAGAAAATTTCCACCCTGCAACCTACCAAGTAGCCTTTGACCGATGGGAGGTAGAGCTTTGCCTTTGCCTGCCCCCACCTTTGCATCATTCCTGAAAGGCAGGTTTCCAGCCACTTGATTTAAAAGAAAAAAATGTCGGAGGGCTGGTAACCAGTCTTGCAAATCAGGACAGATAGGCATTCAATTGAGAAGCCAGTAAAACAACAAAATCCTTTAGTCATGAAAAATCAAATGCAATCAACCACTCAAAACTTAACATCAAAAAAAAGTAAAATGAAAGCAAGAACCATTTCCATCGCCTTAGTCCTTTTCCTTGGCTTCAGCTTTAGCCTTTCCGCCCAAACCACCAATGTTTGGCAGGGAGGCAAGCCGGGCCGTACCACTGACTGGAACTGCCCTGCCAACTGGAGCGAGGGCCGTGTGCCCGACGAGTTCACACAGGTCATCATCCCCACCGGTGCCAGCTACTACCCCGTCATCCGTTACGCCCTAACGCCGATTGACGCCCTGCTGATGGAAGCTGGCGCAAAGCTCTCCATCCAGGCTGGCGCAAGGCTCTCCATCCTCGGCGAGACCGGTATTTTCGATGGCGTCACTGCCCTTGGCCTTATTGAAAACAATGGAATCCTTGAAATCGGGGAAACCGTGAACGGGGGCATTGCCTTCTTGAAGCAAGTGCAGGGGAGTGGCATCGTCGTAAGCCCATCCGCTGGCATGAACACGCTGGCGAGGCGGCGATAGTTGGCAGGAAGTGGTCTTACCTCAGCTCAGCAGGTGGAAAAATCAAAGAAAATCAACCCTATTGACCTTTTTTATTTAGGTGACTTGGCGGTGAAGTGTTGATGAAACAGGAGCGTTCCATCAGGTTACTTCACCGCACCTAAAATATCGAGCTACTTGTAACTCACGCCGTCAAGTTTTGTGCATGGTTGATGAAGTTGATAAAGGTTGATAAAAGGTTGATAATCAACCATGCCCATCATTTGGCGGCCGCATTATAGCTTAAAACAATCAAATTCTTTAGTCATGAAAAAACAATTGAAAACGAACCTGTTCACCGCAGCCTTGGGCCTTGGCTTGTTTGGCATCATGTTGTCAAGCACCACCAAGGATGCCACGGCAGCAGCTGCACCGTCAGCGCCGATTTCGGAGGAGCGGCAAGTGGCGGCTACAGTCGCCGAAGCACCGACCAACATCCCTTTCACTGTTTACCTGAGCCTCGTCACTGCCTTCACGAATGGGCAATCCATTGATTTCAATGCGATGGAGGAGGATGGGCAGACCTCAATTTGGGAAAAAATGACCAACTGGAAGGAGGAGCAGTAAATTTTTAAACCTATCAAACTCGATTAACAATGAAAACAATCAGCGTTTTTCCGTGCTTCGTGCTTGTATGCACTATTTTTCTGTTGAGCAGTTGCACAGCTTACCAAAAGGCGCAATGGTCGGCGGGGGGCGATGAAACAGCACATCCCATGTGGGGAAACAACCTGCAAAGCGGCGGCTGCCCACATAATCCGAATTCGCCGAACTATAATGGCAGTATGTCCGGGGCTTCCATGTATTCCATGGGGAGTGAATACTATACTTTTTGCCCTAAATGTGGGCGCTATGTCCGTGGGAGACAGAACCATCAGTAATCCAAAAGAAAACGGCAGCTTCGTCTTTAGGCGGGGCTGTACTTTTTAAATCAATTTTCCCAACCATTAATTTATATAAAATGAAAAAATCAATCAATTTCTTCCTTTTTTTCATAGCTTATTCAAGCCTGTTTGCCCAATGGCAATATCCTGCCACCAAGACAGTTGATGCAAAAGATACTTACTGGGGCACCACCTACAAAGACCCTTACCGCTGGCTCGAAGACATGAAAGACCCGGAGGTCAATGCGTGGTTCAAAGCCCAGGCAGATTTGACCAATACCACCTTGAATACCATTGCCGGCAGGGACGAATTGATTGCCGAATGGCGAAAACTGGACAAACTGCAACCAGCACAAATCTATTTCCCCATAAAAGAAGGGGGCAGGATATTTTACCAAAAAAGAATGCCGGGTGAAAAGGTGAGCAAAGTCTATTTCCGTGAAAATATGGACTCGCCTGAGCAATTGCTCTTCGCCCCCCTCGATTATTTGGAAGGGAAAACCCTCTCAGTTCAGCAAATTTCACCCAGCTCTGACGGCAAAAAGCTGCTCATAGGCTACGCGGAAAATGGGGCTGAGGTGCAGACCATTCAAGTGATGAACGTGGACACCAAACAGTTTTTGCCGGATGTCATTCATGCCACAGCAGGAATAACAGGGTGGACATTCGACAACAAGGCGTTCCTATATATGTGGATTAAATCGGCGGATAATACCGACCCAACCGCTCGTTTAAATCCTAAAACCAAGCTGCATACTATGGGGACCGACCCCAAAATGGATATTGATTTTTTTAGCAATGAAGCGTATCCAGGGCTGGGCATTGAAGCCAAATCTTATCCGTATGCTTTTATTTCAAAGGATGCAAAGGACTATGTATTTGCCATTGAAGGTACGGTACAAAATGAAATAAAAGCATTTTATGCACCTATAGCTCAATTTAATTCGGGCAATATAGCCTGGAAAACACTTTGTACCCCCGCCGATAAACTGGTGCGCAGTTTTGACATAGTGGGCGACAAAGTATTTGCCATCACGCACAACGAGGCTAAAAAATACAAGCTCATTTCAACCGATTTGAAAAACCCTGATTGGGCAAATGCCAAAGATATTGTGCCTGAAAAATCAATGGTGCTTGAAAGTTTTACCCGTTGCAAGGATTACCTGCTCATCAGTTACAGCGATGGCATCAATACCCATTATTACAAGTATAATTTGTCCACTGAAGCAATGACTGAAGTCAAGTTGCCCTTTACGGGTTTTACGTATTCCATGTGTATGGATACTAAAATCAATGAGTTTTACTTGGGCATTACTTCATGGAATAAGCCTTTTACCGAGTTTTCATACAATCCGGATACGGACAAATTTTCGCCCAGCCCATTCAATCCTGCGCCTGTTTATCCCGACGAATACAAAGACCTCGTGGTGGAAGAAGTGGAGGTAAAAGGGCATGATGGCGTGATGGTGCCATTGTCTATTATCTATAAAAAAGGCATTAAAAAGGACGGTTCAAATGTCTGTTTGATGGAAAGTTATGGCGCTTATGGTTACAGTATGTCGCCTTATTTTAGTGCGGAATTAAATTCATTGGCGACAAAAGGCGTAGTCATTGCAGTGCCACACGTGCGTGGCGGCGGCGAAAAAGGCGAAGATTGGTACAAGGCAGGTTATAAAACCACCAAACCCAACACCTGGAAGGACTTTATCAGTTGTGCCGAATACCTTCTTGCTAAAGGTTATACCAAAGCCTCAAAGTTGGGCGGAACTGGCACCAGCGCAGGTGGCATTTTAATCACCAGAGCCATTACCGAGCGCCCCGATTTGTTTGCTGCGGCTATCTGCAATGTGGGTTGTGCCAATGCCATGCGTTTGGAGTTTTCATCGAATGGTCCCGTCAATATTCCCGAATTTGGTACGGTCACAGACAGCTTGGAGTGCAAGGCCCTGTATGAAATGGACGGCATGCAGCACGTCAAAAAAGGCGTGAAATACCCTGCGGTGATGGGCGTGGGAGGCTGGACCGACCCTCGGGTGGTGGTTTGGCAGCCGGGTAAATTTGCTGCCGCCGTTCAACAAGCCTCCACCTCCGGCAAACCCGTTTTGATGAAGGTGAACTATGACAACGGGCATTTTACCGAAGACAGGGAAGTTACTTTTGCTAATTTCGCAGACCAGTACACCTTTGTGATGTGGCAATGCGGGCATCCGGATTTTCAATTGAAAAAGGATGCTTTAGGACAAAAGCCTTAATTTTAAGGCTCGGTGGGCCTATTATGCAAGGTTCAAATATTTGAAATTGCAGGGGATGCCCATTCATGGCACACCTGCAACAATATCAATATTTACAGAATGAAAAAACAATCCACGAGCCTTCGTTCCTTCCGATTCCTCATTCCAGTCCTACTGCTGTCCGCTGGCTTGCTAAGTGCTGGAATTTACAGCCGAAAAATGGCGAAGCCCATCCCAAGCAATACAGGCTTGTTTTCCAGCTCGGCGCTTTGCGGGGGCGGTAGCCTGTTCGATTTGAGTGAATACGATTCCACGAAGGGGGCGGCCCCACTTTTTGAAGACATGGGCAAATACCATTTTGCAGTAAAAACCACTTCAGCATTGGCAAGCCGCTATTTTGACCAAGGGGTAAAACTAGTCTATGGCTTCAACCTTGGCGAGGCGCACCGGGCGTTTTCGGAGGCGGCCCGCCTGGACAGCAATTTCGTGATGGCCTATTGGGGCAAAGCACTGGCTTTGGGGCCGAACATCAATGACACAAAACCCGATATGAAGCGGGAACAGGCGGCCTACGAGGCCATTCAACAAGCGATGAAACTCCGCCATTCGGCAAGCCAACGGGAGCAGAATTTGGTGGAGGCGATGGCCACCCGCTTTGCCGATTCCACAACGGTGAACCGGGATTCGCTGAACAGGGTCTATGCCGCGGCCATGACGGCCCTTGCTCAGCGCTACCCCTCAGACCCCGAGGTGCTGACACTCTACGCCGATGCGGTGATGAACACCATGCCTTGGGATTATTACGACAAGCAGGGCACACCCCGGTCCGGCATCCCGGAGGCCGTGCGGGCGCTGGAGCAGGTCATTGCTGCCGACCGGAACCATCCGGGGGCGCAGCACCTGTACATCCATATCGTGGAGGCTTCCAAAACACCGGACCGGGGCGTGGCCAGTGCCGATGTGCTGGGTTCTTTGATACCTGCTTCGGGGCATTTAGTGCACATGCCCTCGCATATCTACATCCGGGTCGGGCGATATAAGGATGCAGAAGATTGCAACCGATTGGCAGTGCAGTTGGACGAGGAATACATCACCGCTTGCCAGGCACAGGGGGAGTATCCGCTGGGCTATTATCCGCACAATATCCATTTTCTCTGGTCGGCGGCGACTTTCGAGGGCAAGAGCGAAATGGCGATTGATGCTGCTGAGAAACTAGCCAGGCGAGCGCCGGAAGGCATGGCCAGCAAAATGGAATACCTGCAAATATTTAAAGCAGTGCCCTTGGAGGCTTATGTCCGGTTTGGGAAATGGAACGAAATCCTCACCACCCCTGCCCCGGCGGACGAACTGCAAATGTTGAAAATGATTTGGCACTATGCACGGGGCATCGCCTACACCCGCAGAGGGATGCTGGACAAGGTGCCAGGGGAATTGCTGGCCATGGATACGCTGTCCACCTCATTTTTGAAAACCGTTCGTGAAAAAATGGAAAAAGAAAACAAAGACAAGCCTTTGGGAAAGGCGGATAGTACCCAACTCGCCCTGTTGCGTGGTTTGACCATCATCACCAGTTCCGTCGCCAAGGGCGAGTTCTTGGCTGCCCAGCGCAATTATCCAGCCGCCATTGAGGCACTCGAACGGGCCGTGGTGGCTGAGGACAATTTGCCTTACAACGAACCTGCCAACTGGCACCATCCCGTTCGGCAGGTGTTGGGCGCTGTACTTTTGGAAGCTGGGCAAGCCCAAAATGCGGAGAAAGCCTATCGGGAAGACCTCGCTTGGAACCGCAACAATGGCTGGTCGCTCTTTGGGCTTTATCAAAGCCTGAAAGCACAGGGGAAGGAGGCGGAGGCGAAAACGACGTTGGCCAAGTTCAAGGAGGTTTGGGCGGAGGCGGATGTGGTCCTGAAGGAGTCGAGGTTTTGAAAACCATAAAATGGCAGCAGCAATTATGGAATTCTGCTCGCAAATACCGACAGTGTTGTCTGAATTATTGATGCTATCTTTTACAAAAAATTAACTCGAATGAAAACTCAATTTCATTTCTTAGCACTGTACCTACTACTTGCAAATCAATCATTTGCACAAAACAATGTTTAACTATCCCCGAAGCCAAAAGCCGCCGACAACCCATTCGGGAAGTCGCCCTCACGAGCAAGGACGATGTGAAAAACCCCGTCTGCCGTGTACCAAATCAATGGGGGCCTAACCTTCGGCTCGGTCATTATGACGCTGGCTGAAAAGTCTTATTTTCAGATTACATCGAAACCGCCTGATGAATCGGAGTACATGCGGGTGGAGTTTTCGGAGAAATGAAGCAGCATCAATCTACAAATATTTCCATCAAATCAATTTCCAAATTAGGAATAATGGGCGTAGAAAGCATATCGTCCTCGACTTTTGGTGCCAAACCAATGTATATGCCCTCGTCGTTCAATTTAAAAACCTGTACCATCTTTTCTATAGGCGAAACTATCCAGTATTCGAGTACCCCAGCTTCTTGATACAACTCGAATTTATCCTTCATTTCCGTTTTGCTATTACCGGGGGAGAGGATTTCAACGATGAGGTCGGGAGCACCAGAGCAGCCTTTTTCATCAATTTTTGTAGGGTCGCAAATGACGCAGAGGTCAGGTTGTACGACAGTTTTAACCTGTCTGTTGTTTTTTGTACGAATGAGGCGAACATCAAAAGGTGCTGCAAAAAGTTGACAAGGTGTTTGCCAAAGCTCGTTAATCAACAGCCTTGTTATCCTCATGCTAATGACTTGATGCCTACTAGAAGGAGCTGCCATCCTGTGGATTTTCCCCCGGAGCAATTCAATGCGCTCCTCGAATTTCCAAAGCAGATAGTCGGCATAAGTGTAACTGCCGTTCGGGTCAAGTTGTGAAATGGAAGTAATCATTTACCTTTGAATTTTTCTGGAAGTCAAAATTCTAAAAACACAAATTTATGAAAAAAAATTGCTGCAACCACCATTGCCTTCTGTCTCTAGTCCTCCTCGTTTTTATACTCGCTGGCACCGCTTGCAAACAAGCCCCCGGCGACAAGGCGAATGAGGATAGCAATCCTGCTGCCCCGGCCACGACTGCCACCACCACAGTGTTGACCATGGAGCAAACCGACAATGGAAAATGGGTCATCATGGACGGTCAAAAAGCGGTGCTTTACGACGTGTTCATTTATGACAATGGCCCTGATTACGAAGCAGAAGGATTGATACGGGTGGTGAAAAATGGTAAAATCGGATATGCCAATGCCAAGACTTACGCTATCGTCATCGAGCCACAGTTCGATTGCGCTTTTCCTTTTGAAAATGGAAAGGCCAAGGTCAGCAACCAGTGCAAAACGGTTAAAGATGGTGAGCACAGCGTATGGGAGAGCGATGTTTGGCAGTATGTGGATAAAAAGGGCAGTTTAATGCCGGAGTGATGCGCTTTTATTAGCAGAAAAATACGCTAACCAAGTAATTTGCCAATTCAAATCTGACAAAATGACTTGGCGCAATTTGAGGTTGATAAACTTGAAAGGCCTTCCCTCAAAACAACTTCCCCTGCCCCTTAACTTCAAAATCAACCGTGTCCCCAGCATGGAATTTTTTGTCCGGTTCTGCACTTGGAGTATCCGATGCCCCTGACTGCCCACTGCCATCCCGAGAAATCGGGACAAGACCTGGCAAACTGCCAACTTTTTCCTCCAACTCCTTCACACCCAGCAACTTTTGGTCGCTCAAACGGTTGCCAGCAGCCTTCCAGCCTTTCACGTCCATGAACTCGCCGAGGCTCACTTCGCCGTCCAGTTTTTTACCTTTCACCTTCACGCTGTATTCGATACGTGGGTTCAATTTTACGCTGGCAAACAGCAGTTTCGAGTTCTTGTGGTCGCTGAGGTAACTGAACTTCTCACCAACTTTATTCGTCTCGATTTTGAAACGCTTCACCATTGTCCATTCTTTGTTGCCGTCGAAATAGACGACGTTGACGACCTGTTCCGGATCGAACTTGCCGATGTACAGCAGCGTGTTCACATCGTAGCGGCGAGTGAGGTCGAATTCGTTGAGTTCATAAGTACCGTCGTTGTAGAGGGAAACGACCAGTACGCCCGTGTCGAATTCGCCGAGGTACTTTCCCCGGGCATCGGTGTTCATGCGGCCAGAGACCTCGTCCATCCAGATTTTAATGGCGCCGATGGTGCTTTGCCCAGCCTCTTTCAGCACGACTTTTTTCACCGGGTATTTCGAAACGATATTCCCCTGCGATGCCCGGCCTTTGATTTCCAAATCGGAAAAGCCAAAGTCGAAAACCTTGATACGGGCGGGACAACTTGGGCTGAGCGTAATGCTCACCAACTCTGCCTCGCCGTTCGGATTTGCAGAAAAATAAAGCGTTTTGGAATTCGGATTGCCCATCGTCAGGTCGTACTCCTTGTCACGAGTGATGGCCGTCACGTTGAAGCGTTTGGCCTTGCTGATGCCGCTTTTTGCATCCACATAAATCATGTTGTAGGTGGTGCGCTCGTCGGCTTTTTTCCACACATCCACATGGATGATGTCCTTGCCCACAAAGGTCTTGTCGGAGATGCGGGTCACGACCATTTTGCCATCCTTGCGGAACACGATGATATCGTCAATATCCGAGCAATCACAGATGAATTCGCCCTCCTTTTTGAGACCCATCCCCACGAAACCTTCTTTGAGGTCGGCGTAAAGTTTGGCATTGTTGGCCACTACCTGCGTGATTTGGATGGTCTCGAAACCGCCAGAAATAGTGGTTTTTCGTTCCCGGCCTTTGCCGTATTTGTCCAACAGGTTTTGAAAATAGGCCACGGCGTACTCGGTCAAATGCGCCAAGTGGTGTTCCGTTTCTTCCAATTCTTCAATGAGCCGCTCGATGAGTTCGTCCGCCTTGAAGGCGTTGAATTTAGATATGCGCTTGATGCGGATTTCGGTCAAACGGGTGATGTCGTCGTCCGTCAGTTCTCGGAAAAGTTTCAGGCGATTGTCACTTTCTTTCGGTTTTTCGGAAGGGGTAGAGACATATTTGCGAAGCTCCCGATAAATGACGGCGATGACCTCCTCCCAAGATTCACACTCCTCGATATGGTGGTAAATCCGGTTCTCAATGAAGATTTTTTCGAGGCTGGCAAAGAGCCATTTTTCCTCCAGTTCCTTCCGCTTGATTTCGAGTTCTTGCCGCAGCAAATCCTTCGTATTTTCCGTGGAAATGCGCAGGATGTTCTCGACCGTGGTGAAAATCGGCTTGTCGTCCACGATGATACAAGCGTTCGGCGAGATGCTCACTTCGCAATCAGTGAAGGCGTACAGTGCATCAATGGCCACATCGGGCGAGATGCCGGGCATTAGTTCAATGGCGATTTCTACCTCGGCGGCAGTGTTGTCGTCAATCTTTTTGATTTTAATTTGGCCCTTTTCCACCGCCTTGCTGATGCTCTCGGCCAGGGAAACGGTGGTGACGGCGTAGGGCAGTTCTTTGATGAGAATCAGGTTCTTGTCTGCCTTTTCGATTTTGGCCCGAACCTTCACTTTCCCGCCCCGCTGGCCGCCTTGGTAGTCGGTCACGTCAATGCTGCCCCCGGTCATGAAATCAGGGTAAATCTTGACGTCTTTCCCCATCAGAATATCAATGCTGGCCTTGATGAGTTCGATGAAATTATGGGGTAAAATTTTGGTGGAAAGTCCCACGGCGATACCGTCCGTGCCCTGCGCTAAAATCAGCGGAAACTTCATGGGGAGGCTCACCGGCTCTCGTTTCCGGCCATCGTAGCTCACCGTCCAATTGGTTGTCTGCGGGTTGAAAGCCACTTCCAGCGCAAACTTAGTGAGGCGAGCCTCAATGTATCGGGACGCAGCCGCCGAGTCGCCCGTGCGGAAGTCACCCCAGTTCCCCTGGGTGTCAATGAGCAGTTCCTTCTGGCCCACGTTCACAAGTGCATCACCGATGGCTGCATCGCCGTGCGGGTGGTACTGCATCGTGTTCCCGATGATATTGGCCACTTTATGGTAGCGCCCGTCATCCTTCTCGTACATGGCATGCAGGATGCGCCGCTGCACGGGCTTCAGGCCGTCCTCGATGGCAGGCACGGCCCGCTCTAGGATAACGTAGCTGGCATAGTCGAGAAAGTAGTTCTCGTACATGCCGGAGATGGTGATGACGTGGCCTTCAGCGTGGCCATTTGCGCCGTTGTGACCGGGGCTGCCGTCGGCGTTGCTATTTGGTGATATTGCCATTTTTTACTTTTCGAAGTATCTGAATTCACCACGCAGTGCGTGGTGAATTCAGATACTTTATGTTTTTGCCGTCTGATTACAAAATGTGAAATGTGAACGCGCCGCATTCCAAATTGGAACTGCAACGGGTTTAGGCAAAAATTACCCGCAAAATTAACAATTCTCTTCTTTTTTATTCAACATATTGTTTTTAAAAAAGAAAATATTTTCACTTTTTTGTTTTTAAAAATTCTAAAAATCAGCCGAATGTCAAACTTCTGACCATAACGCTTGCCAATTTCCAAAAATATCTTCCTACCTTTCCCCAACATTTGAGAAAAAGTGGGGCACACTGCCCACAGCTACGCAGCAATCATCCGTCTCCTTACGTTTTTCACTGGAGCATTCAAACAGTGAAGCTGGAGGGGCAAAATCAGCAAACTCGCATGGATATTGCATTATCATTAGTCTCCGAAGAAAGCAACCTTATCGAAGCCTGCCTCCGCAAGGAACGCTGGGCTCAAAAGGCGCTTTACGAAGAACATTATCCAAAAATCATGGGCGTCTGCCTGCGCTATGCAGGCAACCAAGATGAAGCGCTCGACATCATGCACGAGGGCTTCATCAAGGTGTTCAAAAACCTGCACCGCTACGAACCGGGCACTTCGCTCAACTCGTGGATCCGGCGCATCATGGTGAACACGGCCATTGACTACTACCGCAAACAGGTACGCCGCCGGACGGAGGACATTGAAACCGCCTTCGACCTCAGCATACCCGATGCCGACGCACTGTCACAACTCTCTGAGCAGGAAATCCTGCAATCCGTGCAGGAACTGACGCCAGCCTACCGGGCAGTTTTCAATCTCTACATCCTCGAAGGCTACGCTCACAAGGAAATCGCAGACCTTCTGAACATCACCGAAAGCACTTCCCGCTCTAACTTGGTCAAGGCACGAACTAAATTACAAGAAGCGTTGCTCCGCAAGAACCCATACCTCGGCGCACACGCAGCAGATTTGAAGACGCAATAATGAATACAGAAAAGCACCTCGACGAGCAGGTTAGGCAGGCATTGGAGAAACTTCAGGCTAGGTTCAGCGACCATGCCTGGGAAGCTTTTGAGCAACGCCTCGACCAAGATGCAGCCGCTGGCGAAGCCTCGCCCAGCCCTTCGTTCGATGAGGTGATTTCTGGTAAATTGAACCATCTGGAGGTGCCGCTCACCATGGGCGATTGGAGCCAGATGGAAAAGATGATTGAAGCGGAGGAAACCGCCGAACTGCTTGAAAACGAGGCAGTTGTGGATAATCTGGTTTACGATAAATTTGAAAATTTTGAAGTCGCTTTCCAGCCGCACCACTGGCAGATGATGGCGCACCGGTTGGAGGAAGAGTTTTTCTTCCGCTACCATTTGTTGCGTTGCAAAGCCGCCGAAGCAGCGCTGATGCTGTTGCTGTTGTTGACCATCGTGCATTTTACCCCGATGCTCAACAGTACGCAAGGCAATGACAATTTTGACCAGCCTACCCTTCCACAAAGTCAAAATGTCCTTCCGTTAGAAAACAAATCGAACCAAGCGACGGAAAAACAAGCAGCACCGATTGCGGCAGCACAGCCTAATCAGCCAATTGCGGCGAAAACGAAAGCGCCATCGAAGCACTCAATCATTGCGCAAGCCTCCGCAAAAAACAACGCCACTGCAAAAAACAGTGCTGCTGAGGTAATACCTTCTCATTCAAGCAACGATTTTTTTGAAAGAAAAAATGGCAATGTTGAAGCATTGCCCCAGCTTGACATTGCTTCGGTGAACGCAGTATCACCGCCGGCTACGCTGTTTGAATCCATGACCGAGCATCGGTTTATGAAAAACAACCTTGCCACGCCAAGCATGCACGATGCTGCCCACGTCAATGCCACTTTGATTGCCTCACTTGACCCACAGCCCGTGCAGTCCACCTACGCTTGGGAAGTGCCACAGTTGCCAGAAATATTTTTTGAAAAAGCACACCAATTGCGTTTCAGCATTTTCACCACCACCGATGCTGCTTATGTCATCACGCCGCCCAACAAATACAGCGTATTTGACACCTTGGTTGCTGTGAATGCAGATACAACGCTTGCAAGCGGTTATGGCGGTGGCATCACGGTGAGCTGGAAAAAAGGTAGGTGGGAGTTCCAAACGGGGGGTATTTATTCCTTCAAACGCTATATCCCAAAAGCACCAGCTTTCTTGTTTGAAACGCTTAACTATTATATCCGGGAGGAATTCAACGGCGTGCAATTGGATATGTTAGAGCTGCCACTCAGCGCCAGTTACCATTTCAAGAACGATGGCAAATGGCGTTTTTATGGCAATATTGGTACTGCTGGCCATTTCATTACTTCCTCGGTTTATGAAATCAAGTCTGACAGGACACCTTCTTTCAGCAATTTTGCCATGCTGCCAAGGCCAGAGGGGCTGCCGAATGACGACAAAACCATTCGTGAGGAAAAAGACTTCCCAGACGGCCTATTCGACGGGGGCAATATCCACGATAATTTCTACCTGACTGCCAATGTTGGGTTGGGCATGGAGCGTTTTGTTTCACCTCGCTGGTGCGTCTTCTTCCAACCAAACTACCAGCACCACTTCCTCACCGATGGCATCGGCGTGAACGGTGAGAAACTCTACAATTTCTCGTTCTACCTTGGAACAAAAGTCAGCCTCAAATAAGCTCTTACTGTACTACCTGGCCTAAACACTCCTCGTTAAAGGCATCCAAATTCAGGTTTAGGTCAAAATTTTCTCCCTCAATTTTATCCAAAAACATGGCCCTAAAATAGGGCGCCACCTGCAAGGCCAATGCTTCCGAATAAAGTTCGGAACATATCGCCAGCGCAAGTTGGGCAGCACCACGGGCATTGTTTCCCCAGCCAAAACCATCAATGGAATGGGACTTGATTTTGAGGCTTTTGTCCAATTTTAACAACTTAGCATTCAGCCAAACTTTGGGCGGAATGGCGGCGGCACTTGGATAACTGACGCCACGCAGCCGGATGGAAGAAGGGGGTGGTTTTTTCATAGTTTCTTTGTGTTTTTGTAGAAAATCAGTGCTAACCTAACAATTGTCAATCGAACTCACAAAGAATTGTTTTTGGTATGTTTAAATAAATGATTCAAGAGGAAGCCGATTTGTCAAAAAAAAGGCATAAAGCCTTATTTATCAAGGTTTTCCTTAAGTTTGCTATTCATCAAAATCACACCGTTATGAAGAAGACTTTTACTTTTTTGCTTTTTTGCTCCGCAATGATTTTCGGGGCAAAGGCACAAACAAATATGCTGTCCGTAAACCCCGTTGCGGAGCAAATCATGCTCGGCAACTACAACCCAGCGGCCTACACACCCTCCATCGTCATCAACCAGCCGGACGACCTCGTGACGGCCATCATGGCGGGCATTTCGACAGACTCGCTGAAATCCTACTTGCTCAAACTCAGCACTTTCGAGAACCGCAACACGGGTGCAGACACGGTTTCGGACGTAACTGGCATCGGGGCAGCAAGGCGCTGGGTACACCAGCGTTTCATGCAAATCAGTGCTGAAAATGGTGGGCGGCTCGTGCCTTCCTACCTACAGTTCGACCAAGTCATTTGCAGCATGGGCCAGCACCGTAACATCTTCGCAGTACTGCCCGGCGTGGACACTACAGCCAAAGGCGTCATCCTCATCGAGGCGCATATCGACAGCCGCTGTGACGTGCTCTGCGACATCAACTGCCCGGCGCACGGCATGGAAGACAACGGCAGCGGCACGGCCCTCGTCATAGAATTGGCAAGGGTGATGAGCAAGCTCGCCCTTGACCGAACCGTAGTTTTCATGGCCACTATCGGCGAGGAACAGGGACTTTACGGGGCGGACGCTTTCGCAAAATACGCTAAACAGAAGGGCATCCCGATAGTCGCTGTGCTGAACAACGACGTCATCGGCGGCGTCGTTTGTGGGCAAACATCTTCCCCACCCTCCTGCCCGGGGTTCAACCAGATTGACAGCACGCAGGTCAGGTTGTTCTCGCAAGGCAGTTTCAATTCACGGAACAAGCAACTTTCCCGTTTCATCAAATTGCAATACCTGGAAGAAGCGCTTTCACAGGTCGCCGTGCCGATGCAGGTCACCATCATGTCCGCCGAAGACCGCACGGGACGGGGTGGCGACCATATCCCGTTCCGGGAGCAGGGGTTTGCGGCCATGCGCTTCACCAGCGCCAACGAGCACGGCGATGCCAATGTTACCAACGCCAACTACGCCGACCGCCAACACACCTCCGGCGACGTGCTCGGCGTGGACACGGATGGCGACTTGGTGCTCGATTCTTTTTTCGTGGATTTCAACTACCTGTCTAGGAATGCCGTTATCAATGGCGTGGCAGCAGCCATGGCGGGCATTGGGCCGGAGCCAGTTGATTTGACTGCTGGCAAAAGCCCCGATTCAGTTTATGTGGACATTATAGACCCAAATAACTACGGTCTCTACCGGGTATTCGTTCGCTCCACGATGAATGATTTCGACAGCCTTTTCACCACTACGCAAACGTCTTTTGTCTTCGCAAGGCCGAGCGGCATTTTCTATGTCAGTGCGGCTAGCGTGGATGGGGATGGCATCGAGAGTTTGTTTTCAAAAGAGGTGAACCCACCAAATGTAAATGCCAGTTCGGAGGTAATGATGGAAAAAATACCCGCCATCGAGCTGCTTCAAAACCGCCCAAATCCATTTGATGAGGCGACCACTATTTCTTTTATGGTGAATAAAGAAATGAAGTATAAAAAGGCTGTGCTTGCTGTATCGGATATGCAGGGCAATGTATTATGGCAACAGGATATAAAGCTAAATATGGGCATGAACGAGGTGTTATATGAGCATGGCTATAATGTGACAGGCGTTTACGCTTATAGCTTGGTGGTAGATGGTAAAAACGTGGGGACGAAGGAGATGATATTTGCCAATTAGGCTATTATTATAAGTGTCGGCGTCATTCTGAGTGACGCCGACACTTATGCTTATTTCTGTTCGTTGATTTCCTCCAAAGTAACTTGGTATAAACTGCTTGGGCCAATGTTCGGGTCAGGGAAAATGGGCGTCAGCGTATTCGCCCGGAAAGCACCAGAGATTTTGACCGACTTGCCTTCCACTTCGTAGCTCGCATTCATTTCATCGGGGATACCATAAATTGTATCCAGTGCAGGCGTGTTTGGGTCATCGGTGAGGATGCCGAAGCGGTCGAAGCAGCTCATTTTGACGATGGTTCCACGGCCATCCTGCACAGTAAAGAGGCAGTCGCCCGTGCATTGGGTTTGCTTGGGCTGTGCGTCTTTCTGGCAGGCACTTGAGAAGCATAAAAAGCTGAACAAAATAAGATAGGTTGATGATTTCATGATAGTAATTTTTTGGGTAAGACAGTGAGGTATAGTTGAATGGTTGGGCGGATGAACTCTTTTTTTATTACTGCATTATTAACCTTCAATGAGGCTCCAACAAATGTATGTATATTGCCCGTTTAATCGCCACAAATAATAACTATGCTTATTCACCTCGGCCATATTCATGAACTCGTACGTTATCCCGTCAAATCCATGGCTGGGGTGGCTGTGGAAACTGCCTTTCTTGGCTGGCACGGCGTGCAAGGAGACCGCCGCTATGCCTTTCACCGCACTGGAGACACAAGCGGGTTCCCTTGGCTTTCTGCCAGCAAGTTGCCGGAATTGCTCTTATATCATCCAGTTGGATTGGGTGAAAACTCGGAAGAACCATTGCCGACGCATGTGCACACCCCAGAAGGAAGCGTTCTTGGAATAGGGAGCGCCGAGTTGCAGAGCAGCATCGCTGAAAAGTTCGGAAGCCCCGTCGAATTGATGAAACTCAAACACGGGATTTTCGATGAGGCCAGCGTGTCGGTCATCAATTTAGCGACCATTCAAGCCATTTGCCAGCAGGCAGGCCAGCCCATTGATTCCCGCCGTTTTCGGGCCAATATCGTCATCGAATCAGCGGCGACTGAGCCATTCCTGGAAGATTGTTGGGTCGGGGGAAAAATGGTATTCGGCGACGAGGAAACGGGCCCCATGATTCAAGTGACGATGCGTGACCTGCGGTGCATGATGATTAACCTGAACCCAGAGACTGCCAAACAAGACCCCAGCATCATGAAGGCAGTCGTAAACATGAACGAAAACAACGCCGGGGTTTATGGGACGGTGGTGCGGACGGGGGAGCTTAGTTTGGGGCAGTCGGTGGGGTTGATGATGGATGATTAAGGTTGAAAAAATGTCTAGAGTTGGCTTCGGGGGAGAGCTTTCTAAGACTTGAGCGGACTAACGAGATTGGGCGTTGGTGTAGATGGTGTCGGGGAATCGGGGCGGTATTTTGTTCAATTCATCAAGCTCATGCCCCGGGATGGCCTCAGCTTTCCGTCTTTTTTCTTTTCCTACGGGACTTGAAAAGCTCACCACTGACGCTTGGCATATTATCGCCTAACAAAAAGCCCCAAGGCTCTAATGATTCCAGTCGGTCGAAAATAATCTTTAGTATGGCCGTCACCGGCAAGGAGAGGAACATACCGGGCACACCCCAAATAGCCCCACCAACCAGCACAGCAATCACGGCGGCCAAAGCGTTTATCTTCACCCGTGAACCCACGACTTTGGGCATTATGACATTATTATCAATGAATTGCACCACCATATAACCAATTAAAACCCAGAGGGCATATATCGGTGATTTTGTAGCCAAAGCAATGAACATAGGCAGTGAAATGGCCACGATTCCCCCGATATAAGGTATCAGGTTCAGCAAAGCAGCCAATACCCCCAAAAGCACTGCGTATTGTATGCCTAAAATCAATAACACCGTGGTATCCATGGCAGCCATTATCACCATTTCAATCATTAATCCAATCAGGTAATTCTGCACCAACAGTTTAGTATCTTTCAATACCTCGTTTACCATCCCTTTTTTGGCACCATCGAAAAATCGGGCAATAAACTCCAGCAGCAATGGCTTGTAGTATAATATCATGAAAATATAGACTGGCAGCAAGAATATCACCGCCAGCAACCCACCTACCGATACAAAAGCCTGGCTTACCATGGAGCCACTGCCGTCCAACATGTTTTTCTTAGAATTACCAATCCAGGTTGTTATTTCCGATTCCTCCAAGTTGAATTTTTGCGAAGCCCATTGCAGGGCATTTTGGTAAAGGGCCGTGAATTTTTCCTCCATGTCGGGAAGGCTCTCTTTGAACATGGCGGCCTGCGAGGAGATGAAGTAAATGATACCCACAAAAGCCGCTAAACTGACTATCAGCATAATGGCAATTGCCAGGATGCGGTTGATTTTGTGCCTCGTGAGAAAACCCACTGCCGGGTTCAGCAGGATGGCAATTAACAGCGCAAAAACCAACGGGATTATGATGGCCCTGCCGATGGATAGGATAAATACCAAGCCTATCAGGCTGATTATAATCAAGGCAAATTTGAGCAGGAACTGCGGTGCTATATTGGATGTCTTAGTCATGTTTTGAACGAGGTTTCGGTTTTGCTTGGCACTTGGCTATCAAATTATCTGAGGGCCCGGACCAATCCTATGGGGGACAACGTTTAAAGGCGTTCTTGTTTCAATAGGATTGAAATTTTGTTTGGAGCAAACGCAAGGAAAGGCAAACCAAGGCCGCTGGAACTGAACGGAACGGGTTCTTTTGACACCGACATGTCTCGGAACGAGGTCTCGTGACTGTCGGAACGTATTTTGGTGGTGAAAATGGGTGGGTTTAGAAAGGGATGGGATGCCTTTCATCAATTCGTGATAAACTTGCGAGCGATAGGTCTAAAACCCAGCAATATCAATAAATGACCAGCTTGCCTTGTCTGGTTTTTCCTTGCTGTGTTTTTATTTGAAACACATAAAACCCTGTTGGAAACCCGTCTGCTTGAAATTCAAAAGCAGGGCCTGTGTAAAAACCACTGCTTGCAAGTCGTCCTGAGGCATCAAACAATGAGAATTGAAAAAGCCCCTGTGATTCCGCTCCTTGTAACTCAAAAGTCGTAGATGACCTGAAAGGATTGGGATATACCTTTACACCCAATTTACCAGTTGGTTTACAATCCAATGTGGGGACACCCAGATTATCCGTTTTGATAAGATAAACTTCATAACCTTTCGTGCCGGTTAATAATGCGCCCGCAATGATGTATTCGCCATCGGCAGTTTGCAATATATCATATCCTAAACTTTTGCTTGGTGCTCCATAATTTTTCTCCCAAATTAGATTTCCTTTATCGTCCGTTTTTATCAGAACCAAATCATCGGAACCTTCTTCCTGGTTATTTCCAGTCACGAGATACCCCCCATCCTTCGTTTGTATCACGGCATTTCCATGGTCATAATTTGGGCCACCAAATCGTTGTTCCCATTGCATATTGCCGTCCCAGTCCGTTTTGACAAGGTATATGTCTCTGTCAGTGGTATCACTATCTGAAATGCCAGTAATGATAAAACCACCATCGCAGGTTAGCGCTACGTCATTTCCAAAGTCCCAATCGGAGTCGCCGTAGGATTTTTGCCAAAGTATGGACCCATTTCCAGCCACTTTCACGAGGAATACATCGGCAGACCCGCTGGCCGAACTGCGTTTTTCCCCTACCATCGCATAACCTCCATCTTCCGTTTGAACGGCAGCCCTACCGTAGTCATCGCCTTCCGTTCCCCCGAAGTTTTTCTCCCATTGTGGAGAACCGTTGCCATCTGTTTTTATGAGCCACATGTCGGTATTCCCAGTATTATCCCAGCCCTCCCCGCCAATAATGAACCCACCATCAAACGTATTTTTCACAGACTTGAAAATCCTTTTTGGAAATGTCCTGGCCCAAAGTTGTGTCCCGTTTTCGTCCACTTTTAGCAAATACCCCGAAGGACCGCCTGCGAAACTGGCACTGTATCCGGCGATAATAAAACCATCAGAAGCCTTTTCAATGGCATGGCCAGCATCCGAACTGCTTCCGCCGAAATACTTTTCCCACTGTACGTTACCAAGCGCATCTGTTTTGACCAAATAAAGGTCGTTTGTGCCACTTCCCGGCTGGCTATAACTATCCCCAACTGTCATAAACCCTCCATCAGAGGTTGCCACGATAGACTTGGCACTATCGTAATCTTCACCTCCGAATGTTTTTTCCCAACCCTGAGAATAAGCGTCAATTCCGGTGAAGCACCATACGAAGAGTAGAATTGTTGAAATTAATTGTTGCATGTTTGTTCGGTTGAATTTCGTGGTTGTGAAATGTATCATTTCTTCCAGCAACACTCCGGCCGCATGCCCGAATGCGTCTCATGGAAATACGGAATGCCCCTAACTTTTCAATATATCAATAAACTCGTCTATCGTGAGAACAGTCAGCTTCGGGAATTGAAGTCTTTTCAATGGCCTATAATCCCTATCGTTCGTCACCAAATAATCTGCACGAGAAGCAATGGCACAATCAACAAACTTGTTGTCGTCCAAATCGGGATAAATCAAGTTCCATTTGAAAAAGACGTTTACCCATTCCACATTTGAGCGGTCGGGCAGGGCCTCCATGAAGGGTAGGGCAGTTTCGGGTGAGAAGATTTCGGTCAATTTTTCCTCGTATTCGAATAAGATTTCCGTTGTCAGGCAGAGATTGAAGGCCCGTTCCTGCAACTTGTCCATGACGAGGCGGTACGGTGACCTTCTCGAAAATGAGGCAAGAATTACATTGGTGTCGAGTACAACTTTCATCCTTCACTGCCTTTTTGCAACCACTTTTTAGCAGTTTCCGGGGTGTAGCCCTTGGAGTCCCAAGCTTTGTCAGCCTCATCCCTCGCCATGTCAAGCAAGTAGTCGGAAATCAATTCTTTTATTGCCAACAAACGTTCTTCCGGAAGGTTCCTGGAGAACATTTTCAACATTTCAAGTTGTAAATTCGTCAGCGGTTTTTCCAAAGTGATAGTGGTCATACGAAGATTTTTTTTCAAAAATACAAAAAGGCACTGAATCTCTACCATAGTCTTTCCGGAGAGTTTCAACGTCGGCGAGGTTCAAAACCTCGCCGACGTTACCCCCCTACTCATGCCCCTTCCAGCAGCACTCCGGCCTCATGCTCGAATGCGTCTCATGGAAATACGGGAACGCATTCCCCGCACCCGGTTGCTCGAAGTAGAACTTGGTACGCTTGCGGTCATAGTTGCCGATTTCATTCAGCGTGGCAGAGTCGTAGAGGCGGCCATTGACCATCGAGTAATGCACGAACTCGCTGTTGCGGATGTCCTCCAGCGGGTTCTTATCCAAAATGATTAAATCGGCGAGTTTGCCCGCTTTGAGGCTACCAATTTGCTCATCCATGCCGAGGGAAATAGCGCCGTTGATGGTGGCGCAATGCAGCGCTTCCATGTTCGTCATGCCGCCCTGTTGGAGCATCCAGAGTTCCCAGTGGGCGCCGAGGCCGTTGAGTTGGCCGTGGGCACCGAGGTTGATTTTCACGCCAGCGTCGCTGAGTTTTTTCAGGCTCTGGGAGGTCAAAATATGGCCGTTCACGTATTCCTCCTCCGGTGCCATCGTGCGGTGGCGACTGCGGCTGTCCACCACGCCACGGGGCGTGAAGGTGAGCAGCCGCTCCTTTTCCCAAACATTCGTGTGCTGGTACCAATAGTTCTCGCCGCTCAGGCTGCCGTAGTTGACGATGAGCGTCGGCGTGTTGTGTGTCTTGGTGGCAC
>JBGSWN010000187.1:0-24393 GCA_041752395.1 Saprospiraceae bacterium | reverse complement strand
GACCAAAATGGCGTCTCCTTAGAGCGCCTCCATCCTGAAGGAACAACGCAAGACGCTGCCAACTGGCAGTCTGCCTCGGAGGCGGCGGGCTGGGCTACGCCGACCTACCGCAATTCACAATATTTTGAAAATCAGGCTGTTGGCGATGGTATTTTCGAAATTTCGGAGCCGACTTTTTCACCGGACGGCGACGGCTTCAGGGATTTTTTGGTCATCAATTACAAAGTGGACAAGGCGGGCTATTTGGCGAAAGTCCGGTTTTTTGATTCCGAAGGCCGACTGGTGAAGTCGCTGTCGAACAACGAACTGCTGGGCACGGAGGGCTTCCTGCGCTGGGATGGCGACACAGATGATGGGAAGAAGGCTCGAATCGGGATTTATATCGTAGCACTGGAGCTTTTCAACCCGGATGGCTCGACGAAGAAGTACAAGAAGACTTGCGTGGTGGCAGGGCAACTTGGAAATTGAGATATTAAGAAATTGGGATATTGCCAAAAAAACAAAAAGCGGCGCTGCTTTCACAGCCGCCGCTTTTCCCAAATCTGGTTGTTTTTTGTTCTTTCTTTTAAACTCCCAAATTCGGGATGCTTTGTTTTTTTGTGAGACCAATTTTTTGTGAGACCAATTAACTTTTTTGTGAGACCTAAATTCTTTTGTGAGACCAACTTCTTAACAAACACCCGACAAATATCGGCGGCGGCGAGGACCCTAGAATGGCCGTTTTTCAATTTCTGTGACGTTAAAGTCCGTTAATCTGCGGTTAAACATCCTTAATTTACTGGCAGTTCTGCTCAAAAACCGTGTATATTTTCGGTGGAATTTGCATAGGGGTGAAACGTATTTCTTTGCATCTTTCTCACAAAAATATCTAAAGTCAAATTTATGAAAACTCAAAGGCTGGCCATTCTGGCCATTTTCAGCATGCTGCTTTTCAGTGCTTGCAGCAATAGGCTCAGCTACTTCACCGACGAACTCAACGACCGCTACCGCTGGACGGACGACGAGCTGAAGAAAATCCAGTTCTACGTTTCACAGGACATCGTGCTAAAGCGAGAGATTTCCGGCGGCGACCGGGAGGTGGTTTCCGGCAAAATTAAAATCGAGGATGGTCGCCAAATCGAGGAAGTGGTCATCAAGAAAGGGACGCCCGGCGCCTTCCTGTTCAGTCCGAAGGCCGACCGATTTGCCATCGGCTTCGAGGAGAGCAGCGAACGCTACCTGATGTTCGGACCGAGCCCAAAATACAGCGACCGCTTCGTGATGCTTGCCTCCGATTGGGACCGCCGTACTGGCGAGGTCAATTACGACAGCAAAACCTGGAAAGTCTCCTCCAACGTGGCCTACGCCGCCCTGCTGGTGGATTTGCGCAAAATCAACAAGGTGGACGTGAATTCGAGGGTGGCGAAGGGAAGGAAGGTGAATTGAGGTGGCAGTTCGACCCCGACCGAGGTCGGGGGCAGTGGGCAGTCTTGGGGCTGCTGGATTGGCTCTACTAATTACGAAAAAAAATGAAAAAGGCCGGGTGGAGTTCGCTCCATCCGGCCTTTTCTATTTTTCAAAAAATGTATCAGGCACTGGGGGCTGGTGGCGGTGTGGGTGGTGCGCCGCCGTTGTTGGTATTGAAATTCACTTCGAAACCCCAATCGCCCAATTTTTGCTCCTGCCCCCGATAGATGCCAAGCAGAATATCACGGATAGAGCGAACGATGTAGGAAACCGTGCCGGGCGTCTTCGTGGTCTGGCCTTTGGCGGTGCCGAGTGCGAGGTTGCGGGCCTGCGTGGCTTTCTCCTTGTTGCGGTTGGCGGCGTTGGCTTCACTCAGTTTTCTGGCAGCGCTTTCATTAAGTTCCCTGAAAGCAGCCATGGCAAACACGGTGAGCAGGCTGGTATCGCTATCGTCCTCATGCTTTTTCAAAATCTCACCTGCCAAACTGGTGAGCTTGTCGGGGTTGCGGGGAATCTCGACCTGTACGCTGCCTTTCGGGGAATTGACGGTGAAGCCCCAATCGCCGAGTTTGCGCTCGGAGCCACGGAACTGCCCCAAGAGGAAATTGCGGATGGAGGTGATGTAGAAAAGCACGGTTCCTTCGGTAATGGTCGTCTGTGTCGGGTGGATGCCGAGGAGCAGGTTGCGCTCCTCGTTCAGTTTTTCCTTGTTTTTGTCCAGGTTCTTTTGCAGTGTGTACTGGTTGCCTGCTTCGGTCATTTTGTTTTCGAGCAGGGTAGCGGAGGTGGCAGGTATGGGGCTTTTTGGGCCGTCGGTGGTGTGCTTGTCCAAAATATTTTGTCCAAGCGTGTTGAGTGGGTCGGGTTGCGATGGAATCACAACGGTGAATGGTCTTCTTGCCATGGTGCTAAAGTATTGATTGGTTATTGAATATGGGTAAAAACATCATTTCTTTGGCTCAAATTTTCAAATATTTGTGCTTTTTTTCAAGTGTTTCTGGTAAAAAATTTACGTGTGCTTCCTTCACGGCTTTTTTGGCCTTCGGCAATTGGTTTTTGAAAATCAGGACTTTGCGCTGGGTCGTTATTTTGCAACTTTATGTGTCTAATATACCATTTTGTGTGTCCAGTAGGTCATTTTTAATTCATCAAAAATGATTTGTTGAAAATAAAAAATAAGGTCTTCAACACAAAAAATGGAATGTGGTAGGTTAGATATGAAAAACTGAAACAAGGGCGTGAAATATTGGTGGTGCTAAAGCTGATGTTGGCAAAGCGGAGCGCATATTAAGGACGAAAAATCAGGTGTTAACGGTAATTTACCATTATTATAAAACATAATGTTTTGTTTTTTGTAAAAAATAGCGACTTTTGTTAAAATAATTGGTAAGTCCGCAAATTGGCATAAAATTATTTGTTTCTCTCTGGGTCACGTAATATTTTTTTCAACGATACACATTTTTCATGTCCGCTTTGGACTGAAAATCAGCCACTAACACAATGACATTACCCTTACGTAAGAAACTCTCACGTCGTTGTTACCAAAATTCCGACTTTTGCCCGATTTTCGGGGCAGGGTACTGCCCAACGCACCAGAACACTTGAGACAAATCAACTTTCCAAATGCCTACGCTTCATTTTAAAGGCAAGACCTTCGTACAGCACCACCACTTGGCGGTGAAGTACCACCAGTTGAAGGCTCGGCCTGACCTCAGCATCACTGACCGCCACTCGCTGCACGACAACCTCATCGTGCGGGGCGACAACCTGCTGGCGCTAAAAGCCCTGCTGCCCACCCTCGCCGGGCAGGTGAAGTGCATCTACATTGACCCGCCTTACAATACCGGCAACGAAAGCTGGGTGTACAATGACAACGTGAACTCCCCGATGATAAAAAGCTGGCTGGGGCAAGTGGTGGACAAGGAAGACCTCACCCGCCACGACAAATGGCTCTGTATGATGATGCCCCGGCTGAAATTGCTGCACGAACTGCTACGGGAAGATGGGGCGATTTTCATTTCCATTGACGACAACGAGCAGCACAATTTGCGGTGCTTGATGGATGAGGTGTTTGGGGAGCAGAATTTTGTGGCAAATATCATCTGGCAGAAAAAATATTCTGCCTCAAATGATGATGCTGGAATTGCACCCATGCATGATTTCATCCTCGTTTATGGCAAATCTTCTCAATTTAACAGGAATCTGTTGCCTCGCACAGAAGAACAGGAAAAGAGATATACAAATCCAGACAATGACCAGCGAGGGGATTGGGCTTCAGCTGAATATGTGAGCAGCAAGTCAAAGCAAGAGCGTCCCAGTTTATGGTATCCGATACTTCACCCAAAAACTGGAGAAGAAGTTTGGCCTGATGAAAACGCTGTTTGGAGATACAGTCAAGACAAGCACAAGATAATGGTTAAAGAAGATAGGCTTTACTGGGGGCCAGAATTTAACTATAGGCTGCCAAGGTTGAAAAGATATTTGTCTGAAATCCAAGCTGGTGTTGTACCTAATACATGGTGGGATTTCAAACAAGTGGGGCATAATGACGAAGCCAAAAAAGAACTTTCTGAAATTTTAGGCGACAAAAAGGCATTTCCAACACCCAAACCAGTTCGGCTAATAAAGCGTATTCTTCAAATAGCTACCCAAGAAGATGATATTATTTTGGATAGTTATGCTGGTAGTGCAACAACTGCACATGCTGTTCTTGAAATGAATAAAGAGGATGGAGGGGATAGGCGTTTTGTACTTGTGGAATGTGAGGATTATGCCGAGTCTGTCACTTTGGAAAGGGTAAAACGAGTTATTAAGGGTACAAAAGCAGCAAAAAGCAAAAAATTGAAAGAAGGCCTCGGCGGCAGCTTTTCCTATTTTGAACTGGGCGATGAAGTGCAAGAAGGGGTGTTACTGGAAGAATCGATGCTACCCTCCTACGAGGAACTGGCCCGGCACTTGTTCTTCACCGCCACTGGGGAGCAACTCGACCCCGCAAGCATCGTTGAAGAAAATCATTACATAGGTGAGAGCAGCCACCACGTCGTATGGCTGTGGTACGTGCCCAATGCCGAATGGCTCAAGCTGAACGGCTTCACGGTGGAGGATGCACTGAAAATGCCAGAGCCGCCGCCGGGCAAAAGGAACTTGGTGTTCGGCCCGATGAAGTATATGGCCGACGATACCATGCAGGACGTGCTGCCGCTTCGTAAACGGAAAATCCAGTTTTTGCAATTACCTTACGAGATATACCGCATGGCAAAATGACGCTGAAAGATTACCAGACACGGACATTGGACGAACTTCGTCAGTACCTCGAAGCCCTCAAGGCGGCGCAGGGGGAGTACGAGCGTGTGCGTGCCATCAGCGTTGATGCTGCCATGTTCATCCATCCGCCCGAAATGGCTTGGCAAAAAGCCACTGGACGGATGAACTACCACAAGCGATTCAATGGGTTGAAGGAACCCATCGCTGATATTTATTACAAAGTGCCCACTGGCGGGGGCAAAACGCTGCTCGCCTGCCATAGCATAGATTTGATTCAGCGCATCCTCTTTGCCCGCCAAACGGGGATGGTGCTTTGGGTAATGCCCAGCACGGAGATTTATCGCCAAACGGCCCGTGCGCTCAAAAACCGCCGCCACCCCTATCGTCAGATGCTTGACATAGCTACGGCTAATCGAGTTCGCATCGTGGAGAAGGACGAGCGTTTTCGGCCTACCGATGTGGAACAAAACCTTGTCATTATGCTGCTCATGCTGCCCAGTGCCAACCGGGAGAACAAGCAGAGCCTGCGCATCTTTCGGGACGCCGGGGGCTTCGACGGTTTCTTCCCGCCAGAAGACCAATGGGCTGAACAGCAAAAGGTGCTGAAAGAGATACCCAACCTTGATTGTTTTGAGGAAGAAGGCGCATTGAACCGCCAGATAATGACCTCGCTCGGCAATGCACTTAGGGTCTGCAAGCCCATCATCATATTGGACGAAGGGCATCGAGCATACAGCGACCGGGCAAGGGACACCATTGCCAATATGAATCCCCGGTTCATCCTGCAATTGAGCGCCACACCGCCACTAAAGGCCAACAAGCTGGTAGAAGTAAGTGGCCGTGACCTCGACCGGGAGCAGATGATAAAATTAGACATCCACCTGCACAACAAACAGGACAATCCTGACTGGCACGACACACTAATGGCTGCTGTCGAAAAGCGGAAAGTGCTGGAGGAGGCTGCCGATTTGTTCCGTATGAATGGAGGCAATTATATCCGGCCCATTTGCCTGATACAGACCGAGCAGACCGGGGAGAAATTGGTGAACGACCGCTCCCGCATCCATGCCCGCCATGCGGAAGACTATTTGATAAAACAATGCGGAATACCACCAGAGCATATTGCCGTAAAAACAAGCGATAACGACGGGCTGGAAGGTATTGACCTGCTTTCCGAAGATTGTCAGGTACGGTATATCATCACAAAACAGGCATTGGCAGAAGGATGGGATTGTCCATTTGCTTATGTATTGTCCATTTTAAGCAACAGCGGTTCAGAAACGGGCTTGACGCAGTTGATTGGCCGCATCTTACGCCAACCTTATGCTCAAAAAACAGGCGTGAAAGCATTGGATGAAAGTTATGTATTTACCTTCCGTCAAAGCTCGACACAATTGGCGAACAGCATCAAAAACAACCTTGAAAAAGAAGGCCTTGGTGATATTGCAGGCAGTTTGGTGGATGCGGATGGCAAAGATGGGCCAAACAACACCGAGGCAAAGTTCAGGGAGAAGTTTAAGCGCTTTGAAGGACAAATTTACCTTCCAAAATTCGTTGTGCCGCTGCGGGATGGTAGTGATGGCTATCGGGATTTTATGTACGAGGCGGACATCCTTCCTGAAATAGATTGGGAAAGTCTTTCCATTGAAAGCATCGTCAATATCAAAGAAGAGCAACTTAGGGGAGAAGGTAAAAGTGTGGATATTAGGGTTAATTACAACATGCCCGGATTTGAACATCTAACTCCTGAACTTGAAGGGGAAGTGGCAGAATCAGTTGAGATTGACAAGGTGCTTATGTCCCGGTTTTTGATAGATGTCATTCCTAATCCTTGGGTGAGCTATGGTTATACTAAAGCAATAGTGAAAGAACTGGTAGAGAAGTTCGGAGAAACACTAGTCGGTTCTAATTTTGTTTGGGTGATGGAATATGCCAAGAAGAATTTTCGCAAACAGGTGGAAGAAAAGGCAAAGGAAGCCTTTGAACGATTGGTGGATGAGAAGAAGCTATTATTCCTACTGCTCAAAAAGGAAGGCGATTATTTTATTCCAAACAGGATTTCCGTGAGGGGTGGGAATATGCTCAATCATGGAACTAACATGAAGTTGGTTGAAAGGACTTTATTCGATTTTGAGCCAGAAGACGATTATAACGGCGAGGAAAAAGTGGTGGCTTTATTTCTTGATAACCAAGAAAAACTATTATGGTGGCATAGGAACAGAGTTGGTAGCAATTATTACAAAATTGAAGCATGGAAACCGAAGTCAAGGATTTACCCTGATTTTATTGCCGCCAAACAGCACCCTGATGATATGAATGATATGGGACAAGTATTTGTACTGGAATATAAAGGAGAGCATCTAAAAAACAATGAAGATTCAATCTATAAGCGTGAAGTATTGGATCTCTGCAACAGCGATACATGGGAGCATCTTAGTGAGGGTTTCCCTGGAAAGAAATTTACTTTCCAGATGATTTATCAGGATGAATATGAGCAGATGATTGGTTCCGCATTTAATTAGTTTTACTCCCCCCTACCGCAACTCCAACAACGCCACCGTCTCCACATGGTGCGTATGCGGGAACATATCCACCGGCTGTATTTTCACCAATCGGTATTTTTCCTTCAATAGATTCAGGTCACGGGCCTGCGTGCCGGGGTTGCAGCTCACATAGACTATTTTCGGCGCCTCCAGTTGGAGGAACATCTGCACCACGGCCACGTGCATGCCCGCACGGGGCGGGTCGGTGATGACGAGGTCGGGCTTGCCGTGCCTCTCCGCAAACTCGGCAGTGAGGATGTTCTTCACATCGCCCGCATAGAAAATGCAGTTCTCCGTGGCGTTCATCTTGGCATTTTCGCCCGCATCCACGATGGCTTCCGGCACCTCTTCGATGCCCACCACTTGTTTCGCATATTTGGCGACGTAGAGCGCAATGCTGCCCACGCCCGTGTACAGGTCATAGACGTTTTCGTTGCCCGTCAGCCCAGCGAACTCCACCACTTTATCGTAAAGCACCTTCGCCTGTTTGGAGTTGGTCTGGAAAAACGACTTCGGGCCAATCTTGAAGCGCACATGCCCCAGTTGCTCCTCGATGAACGCCTTCCCGTGATAATTTATCATTTCCAGGTCGCCAATATAGTCGTTCAGTTTGGGGTTGATGCAGTAAAAAAGGCTCGTAATCTGCGGCATCCGTTGAATGACCGTATCCAGGAACTGCTTGATTTTCTTCTTGTCGTTTTTATGAAAACTAACGATGAGCATCAGCTCGCCAGTCGTAGTCAGTCGGATGAGGATATGCCGCATGAAGCCCTCGTTGGTGATGAGGTCGTAGTAGGTCAAGCGCATCTCGTCGGCCACGGCCTTCACGGTGAGGCGCAGTTCGTTGGAAGGTTCGGCTTGCAGGTAGCAGTGCTTGATGTCCACGATTTTATCAAAAGCGCCGGGGCGGTGGAAGCCAAGCACGTTCTGGCGGTTGGAGATGCCAGCGTCCATTTGTTCCTTCGGAATCCAGGTTTTATTGGAAAAAGCGTATTCGAGTTTGTTGCGGTAGTAAACCGTGTCTTCGCAAGGCACGATGGGCAGCACCTCGCCTTCCTTCACTTTGCCGATGCGGCGGATGGCATCCACGACGACCTGCTCCTTGTGCCGAATCTGCGCCTCGTAGCTAATATGTTGCCAACGACAGCCGCCGCAAAGCGTAAAATGTTCGCAAAACGGCTCCACCCTGTCTGGCGAAAGCCGATGGTAATGGATAGCGTAGCCGTCCACGTACTCCGGTTTTTTCTTCGTAACATGCACGTCCACCACATCGCCGGGGGCCACGTGCTCACTGAAAATCACTCGGCCAGAAGCGTCCCGGCCAATGCCTCGGCCCTTGTCGGCCATGCCCGTTATCTCAACGTTTTCAACGATGATTGCCTTTTTTACTTTTCTTGCCATGTTTAAAAAATCTGAGCGACTCATTTTTGCGTAAGTGTAAAAAGAAAGAGCAAAGAGAACGAATTTAAGCTAAAAATGGGTTACTGATTTTTCAAAAAAAGGAATAAGTACCATAGATAACGTCTCTTTCTAAATCCGAAACAACAATGAAATCGCTGAATTTATCCATCGAACTATCAAAAATTGCCCTTGAAACCAACGGCCAGTCCATGTCGCAGGACGAGTTGCTGTACCGGATACAAGACGTGCTGCTCGAACACAGCAACGAACTGGGCCAATTCACCGGCAGCAGCGAATACCAAAAATCGCTCGGCAGCGACCTCCAACTGAACGAATATCATTTTGATTACGAACAGTTCTCCGTGCAGGTGCAGCTCGCCAATTTCGTGCCTCGTGGCGAATGGCAGGTGCAGGGGATTAGGCTTTTTTAGAGGTGTGAGCGGCTGAGAGGTGTGAGCGGGTAAGCAATTGTAGTCAGCGAAATTTCCACATTCCCAATGTCTCAATATCCCAATAACTCAATAACCATTTTTACCTTGCGGAAAAAATGAGATGAACCGCACCTACCTCGCATCCGTGTTTCTTTTGGTCAATGTATTCCCTTTGCTGGCGCAAAAAAACCTGCTGCACAAGCTGATGAAGTCCCGACCGGACGCCTTCCAAACCCTGCTTGACCACCCGGACGAGTACGATATCCAAATCATTTACACCCAAATTGACCGGGATGAAAACAACGCCCCGCACTTCAAGCAGCACAGTTTCCGGTTGGATAAAAACAGCTACTACTATCCCGCCAGCACGGTGAAGATGCCGACCGCTTTTTTGGCGATGGAAAAACTGAACCAATTGAAAATCAGCGATTTGGATAAAAATTCGGTGATAAAAACGGGCCTTGGAAGCCCGCCGCAGACAGCCGCTGAAACGGACTCCACAGCTGAAAACGGCCTGCCTTCCGTGGCACATTACGTCAAAAAAATCTTCCTCGTCAGCGACAACGACGCCAATAATCGGCTTTACGAATTCCTGGGCCAGCAGGCATTGAATGAAAGACTCTGGCAAAAAGGATACAAGGACTTGAAAATTGTCCACCGCCTCGGTGTGGGCGGCTACGATGCGGCGGCCAATCGCCACACGAACCCCACCGCTTTTTACGAAGGAGAAAAAATGCTGTACTACCAAGGCGAGGTGGACAGCGGTGCTGACGCCCGTTTTTCCCTAAAAAAAACGCAGCGGGGCAAGGGCTACTACGAGGGCGATTCGCTGATGAACCGCCCTTTCGATTTTTCTGAAAAGAACTACGTCTCGCTCCAGTGCTTCCACGACATGCTGCAAGCGGTGATGTTCCCGGAGGCCGTGCCGCCTGCCCGCCGCTTCGATTTCTCGGCGGATGATTACCGTTTTTTGTACCAAGTGATGTCCGAGCGCCCACGGGAGAGCCGCTTCCCGAAATACGACCATGAGTCGGACCACTACGTCAAGTTTTTCATTTTTGGCGCAAACAAAGACAGCGTGCGGATGCCGCCAAATGTCCGCATTTTCAACAAAGTGGGCTGGGCTTACGGCTTCCTGACAGACGTGTCGTATATCGTGGACTTCGATACGGGCGTGGAGTTCTTTTTGGCGGCTACCATCCATGTGAATGCGGACGGCATTTACAACGATGATAATTATGAATATGAAACTGTGGGGCTGCCGTTTTTCAGCAACCTCGGCCAAGTGGCGTATGATTTTGAAAAAAAGCGGAAGCGGAAGCGTAAACCAGACCTTCGCAAATTCGTTGTGGAAAGTTATGATTGAAACGATACAAAAAATCGAACGGCGGATGCAGGCGCCACTGCCGGGGCGGGAGGCCCAGTTGCGCATGGCGCACGCCACCCGTCGGCAGTACGTGGAAGCGCCCACGGCCGCTCGGCAAGCCGCTGTGCTATTGGCTTTGTTCCCAAAAGATGGGGAGTGGAACATCGTGCTCATCGAGCGCAACGCCAACGACCGTGACCACCACGGCGGGCAAATCAGTTTCCCCGGTGGCAAGGCCGAGCCATACGATGGCACCATGCTCAAAACGGCGCTTCGGGAGGCCGAGGAGGAGGTCGGCATTGCGCAGCAAGAAGTGAAAATACTGGGTGGGTTGACGGATTTGTACATCCCCGTCAGCAATTTTCAGGTGCACCCGTTTTTGGGTTATTTGGAGGCTGCACCGACTTACCGGCTGCAACTGGAGGAGGTCAACGCTGTACTGGAGGCGCCGCTTTCGCATTTCCAACAACAGGGTAGGGGGCAGGTCACGGACATTCCCATCAATTCGCAGATCATGCTTAAAAATGTGCCCTATTTCGACCTGCATGGCCGGGTACTTTGGGGCGCCACGGCCATGATGCTCAATGAGCTGTTGGACCTGCTGGCCGACAATTAGTCTATTTTTTCCTTCGGAACATCCGTCAAAACGCTTGTTTTCCACTATTTTAAAGACTTTTGGTAAAACAAGTCATTACTTTTCGCAGTTATTTAAGTCAAGAAAGCAATCATAAATCAAATAACAAAACATGACAGATCGCAAGACTTCGGGTTTCAGGGTGGACGGCATCACAGGCGTTTTAATTTTAGTGGCCTTTTTGGTGGCCATGTATTTCATCGTAAAAGGCATGTTGATAGTGCTGGCAATCGCTGCGCCGCTGATGCTCATCGCTACCCTCATCATTGACCGCTCGGTCGTCATCAATTATATAAAATGGATTGGCAGCACCTTGAAAAGCAATCCGTTGCTGGGCGTTGGCGCCATATTGTTCACTATTTTTGGCTATATGCTGGTGTTCCCGTTCCTGTTCGGCAAGGCGCTTTTGAAAAAGAAATTCAATCAAGCCAAGCAGCAGTACGAGACCCGGACGCAGGGCGAATTGGTGGATTTCGAAGAGATAGAAAGCAAGCCCAGCCGTGAGAAGCCGCTCGAACTGCCACAGCTGAAAAAACAAGGGAAGGGCGGGGAGTATGACCAGTTGTTTGAGTGAGCCGATTTTTAGGCCACAATCTTCCCCAATTCATATCTTCCTAGTATTAGATTCAAGCTTGAAGCAAAATTTTTAGGTAAAAAAAAGCCCTCGCCAATTAATTGACGAGGGCTTTTTTAGGAAGTTTTTCAGCTTAAAACATCACGCCTAGATGGATGATGATAGAGCTGATGGTCGCCTTTTCATTCACATCGCCATAATTTTTGGTCACATCGGTAAAGCCACGCTGGTAGCTCAATCCACCCACCAGCGAGGTGCCTTCGCTCACGCTGTACTCAATGCCTCCACCCACACCCCACGAAAGGGAAAGCGGCGTAACTTCTTTTTTGATGTCGGTCACATCGTACTTGTTGGCCTGGTTTTCTATCATGCCTTTTGCTTGCGATTTAAAGCCCAAAGTAATCACGGGCAGCTCGGCATAGTACCGCAGGTACCCGATTTCATTCGTCCTGAATTTAAGGCCAAAAGGAATCTCCACGTACTGTATTTTGTACCGCAAATCTGTGCCAGCAGGAAACCCTCCTTGGTACAAGACCGGCAGATTCGATTTCTGCCAAGCGTTGGAGAAAGTGCTGTGGAGCAGCTGCCCGCCACTGTTGAAGGCAAAGCCGAGGCCGATGAGGAAGGCGTAATTGTCCCGGAAAAACACCTCACCCCGAGCGCCGAGCTTCAGGCCAAGATTGGTGCCGTTGTTATTCACTTCGCCATCGTCGGTAGTCATCCAAGAGAAGGTCGGGCTAACTTGGAAGCCCAGACGGAGATCCGTCTGCTGTGCGATGGCAGCGCCCGATAGGAGCGCAAAAAAGGCGGCGATTGCAACAATTTTTTTCATCTACTTTTGTTTTTGGTTAGCTTTTAACGGTTCAAGGTTTTTGGTTTTTGGTTTCAGGGTTGGAGCCTGTACATGAAACCTGAAACCATGAACCTGAAACCGAATATACTATGAACGTTAGAAACGGTTTATTTCTTCTCTTCGCAATTTTTCTCTGTGTAAATGCTTGCGAATGCGGCAAAGGTAAAGATATTCCAGATGTTTCCGACATCAAGGTGGACGTCAAGGTCAGGCGTTTCGACCAAGACCTTTTCGCCTTGGATACCAACGACGTAGCCACAAGTTTAGCGGCCTTGGAAGGGAAATACCCTGAATTTGCACCGATTTTTTTCGGGCAGGTACTTGGTTCCACCGACTCCACCATTGCCCCAGAAGGGGCCACGAAATACGTGCGGGGCTTCATTACCCATCCCGCCGTTCGCAAACTTTACGACACTTGTCAGGTCGTTTTCCCCGATTCAAAATGGCTGGAAAAGGATTTCCGGCAGGCGTTCCAGTTCTTCAAGTATTATTTTCCTACCCAGCCGCTTTCCGGCGAGGTAGTTACTTACCTATCTGAGTACTCTATCGGTGGTTTTTTGTATGGTGAAAATTCCATTGGCGTAGGTCTCGATTTTTACCTTGGCGTGGGGCATCCCTACCAGTCCATCAACCCTGAAAACCCCAATTTCTCGCAGTACCTCACCCGTACTTTCAACAAAGATCATATCGTCGCAAAATCCATGCAACTGCTCGTGGACGACCTGCTCGGCCCACCGAAAGGCAATCGGATGCTCGACCACATGATTCACAACGGCAAGAAACTCTACATCCTCGACCACCTGCTGCCCAATTCGCCGGACAGTGTTCGCATGGAATTTTCACAGAAACAAGTGGACTGGTGCAATGAAAACGAAGGGAATATCTGGGCCTATTTTTTCTCCGAAAAACTGTTGTATTCCACCGACTACAACACCTACCGCAAGTTTGTGGAGCCCAGCCCCGACTCGCCCGGTATGCCGGAAGAAGCGCCCGGCCGCACCGCCAACTGGCTCGGCTGGCAAATCGTGAAAGCTTTTATGGAAAAAAATCCGAACACCTCAATGGAACAATTGATAGCCATCACTGATGCGCAGTTTATCATGGACAAATCAAAATACAAGCCGAAGAAGTAGGCATTCTCCTCGCAACTCATAGCTCAAAGCTCACAACTTTTTCAAACCCCAAACACCCACTCCAATTCCGCCACGGGTAGTTCCCCAATCCAGTTTTCCCCAGCAGCCATCGTGAGCTGCTTCAGTTCTTTGTTGCTCCGCAACAATTCGTCCAGCCGCTCTTCGAAAGTGAAAGCCACCGTGAGCCGCCAGAGCAGCGCCGTTTTCGATTGGCTGATGCGGCTTGCCCGTTCCACCAACTGCGTTTCCAAAGCAGGGTTCCAGAAGCGGTCAAAAAGGATGATGCTGGTGGCAGATGACAGGCTCTGCCCAGGATGGGTCGGCGTGGCGACCTGCACGAGCGTATCAAACATGGGGTTTTTCTGAAAGGAAAAAACCATTTCGTCGCGTTGTACCATCCCGAGGGCATCGTGGATAAAAAGTGGTTCTTTGCCAAAAGCGTCTTTGATGGACTTCGTGAGTATCTCGCCCGTTTCGGGGAACTGTGTCAAGACCAGTGTCTTTTCCCCGTTTTCGTAGTTGTTTTCCAGCAAGCTGAGCAAGAGCTGAATCTTGCCAGAAAGCCTCGGTTCCTTGGAACCTGCCCTCGCAAATTGGTAGGGGTGGTTGCAGATTTTCCGCAAGTCCCGCACAAAAGCGCCGACGATGGTCTGGCGCCGATTGGCATCTTTTTCCTCCAGCATCAACTTCATGTCCCGCTGCACGAGGCGGGTGTACATTTCTTCCTGCTCGGGGGCGAGCGGAGCGTACACATCCAACCTGAGCGGCTGCGGAAGTTCGGGCAATACGTCCTTGTCCGCCTTCATGCGGCGTAGCATGAACGGAGCGGTTATTTTGCTCAACAGCACTGCCCGGCGTTGGTCATGCTCCCGCAAAATGGGGTGCTCGAAGCGGTCCTTGAACTGCTTCGGCGAACCGAGGTAGCCGGGGTTCAGGAAATCCATGATGCTCCAAAGTTCGTTCAGGCGATGCTCGATGAACCGCCCGATGATACCGATTCGCACCACTGCCGGCAATAATTTAATGCCTTCCTCCTCCATGCCTGCGTCGCTGACCCACTGCGCTTCGTCCGCAACAATGCAGTACCAAGGCATTTTCGCCAGTAGTTCCACCTCTGAGTTAGCTGTTTCGTAGGAGGTGACGATGACATCTGGATCGCTCACACCGAGGGGCCGCCGCTTGCCATGGTAGGCAGCAGTGACGAGGGTTGGAGCAAATTGACGCAGCTTGATTTGCCAATTGGAAACCAAAGAAACTGGCGCAATGATGAGCACTTTTTCCATGTCCAACAGGCCTTCCTCTTTGAATTTGAGCAGGGCAGCGATGACCTGCACGGTTTTGCCAAGACCCACTTCGTCGGCAAGGAGGCTGCCGAAGCCTTGCCGTGAATTTTTCATCAGCCAGTCGTAACCTGAGAGCTGATAGTCCAACAGTTCAGCGTTCAGGCGCTTGGGCAACATCACCTCTCTTGGTTTCAGGAAACTTTCGAGGTGGGCTTCCGCCTCTTCGGTGAAGCCGATTTTTGCACCTCGAAACCGCTTGGTAAAGAGCACGTGGAGCGCATCAACATAATCGAGCTGTGGCGGCTCTTCGATTTTGTCGAACAAGCTCATCAATTGGTCCTCATCCACGAGGATGTAGCGCCCATCCAGTTTCACCACGCCGTTTACGCTGCTCACCAGTTTTTCAAAATCCTCCACGGAAAGGAGGGAGTCGCCGAGCGCTATTTGCCAATCAAAAGAAAACTGCTGCTCGAACGGCATGGACAGGTCGCTTTTTTTGCGGACGAGCTTGCCCACGCTCAAGGAAAGTTGCGGGCGGACAAACTCCTTCATGCCCGCTGGCAGTAGCGTTTTTATGCCAAAAATATCAATGGCAGGCAGGTTTTTCATCAAAACCGGCATGAACCGGGTGGGGTTGTAGCTCAGTGGTTTTCGGCCCTCCGATTCCAGCACTTTGTCGAGTTGCGGGAAGAATTCGAGGAGCAGCGCCATGTCTTTCAGCACGTCGTCCTTCACCGTTTCGTATTTTTTTTGGTTCAAAAAAATACCCAACGGGATAGGCGGCATCAGCGGCGTGGGGCGGTATTCCACTACGAGGTCAACGGTGTACTGTCCGTTTGCTTCCTCCACTTTTACTGCAGGTACATAATCTTTTTTGGTGGTGAAAAAATTATTGAGCCAACGGTGTATTTGTTGCACAATGCCTGGGTCATCAAAGCTTTGTAGCGAATTTTCGGCGGTATTTTGAAAAAGCTGCACCAACGGTTGCGGGTCTGGTTCGGCGTTCACAGCCACACAATGGCCAATAAAAAACGAGCAGATGGAATTGAGCATTTCGGCGGCAGGCTGGGTTCGGCGTACACCTTTTTTCTCTATAAAAATGAGGTCGGGCGCCAGGCTCGGTGCCAGTTTTTCGAAGAACTCCCGCACCTCCACCACTGCCTGTGCGGGTATCCAACGTGCCCGGTATTTCCCGGGGGCGCATTCGAGTAGTTGCGGCATGATGGCACCGTTTTTCGCAAGGTTCAGGGCAAATGAGAACACGTGCAGTAGTACCTCTGTGTTAGAGTGCGTACGGTTCAGCGTTCCAAAATCATAGGTGTAGAGCAGTTGGATGAGGTCTTCGGGGCGGAAGCCATCGAGGGAACGCTGCCTGCCGCTGATGTCCGTGAGCAACAATTGCTTGAAGCGCAGGTTTTCATCAAATATCAATTGCAGGTGGTCTTCGGGGAAAATGCGGAAAGGTAGTATTTGGGCCTTCACATCGCCTCCCAGCAACTGGTCTGCGGCCTCGGAGGCATCGGCAAAGCACTGGTGCAGCACCTCCTTTATTTCGATGCCGTTGAAAAATTCATTGGCCCGGTAGAGCATCAAGACTTGTGTGCCAGCCTCTGGTATCGTTGTAAAATCAAGAGTGTGCGGCTTTAGCGGCTTCGACGACCGGCCATTTGTCACTTTGATGAACTCCCCTTTTGACGGCGGCGGATCAAGCAGGTTGTTCACCTTCGCCACCTCCTCCGACTTCTTCGCTTCCTGCCGCTGGTAATAAGCATCAAGCTCCTTCATGAGGTTCATCTCGTGCATCTCGAACACCATGAACTGGTTCTTGTCAATCTCTTCGGCCAGCTCGAAAATAACGGCAGCGAGGTGCTCGCAGGGCGTGGAAAAATCGCCGCAGGAACATTGCATGGAAAAATCCTTCCATGATTCCGGGAACAATCTGATGCCATTTTTTTCGGCAAGTGCCTTGATTTCATTGGGCAGTTCCAGTTTTATGAGCCGCATGATGAGTGCGTCTTCCTTGGCCAGTGCTTCAATGAACCGTTCTTTTTCAGCATCGGTAAAAAGGGGCACACTGATGCCTACCCGCTCCACCTCGGTTTTTGCGCCCTGTACCCGTGCGTTGATCTGGTTCCCCTTGATGTCTGTCGAACGTACCTTGCCTGTGCTGGCAATTGCTCTCCCTCTTGGAAGGCGGGTATTGTAGTCAATCAAAGTTAACGACTGAAGCCACTGCTGTCCCCACCACGTAACACCATATTTTTTTGCCATAGTTGTAACTCAATCAGACTTCGACATCAGCCAATAGGCGGATCTATAAGAGGAGGGGGCGTCTTCGCAAACACCGGAAATCAATAGACAGGTTTTGAAACTGGCAGTATTATGCCAATGCCTAAGGCCTTAAGTCTCTAGTCCAAAAAATAAAAAAATAAAAATGTATCTCTTGTTTGGATGGCGCAAATGTAATAGCTTTTGTGAAAAATAAAACGATTGTTTAAATGATTACGCTGAACGGGAAGTTTTAGGGTGAATTTCCAGCGGAGCAATTAACTTCGCCTCCAATAAAAATACTTTTCAAACATGAAGAAATTACTGATTTTCGCATTGCTTGCCACTTTGGTTTACGCCTGTAGCCAATCCGGCGGTGAAAATGGCGGCGACAAAAGCGCCAGCGAACCTGCTGCCGCTGCACCTGCTGTTGACGGTGAAAAAATCTACAAGACCTACTGCGTTACCTGCCACGGCCTTTATGGCGACATGGGTGCCAGCGGTGCTTTCAACCTGCAAACCTCCGTACTTCCCGTTGAGGAGCGCATCAACGTCATCACCAATGGCCGCAAGGTTATGACACCGTTCAAGGAACTCCTCTCCGAGGAAAAAATCAAGGCAGTAGCGGAATATACGCTGACACTTAAAAAGTAGTTGGTCAAGTATATTGGGAAATATTTGAGATGCTTTTAGGTGTTAAAACATCGGAAAATCATCTCAAGTAATTTCCAAATTTGCTCATAAATTCCAATAACATCGAACCAATTAAGACCTACCACGCCATTGGCCTTATGTCGGGCAGTTCACTCGATGGCCTTGACATTGCCTATTGCCGGCTTGAAACGGCTTGGGGTGCGGGTGTTTTTTTGGTGAAAAATTGGGAACTGCTAGCGGCTGACACGCTGTCGTTTACACCTGAATGGCAGCAGCAGCTACGAGAATTGCCCGCTTCATCAGCATTTGATTTCTGCAATAGCCATGCGGCTTTGGGGCGTTATTCTGGCGAATTGGTCAACCGTTTTATCGAAGAAAAAAAGCTTGATAAAACAGCAATTGACCTCATCGCCTCGCACGGCCACACGATTTTTCATGAGCCAGCAAAGGGCTTCACGGTTCAGATTGGCGACGGAGCGGCATTGGCTGCAACTACCGGTTGCACAGTGGTATGCGACTTCCGCACTGCCGATGTAGCGCTCGGCGGGCAGGGCGCTCCACTCGCTCCCATGGCCGACAAAATGCTCTTCCATGGCTATGATTTTTACCTCAACCTGGGCGGCATTGCCAATATAAGTTGCCAAAATTCCCAGCGATATATCGCTTTCGATGTTTGCGGTGCAAACCAAGCGCTAAATGCCCTTGCCAACCTTCTCCGCCTGCCTTATGATGCTGGTGGAGAAGTCGCCGCCAGTGGTCAGCTTGACCCTGTTCTTTGGGAAAAAATAAATGAATCGGAATTCTTTCAACTAGCTTACCCCAAGTCACTCTCGAACCAGTGGGTGCAGCAGCACTTGACTCAAATTTGCCTCGCTTCCACCTCGCCCATCCCCGATCGCTTGCATACAGTCTGCGAGCATGTGGGCTACCAGATGGCGAAGTCTATTGGTCAAGTGTTTGATAATGAGCACTTTGCAAAAGATAGCTATAATTTATTGGCCACTGGTGGTGGGGTTTTCAACGGTTACTTGATGCGGTGCATTCAAAAGTATTTGCCCAACGTGGAGGTAGTTATTCCTTCGGAAAACGTGGTGAAGTTCAAGGAAGCGCTACTGATGGCGCTGCTAGGTGTGATGCGGATGGAGGGTGCGCCGAATTGCATGGCTAGTGTGACTGGAGCGAAAAGGGACGCCATTGGTGGTGGAGTTTTTATGCCATGAATATAATTGCTCTTTATTGTTCCATTATAGTAGTCAAATTCTCTGCCTTAAATATCCTGTCAGGTGTAACCACCAATTCTTCCATCGGAATATTGTTGCCATATCTTTCCTTTAATTTGGCCTTAACCAACTTATCTGACAAATCAAATTCTTTAAGCCTTTGCGGGTTCCCTAATTCTATATTAAAAGCTTCATGGTATATTTTCCAAACTAATTCGGAGCAATATATCTTGTCGTCTGTCCATTCAAATTTCAAGTCATAGTCCTTGCCTAAATACTTTTTTCCAATGTTTTTCATCTTCAATACACCTTCCGGCGTTAGAATATCTTCGCTATTAATCAATCTTTTCACCACATACTTTTCACCTTCTCCTCTATTTATCCAATCCTCCAATGGTGTAAGTTTTATTGGCTGCACAGCCTCATAAACAAAGAAGTCCGCTCCGTTTTTATAAATCAGTCCTACATGGGAATATTTGGATTTGGTTGCAATCTGAATGGGCAGACTTTGGCTGGATAATGAAGTTTGGAAAATAATATCACCATCCTGCATTTCTTGTTTAATTGCTTCCACCTTCGCCACCTCCAAGGTTGTGGATGCGGCATATCCAGTTTTATTATTTTCTGAATTGCATCCAAAAAATAATATGGCCATAATGATCGGTATATGCTTCATCTTTAAATATTGACCAATATCCATCAGTAATAAAACTCAATATCTGTCTTTGGTAAGGCAACCTTGTTCTCGCCGGGACGAAAGCCGTCCATTTTAGGCAGGCTTTTCGGCTTTACCATAAAATCTCTTTTATCGGTTTTAATAACCGGATTACCCTCGTTTTTCTCACAGTCTTCCGTGGTCTTTTTATAGGCTATTTTACCGGTGGAAAGATTATAGTCGAAGTCGTCAAAATAATCGCAAGGTGCGCCATTGATGACCGTGGCACCAATCAGCTGCCAGCTGTTGTTTTGGTAGCGGAAGCGGTGGGTGTAATGCCATTTTTCACGGCTGCCACCAAAATGCGAAACGACCACGCTGCCGTTTTCGACTTTCACTTCCTCAAATGGGTCGCCCATCGTGCCGCCATTTTCGCTGGGCAGCACGGCTCCCACCGACTTGTGCCAAAGCTCCCAGGCACCGCCTTTCTGCTTGAAAATATGAAGCTCCCGCTCCGTGCCGAAATCCGTCTGGCGAGGCGTATTGTACACGATGACCTTCTCAGGTGTGTTGTCCTTGTCCAAATCGCCTTTCGCAGCCCCAATCGCCTCAAAACCATTTGGCGTTGGGATGTTCTCCGTATCCACTGGCGCTGATGCTGGCCCAGACTCGTCGGTGGCTGATTCGGTCTCATTAGTGGCTGGCGTTGCGGATTCTTCCGAAGCAGCCGTAGCCGTTGTGTCAACAGCGGTTGTTTCATCGGTGGTGGCTTTGTTGCCACTGTCGGTGCAGGCGGTGAAGGCGAGGCAAATCAGCAGGATGGCGAAAATAGGCTTTCTCATCAGTTGGTGGATTTTCGTTTATGTTTTGATTGTTTCTAGGGAGGCAAAGCTATGCAAATAATCAAAAAAATGGACAATATCCAATCTAATGAAAATGCAGGAAGGAGCAAATACCGCCTCCTAAGTACGTCCGTGGAATTAGTTTAGATTATTTATTGTCCAAGTAATTGATTTTCAACACAATACCAAATACCTAATTCCCAATACCTACTTATATTGAAATCATGCTTGCTGCTTTTGCGCTGTACGGTTTTTTATCCAATAATATCACCTACCAGCCCATGATGCTCAACGCCATTGCTGTAAGGAAAAACCGCATTAGTTTTTTACCAAAAATTAAGTTGTCGCCAATTAAGCTGACCATCGTATTGAAGTGCACCATGACGAAGAATAGGAGCCCGATTTCCCGAAGCAGTTGCTGGAAAACAGGGGTTTGAGCTGTGAGTTTTGAGCTGTGAGGGAAGGAACATAATCATTTCAAAAGCCTTCATTTGGCAAATAGGCAGTGAGATAATCCCAAGCGTCTTCGAGGGGTATGATTTCAAGGTCATGGGATTGGTCGGTGATGTCAATGGGTGAGGAGGACATCATGGCGAGCAGTTTTTTGTTTTTGTTGATGGTTTCCTTTTTGCGAAAGCGCTGCTTTTCCATTTCCATCACCATGCGGATGAAGCAGCTGCTTCGGAAATTGTTATTCTTGTCCAAGTAGCGGGTACTGTACTTGGAGAGTGCTTCCACCCGGTCCATCACGGCGTCATATTTTTTTTCATGGAGTGCATTGGCGATTTGCACGATGATAATCGGCACGTTCATGCCCCGCTTGTCCTTGGAGAAAGTGGGCACTTCGTTATGGAATTTGCTGGCTTTGAAAGTTTTTTGGCTTTCGGCTTTTGGCAAGCTAACTTGGTTCACTGATACCAGGAAATGGAGCCATGCCCCGAAGATTTTCCAGGTTTCTTGCCAATGGACAGGTATCTTGGTAAAGCCTTTGTGTGCGTTTACCGTTTGGTGAATAGCCCATGCCTGCTGGTAGCGGCGGGTATGGAGGCAGAGGGTCATGTGGAGTTCATGGGTCTTGAACCAGTTTGGGCGGCCTTCCTCTTGGATTTCAAAGCAGCGTTCAATGGCCGCTTTGGCTTCGTCGTAGCGCTTGAGGTGGGTGCAGCTGGCGATGAGTTGGAAGGTGATGCGCAGGTTTGCGGTTATATCCAAATAAGGAAATTCGTTTAGCTCTTTGAGTGCCGTTTTGCAAAGGATTACTACATTTTTATAATCATTCTGGCTCATTAACGCCGCAATCTTGAGCATGGCTGTCATAAGCACCACTTTGCGTGAGGAAAGCTTAGTCTTCATCGCTGTCACCTCAGCATGGTACTTATTGGCAATTGGCGCAATGAATTTTTTCGTTGACTTGTCCCTTACATAATAAGAAATAATGTCCCAGTACCGACTTTCAGCCAAGACCTCCTTCATGTTCAGCTGCATGAGGTCAACCATCAGTTCATTGTAATGGGTGAACTTGCGCCTGTCCCCCAAGGCTTGGGCATAATAAAAGGATAATCTTGCTGAAAGCATGACACTGAGGTGCGTGAAATCGTATTTGAGTGTTGTACTTAAGAGCTTTTCTGACAATTTTATGGAGGTCTTTTTGCCATTTCTCATCGCCAGTATCTCGGTTGCTATGAATTCCTTGGAACATAGGAAATAAGCTTGTTGGGTTTCTGAGTATTTGTTTGTTTTAGTGTCAATGAAAAAAATCGTGTTCATCAGCCTTTCCCGGAGTACGTGCTTCAGCTTGTGGTAAGCATTTTTGTCTCCCTTGTCATTGTAGAGCAAAGCGAAGGCTTCTTCGTCCGTATTGACCTTGCCTTCCCGAATGGCATCGTAGAGTTTTTGGAGTTTGGTCCCCTTGTCACCGGGGTTGCCGATGACTTCTATTTTTTTGACTTTGTTGGCAGTGACGATTTCTACGATTTCCTTTAGGTTTTCCATGTGCGTCGTGTTTTATTTTTTGAAAGCAATTCGGTTGACTGTCATTGCAAAAGCCTTCTTTCTAATGCTGAGTACGAGTATCTTTTGCAAAAAAACAATAAAACATACTTTGGCTGTGTGTAGCCAGCAGTGGTGTTGAACAAAAAGGTAAGCGGTGCGAAAATAGTGTTGTTTTCACATAATCAGCCCTCCCTGAAGATTTATTTTGAAAACAGGCCAGAAGTCACGCTAGAATCAAAAGGTTTTTATGTCGAAATGGCGCAAATAAAGGTAAGATGCTAGCCCATTTTTTCAACAAAAAAATAACTACTAACCGAGTATCTACAAGGGCTTATCGCTTCAAAAATTAGGTGGTGTCAGGGTAAGAATCAGCGTCGAACTGTCCATGACAAGGGCTTTTCATGGGCATAGCTTTGTACCATCATTTTTAATCAACTTTCTCTTAACTTTTAAAACAAGACGCTCTATGTTAGAATTAATTATCGCCGCCTTGATGGCCTTGGGCCTTCTGAACAGTCATCAAGAATGGAACACGCTCTCGAATGACAAACAGACTGAACTGACAAATATTGTCATTGATGATCTTGAGGAACTATAACTATTCTTCCTAAAAATTTGAAAGCCATCTCCAAAAAAGATTGGGGCACAAAACCCAGCACAGCCGACCGTGACAGATGCCCTGTAGGCAACACCCGCTCAACAAAACAACAAGGGAAACGGAATCGGCGGCGGTTGTGCTAGGGTTTTGAAAAACAACCGAGGTAAGAAAATGAATTTCTCTTTATAGTTATCGGGCTTGAGAAGACCTTTTTTACGGCATTATTCTGACACAAATTCAAACCAGTGTTAGAATAATCAGGGTAAGAAAAGCCGCTCAACTGTCCGTGACAAGCGAAAAAACACGCTGCATCTTTGTAAAATCAAAACGGAACGAGGCTCAAAGGAGCTTCTGGGAAAAAAGGACAGAAAAGCCGAAGTCAGAAGCCCAAGGAAGCATTGAGGTAAGAAACCAAATGCACCGACAGCAAAAACTTAGGCTAAAGAAGCTTATTCTACAGCATTTTGGAGTGATTTTAAAAAATATTACTCCAAAAATTCGGGGTAAGAAAAGCCGCTCAACTGTCCGTGACAAACAAAAAAACACGCCGCATCTTTGTAACATCAAAAAGAAGCGGTGTTCAAAGGGACTCCAAACTTAAAAGACATGAAATCTGAATTTTACATACCTGAATCCTCATTAGTGTTGAACGAAGCACAACGGACTGTATCGGTGGAAGTGGTATTCGGCATGCCAGCCAAAGACTGCCTCTATCATGGCATTTGCAGGATAGACCCGGCCTCAGCATCTCCAAAGGCGAACTATGCCAACGGAACAGCAGGCGACTCGGGCAAAAACCGCTCTTATTCGAAGGCCGAAGTGTCGGCCACTTCTACCGGACAGTTGGTTTTCAGGTTTTTTAAGGACGATATGCTGCGGGGAAAGGCCAGCAGGCATTTCGGTAGCGGCTTCTTCATCGTGCTGGAGTCCATCAGAACCCCTGCATGGGTGAACAAAGCACTTGATATATATGGATACAATATTAGCAAAGGCATATATAAGGTAAAGGAAGAAGAAGCCTGGTATGAAGTGGCCTTTTCTTAAAGCACGCTCTTTATTTAGCATTTCGCACGCTCTACGACACGCTCTTAAACATTCAATAGTCCGTGAAAGTTTTTGGGATGAAAAAGGGTGAAAATTCTAAGTTTGAGTTTACCACAACTTGAACAAAGAACAATCACCCAATGAGTACAAGCCTCATCGACGCAATACTGGGCAAAATGCCTGGGATGAACA
>JBGSWN010000186.1:0-1575 GCA_041752395.1 Saprospiraceae bacterium | reverse complement strand
CGGGAACGGACAGCCTGATGCCTCCGACGGTCTGCCGATTGGTGGAGGCCAGCCAGGTGACAGCGGGCGTGGAGCTGCGGTTACATGGCGAGTTCGAATATGGGACGAGCTTGGAGGAGGCGAGGTTTTGGGTGGAGGGGTAGGGATGATTTTTCGGCGGTCGAATTCCCAATTTTCCAAGCAGGAGCCAACGCTTTCTACCCACCTATTTTCATCGAAAAAAAGAATGAAAAAAATCTACTTTGTATAGAGGATATTTTATATTTGTTCCATCGCTTTCCCAATTGGCTCCCCGCCAAAAAGGCAGCTTTAACTCATTATTTTTAAAACCATTTTAATTCAATTCACATGCCTTTACACAACCTAATCGTAAAGCACATCACGGAGGCTGACAAAGCCGCCATCAACGAGGAAATCAACAAAATTGACCTCATCCTCGACAACTACACGGTAAACCTCTCCGCAGAGGAGCGCCAGAAGTACGGCAGCATTGACGAACAAAACAAGCTGTTCGCCAACAAAGTCATGGACTACCGCAACAGTGAGCCGGACAAATCCAGCCCCCAGGTGGATTGGGAAGAGTTCAGTGCAGACTATGCCGACCGCGCCACCCTCGAAGCTTGGATCAACCGCCTGAACAGCTTCGTGGTCACTTTGAAGAACACCAAGATTCTGCACGACTACGACAATTACCACAACGGCCTCGTGGACTACAAATACACCCAGTACATGGACGATACCGATGAAGAAGGTTACAGCGTGAAGCGGGAGGAACTGGCCCAGTTTTTCAAACGCTCCGGTGGCGACGGTGGCGGCACGGATGCGGGCGGTGGCACACCTCCTCCGACAACATAACAGCGGGGTTCCGCAGCTACAATGAAAATGGGGTTTTTCGGCTCAGTGTCCGAAAAACCCTGTTCTTTTTATAAAAAACTGATTATCAATTATTTATAAAAATAGAAGCCACAAAAAAGGCGGGATTTCGGGTCAGGGGACCCCAAATTCCGAGTCAGGAGACCCCAATTTGGGGTGGTAGGACCCCAATTTCGGGTGGTAGGACCCGAACTTTCGGGTGGGGGGACCCCAATTTCGGGTCAGGAGACCCCACCGTGGGGTCATGGGACCCGAAATTGGGGTTGGGGGACTCGGTCGGTGGGGTTTTTCGAGTTTTTTGGAAAAAAGGGGGCAAAAACTGGGCAATCGGTCGGTATAAAAAATATTTTTAACATGATACTAAAAATAACGGCCATTCTCCTATTTTTATGGCCTGATAAATCCACTACCAATGAAAAAAGCATTCGAAAAAACATTGCCTGAACTGGAATCCCTATTCCTAAAAATTCAATCCCGCCTCACGGATATCAACAATTTTTTTGACGCCGACCCACTGGAGCAAGCGCTGGCCATTGAAAGCACCAAGGCTTTTCTGCGTGAGCAGGGGTATGCAGAAGAGAAGCTCTCCTTAATCCCCAATGGGGTAGAATTGGGAACCATCATTGAGCGAGAATTGGAAAAGGTGAGGCTGCTCCAAAAGGTCGAACTGTTCAACGCCAAGTACGAGGACTTTTTCGAGGG
>JBGSWN010000185.1:0-2733 GCA_041752395.1 Saprospiraceae bacterium | reverse complement strand
CATGACTTTTTGGGTTTGGTAAATGATGAAATTCTACAAAATCATTTTCAAGTTTCGACAAAACTCCATAAACTTCTGTGAAAACTTCGTGGAGTTTTAACGGAAGTTGTGTACGTTTTAATAAAACTCCTACTCGATGGGTGATTACTATATGCTGTTCCCGGATAAATTCCTAAAGAAAAAGTTTCGGATCGTGTGTCTCCCAGAAAAACTATAGGGTATTTTTTAAAAAAAGTGCCCGTATCTGCTATCATATTATAATTTCCGTCGCAAGTCCTTTTGCCGCATTAGGCTTCCTATTTGTTTAATATGTTTGATTTTGTCTCGTCACAGTATGTTTAATTTTCGATGAAAATTGACAGTTCGGGCGGTTTAAATTTGGAACATGTTTTCTTTCACCCCATTTGGCAGCTTAGAGGTTGTTTTAAAACCTCTGACGAGGTGGAAAATGTCAGATTTTGACTGCAGACGAAGACAATTTTAGAAGGGATAGCAGCGCTATCGCTGAAAAAATTGTCGCAGTATGCGCTCAAAAGATGGTGTTTTACGCCCGTAGAGGGGTTTTAAAACAACCTCTTATACCATCCTTGAGCTGCCAAGAAGAAAACTCAGCCCAAAGGGGGCAATGGCTGTACGGTGGGCTACCGCCGAAGGCATATTGCTTCCCTTCCACATTAATCATAAAAAACATCACAAATGATGTCAATTGAAGAAATGGTGTTGGAACTGGACTTTAAGTAAGGCCCAGATGCCAAACTGGTGAGCAGGACACAGATTATCCTGATACGCACAAAAGGCGTAAGAGAATATGCTCCGGTAGAGGCGGCGGTTGCCGATGCCGAGCGTAATTACAATGATTTTATTATTGCCATGTCTGATGCCATCAATGGAGGTACGGAAGCAATTAACATCCGCAATGAAAAACGGGGGTTATTGGAATCAGGCTTGGAAAAGCTGGGCAACCAGATTATTCTCAATTCCGGTGGCGACCCGCTGTATGTGTCAAATGCGAATTTTAAGCTCCGCTCCAACGAAACTGAGCGCAACCGTACCCCATTGGAAGATCCACTTTGGAACAACTTAAAACGGGGTACATTGACGGGTTCCCTGCGGGGTTCTGTAAAAAACATGCCTAAAGGTGCTCGTGGCCTACTGGCGCAGTGGCGCATTGTTGGCTCTACCGCTTATCTAGCAACTAGCCCGACCAACGGCAAGCGTGTTGAACTGACCGACCTTCCACCAAATACAAAGGTTGAGGTGCAGGTTCGGTTCTATGGCACTTATAGTCGTCTGAGCAATTGGAGTATTCCTTTTCCTATTGATGTGGTTTGATTTTAGAGCGTGAGAGGGTAAGAATAGTGAGAGGGTGAGAGGTACTCAAATCCTTGAATCCTCGAATCCTCATAAAACAATAAAGCCTCCGGTGCAGATGGTCACTGGGGGCTTTTTAGCGGGGGAGAGGGTGAGAGGGTGAGAGGGTGAGAGGGTGAGAGAAGTGAGAGTGGTGAGAAAAGTTAGAAAAGTGAGAGTTGGTCACTTCACATTCGTCACAAACGCCAATTTTGAGTTCTTGTACTTTTCCTTTTTAAGCATTTCTTTAAACTTAATCATGGATTGCAGCGGGCCTTGGTCGGCGGCGAGGTTAATCATCCAGGCTGGGATATTGCCAGCGGGGTCGGAACTGAGGATGTAGTCCACATGTACTTTTCCATCGCCGAGGGGCGTGAATTTCCAATCAATCGTGGTTTCTTTAATCCTAACGATGCCGTCGTGTTCCTTTTCCATGGTAGGAAGCGAGGTGGTTTTTGAGTATAAGGCAAGCGTTTTTTTATCCTGCCAAAAAGTGGAGTGGAGCACGAGGTCACGGTTGTCGAAGGGCCAGGGGAAATCCACGAGGGCGTAATAATATACTTCGGTATCCGAAACCCGCTTGATGGTCCGGGATTCCATGGAGGCATACACCCAATCATTGAAGCCTTCCACATGGGTCATCACTGCGGCGATGGTCTGCATGGATGCTTCGATGGTCGTCGTGAATTTCAGCGCCTTGATGCTGGTGCCTTCCTGGTCGCTCACATAGACCTTGATGCCGTCTTTGTTGCGTTTGAGTTTCCAATCTTGGGCGTTGGCGGCTATTCCTACCAAGAGGAAGGCGAGGAACAGGAGGAAGGTCGAAGGTCTGATTTTCATAAAATGATGGTTGCAAGCTCTAAAACGGTTAGAAATCTGGAATGTTGACCTAGTTTTTGCAAGGTTTCCTACTTTTGGGCAAAATACGATAAAAATATGCGTCAGTATTTGGATTTATTGGGCCATATTCTCAAAAATGGCACCGAAAAAAGTGACCGCACGGGCACGGGAACGATTAGTGTCTTCGGCTACCAGATGCGGTTCGACCTTAGAGATGGGTTTCCGCTTTTGACCACAAAAAAACTGCATACGAAGTCCATCATTTACGAGTTGCTCTGGTTTTTGATGGGCGATACCAACGTCAAATACCTGCAAGACCACGGCGTCCGAATCTGGAATGAATGGGCGGATGAAAATGGTGACCTTGGCCCGATTTACGGCAAACAGTGGGTGTCGTGGGCGGGACAGGATGGCCAAGTCATCAACCAAATTGCGCAAGCGGTTCATCAAATCAAAAACAATCCTGACAGCCGCCGCATCATCGTCAATGCTTGGAACGTGGCCGATTTGCCAGACATGCGCCTCAGCCCCTGTCATGCCCTG
>JBGSWN010000184.1:0-5095 GCA_041752395.1 Saprospiraceae bacterium | reverse complement strand
AATGAACTGATGCTGGAAAGAATTTTTTGCGTGTTTGGGAAAGCAGCAGACCCGCTAAAAAATCATCCCGCTATTGTACATATCAGGAACTTCGGCGTCAAGGCAGCTGCTTAGGCGCTTAAAGACTCACAGACTATTGATTAAAGTGAAGTCCATGAATAAAATGACTAGGACAGGCATGCCCGTTTCTAAAAAAATAGCCGCTTAATTAATTAAATTACAGCATAGCTATAACCAATTTTTTCATGCAACATCGCCTCCTGAAAGTTGATTTCCCAATGTGACAATTCTTCTAATTGAATGCTATTTAATAACTCTTGAAATTGATGCTGGTCGTAATGTTTAAAATAGAAATTATTATTAGCAACGATAAATTGCTGGATATTTTGCATCAAACCTTCTCCTTATTTTTTTGGTATTGAGAGAAATTGATTTGTTCCGCCGACATTAGGTGTTAAAATGTCCTTTACTCTAGATACTGCTTCTAAATACCCACTAATATATTCTTCATTTATCTTGGGATAGTGAATCATTGACAGTTTGACGTTATTTCATCATTAAAAATATGTTGTTGTTTAAGTATGGACTATATAGCTTCCTCACCTTTCCCGCCAAACCCAATCCCCCCAGCCATTCACATATCCCCATTTTCCACCAACGCTCACCCAAGCCAGCCCGTCCCGGTAGGGCAGCACCGCATCGAACATCGGCTGGATGACCAACCTGCCCGTCGTGTCCATGAAGCCCCACTGCCCGTGGTGGAATTTCACCTGTGCGAGGCCCTCAGAAAACACGCCCGCATCCACGAAGCCCGGCTGAATGGCCTGCTTTCCTGTTTTATCAATAAACCCAAACTTGCCGTCCGTCTCCACCAGCGCCAGCCCTTCGCCGAAATCGCCAGCGAAGTCGTACTGCGGCGGTATCACGATTTCGCCCGCTTGGTTTATAAAACCATATTTCCCATCCTGCACAGCCACCGCCATGCCGTCGAAAAACTCGCCGTTGGCGTAGTCATCTATGAGGTCGAACTGCGGTTTCAGGAGCAGCTTGCCCGATTTGTCCACCAAGCCCCAGCGGCCTTGGCGAACCACCACGGCCACTTCGCCCTGAAACAATTGGCATTCATCAAAAAGCGGGTCAATCACCCACTCGCCGCTGCGGTCCACATAACCGGAAACGTCGCCCTCACTGGCTGGGGCAAGGCCACTTTGGAATTCGCCCGCCCAATCGAACCGCGGCTGCACCACAAAAACGCCTGCCGTGTCAATGAACCCGAACTGCTCATCAATGGAAACGGGGGCCAGCCCCTCGCTGAAATCGCCTGCCTCATCGAACTGAATGGGGATGGCCATGCGGCCACGCTCGTCCATGTAGCCCCATTTTTGCACCAATTGAACTTTGGCCAAATGCTCCTCAAAAAGCCCAACATAGCCAAAAATATTGCGCAGCAACAGCCTGCCCTGGCTATCTATCGGCACCATCCGGTCGTTGAATCGCACCCTGGAAAAGTCGTTGTAAAAGTCCTCGGCTTCCACGTACTGCGGCTCGATGATCACCTCGCCGATGGCATCAATAAAGCCGAATTTTCCGTCTTCCCGAATCTTAAAAAGTGGTTTCTTCATGCAGCTACTGGTCGTAAAGCGGGCAAGATACTGTTTTTGAGAGTTTTGAGTTGTGAGTTTCGAGTTACGAGTTTTGTGCAGTGCATAGCTCGAAACTCACGGCTCAAAGCTCGCAGCTCATTCAATGCTGTTAATAAACTCCTTCCCGAACATCACCTCGAACTTGCCAGCCTCAATGTCTTTGCCACGGGCCTCTTTTCGGCCACCAAGGTTTTTGCTCAAAAATGCCTCTGTGATGGCCCAAAACGATACCCAAGACTCCGGCTTGCGGTAGTCGTGGCCTTCTTCTGGGTAAAAAAAGTAAGTCACGTCCTTTTTGGCCGCATTCAATTCCGAGGCAAATTTATCGGATTGTTCTATCGGTACCCGGTCGTCGAGGCTGCCATGTGTGATGAGGATGGGGTTTGCGACGCCCTTGATATAAGTATTGGGGGATTGTTTTTTCAGCAAAGCCATGCCGTCTTCGGTGTTCGGGTCGCCGACACGGGACAGCCAGACAAGGCTGTCATGGGCAATATCGGGTATTTGACAAAAAGCAGGCAAGTCGCCGATGCCATACATAGATACACCGGCTTTGAAGAGGTCGGGCGAAGCGGCCATCGCAAAATTAGTAGCATAACCGCCGTACGACCAGCCCCAGATGCCGAGGCGGCTGCGGTTGGTGATGCCCTGCTTGATGGCCCAAGTTGCCACGTCCACGATGTCATTGTGCATGGCCTCGCCCCATTGCTTGTCGCCAGCGTCGGTCATGGCCTTGCCCAGCCCGGTCGTACCCCGGAATTCCATGTTGATGACCACGTAACCCCGGTTGGCCAGCAGTTGGAAATTGCGGTCGTGAAACCAACTGTTCCAGTGTGTGACACCCGCCCAAGGACCGCCGTGGACATACACAATCGTCGGGAGCGGCGTCTTTGGCGTACCATCGCCCCGGCTCATTCCGAAGGGAACATAGACGTGTACGGGCAGTTTCAAGCCATCACGGGTGGTGACGGTGTAGGCTTTTCGAGTGGCCAAGTCGTACCCGTTCAGGTATTCAAAATCATTGAAAAGCGACGTGAGTTTTTTGGCCTTTCTATAGTAGATATAGTAAAAAGTAGGCCCGCCGTCGAGTTTTCGCACCAGCCAAGTGCTGTCGTTTTGGCTGGCGCTGACGTAGCTTGTATTCCCTTTCAGTTCTTTGTCCAAAAACTCAAAATCGGCTTTGACTTTCTCATCCACGATATGCCGATGGGTATCGCCATAAAGCGCCACCACCGTAGTAGGCCTTCCCTCCAAATCAAGGGAAAAAGCGGCGGGAAAAATATCAGCATCAGGGTTGCTGGCCAGTTCTTTCAGGTCGCCCGTTTCAACATCAATGGAAACGAGGCTGGACTTGTCTTTGCCGAAATTATCGGTAGCGTAGATGGTCTTCCCGTCCTTGCTCACGGATATGATTCCTGAAACGCCGCCGATGAAATTATCGGGGGTAAATGGGTAGCTGATGACTGGTTTCCACTGACCATTGTGGCGTCGTAGCAGGGTGCGAACCTCATTGGAATCATTGCGGAGCGCCGCCACCAAACCGAAGTTTTCATCCAAAAAAACCTGCTCAAAACCATCCATGACAGTGAGGCGCTTGGTGCTGCCACTCAGGATGTCGAGGATGTAGAGACCGCTTTGCGTAGGGTCAACCGCTACGATATTGGCCGCCACTTTGTTCGGAAAACGGGCGCTCAGGTGCAGCACCGAAAGTTCTTTGAAGGGGAAAAAATTCACTTTGCGCAGCTTGGTGGAAGTGAGCGAAGTGCTGTACAGCGTGAAGCTGGTGTCCTGCTGCACCACCGCCAAGAGGCCGCCGTCGTAGAGCATGTCCCAATTGGTCAGCTTGCCTTCGAAGTGCCTTTTCTTTTCATGGAGCGGGAAATTTACTTGCAGGTAGTATAGCGTGCTATCCGAGCCATCGGCCTTTTTTTGGTAAAAAACCGAGCTGCCGTCAAGGGACATCCGAACGTTGTTCCTTGTTTTATCCTTGAAAAGCAGGGTGCGGGGAATCAGGTTGTCGGGGCTGGGGGTTTGGGCAAAAGTCAGGTTTGAAGCGAAGCCAAAAAAGAACAGCAGCAGCCAGTACGTCGAAGGATATTTCATGTTTGAGATTTCAGTTTACAAAATTGCGTCGCAAAATTAAGGTTTTGCGCCGGGGAACGTAGAAAAACGTTCTATCGCAATTTTTTGTATAAATCACCCCAACTTCTTCGCCACCAGCACATTCGTTGCTTGTGGCTCGGCCTTGTCCTGCAAGCGGCAGTATTGAGAAAAATACAGCGGAAATAAAAAGCGCATCAAAACCAAGCTTTTTTCCATCCATAAAAATTACTTTTGCCTAAACGTTTGCTCAACATGAAAACGACTCTTGCTCGAAAATTGCTTGTACTGTCATTTTCAATCGCATCAACTTTTGTGATTGGGCAAAGTGGTATGAGCATTAGAGCCGATTTTAATGAAGCAAACCGTAGCCTACCATTAAGCAACCTACGTAACGACTTGGGCTTGGGCCAAAAAGGTTCCACAACTGGTTTGTCCTTGGAAGCCGAAAAGGAGATTGGCGATAACCTTTTGGGGATTGATTTTGAAGCGTGGGCCACTTCAGTTCATTATGCTAGATGGATTAGAGATGAGCTATTTCTGGGAGGAGAAATCGGATTTCTTCCCAGTAAGTTTGACAGAGTGGTTTTGGCTGGTAAAAATTTTACGGAAAGGAACACAATTTGGTCAGGCGATAGAAGCGAAGTTGATATGCATAATTTGTACCAGTTGTTATTTTTCCATTTTTTTGTCCGATGGAAACCCGAATTAAAATGGATAGAGATAGATGGCGGCCTTAGATTAGGAAGCTATGTTCGCAGTGTACCACATGAAGACAGTATTGGTGCACCTACCTTTTTTGGGTTGTATATAAAACCAGCAATTGGGTTCAAAAAATTTAAGATTGGTATGCGATTGGATTTTGGAGGAATGAGTGAGAAGCAAAGTAGGAGTCACGAATTTGTAATAATTTCTAGTCCTTTCATTAGGTTTAATTTCAAATAAAAATAAATGAAATCTGTATTATTTTTCATATTTATCTTTCTTCCTGTTATCTTTTTTGCTCAAAGTAGTATCGGTTTAGTGCAAAAGTAAGGAGTTGACGGGGCAATGTCAGGAAACGCAACAATCCATTTTTTTGTATAAATCAACCCGCCAACTTCTTCGCCACCAAATCATTCGTCGCTTTCGGCTCGGCCTTGCCCTTCGAGGCCCGCATCACCTCCCCCATGAAAAAGCCGATGAGGCCCTTCTTGCCCTTGCGGTACTCGGCCACTTTGTCGGGGTTGGCGGCCAGCACTTCGTCCACTATTTTTTCTAAAAAATCCGAGTCGGAGCTTTGCAATAAGTTCAGGCTTTGCGCAAGCTCAAGCGGTGCAGTAGCGGGCGATTTCACCAGTTCTGGGAACAGC
>JBGSWN010000183.1:0-9001 GCA_041752395.1 Saprospiraceae bacterium | reverse complement strand
GGCAAGAAAAACAGCGCCGAATTGGCCACTGCCATTGGTTTTGTGTCGGGCTTCGTGATTTACATCGTGCTGATTTTTTATGGGGCAATGATCATGCGCTCCGTGATGGAAGAGAAGACGAACCGCATCGTGGAGGTCATCATTTCATCGGTGAAGCCCTTCCAGTTGATGATGGGGAAAATCCTCGGCGTGAGCGCCGTAGGCCTGACGCAAATGCTGGTCTGGATCACGATGACCTTTGTGCTGACGACTGTGGCGACTTCGTTCCTGCACGTTGACCCAGCCTCGCTGCAACACTCGATGGGGCCGATGCAACAGCCGCCGCCAGAGGTGATGGCATCGCAAGCAGGACAGGTTTTCGAGGCAATTGCAAGTCAGAATTGGTCCTATATTTTGCCGCTTTTCCTGTTTTATTTTGTAGGCGGTTACTTCATTTATTCATCGCTTTTTGCCGCCGTCGGTGCCAGCATGGGCGACGACCAAGGCGAGAGCCAGTCGCTTTCGATGGTGGCAATGGCGCCGATAATCCTGTCCATCGTGCTCATTAGCCCGATCATAGAGAATCCAACCAGCCCATTGGCCCGCTGGATGTCCATTTTCCCCTTGTTTTCGCCAGTGCTCATGCCTGCGAGGTTGGCCTTCGAGCCGCCGCTGTGGGAAGTGCTGCTTTCAATGGCGGTGCTGGCTGGATCTGCCGTGTTTTTTGTGTGGCTGGCAGGGCGGATTTTCCGGGTGGGCATTTTGCTTTATGGCAAAAAGGCGACGCTGGGGGAGATGATTAAGTGGACGTTTTCGAGGGAGTGAAGGGGCGTTTAACTTAGCCTTTCTACTTTCAAAAACTCATTGTTCAAATGGTTGAAATCGCTATCGGTGGTGAGTAGTGTACCTTCTAAAAGAGAAGCCGTGGCTGCAATCCAGAGGTCGTTTTTGCCCATGTTCCGGGCGGAGAAATTGGAAGTGAGAGAAGGGTGTTTGCCTTGGCTGAAGGCGTCAATTTCGGCGTAAAGATTTAAAAGGGTTTCAATGTTTAAATCGGAAACCATTATTTTGGAAATATAGGATCCCAGACGGGATAATTTTTGTTCTCCCCATTTGTTTTGCATTGCTATTGAGCGTATTTCACCTATAGTGACAACCGATATCCAAGTGTCATTTCCTGAACCAAATGGGTCGAATTGATTGATTACTTCGTGTTTCAACGAAGTTTCACGAACAAAGTGGAGAAGGATATTGGTATCAAAAATATAGGTCATTTGGTCAACATGGCAAGGAGTTCTTCGATGGGTTCTTGAATATCCATTTCTTGGGTTAGTCTATCCATACCTTCTTTGTCATGCTTTCCCGTCCATCCCTGTTCCCGCATGATGGCTTCTTTATCAAAGGTCTTTCGGATAGGTTTGGCCAACAATTTTTTTTCAATTTCCGTTAGGCTGCCCCTTTTGGCAAAAGGTAGCTTATCTTCGGATTTATCCTTTCCCGCCTTGATTTCTTTCAGCTCTTTTTCCAAAAACGCCTCCAAATCCTTCTGGTTATCAATGACCGAAATGTGCTGTATCAAATGAAGTTTATGCTCTGTTATATTACCCATGCTTTTCCGTTTTAGGCAATAAAGTTAATCCATTTCCCTAAAGTTCCGCAAGGCAAAGCCATTTTACCGCGTCAAATACATATTCCGGTTCTTGTCCAATTCCCTAAAAAACGGGTCGCTCAAATCTCGGATAAAATGAATTGCCTCGCCCGTTGATTTCATCTCAGGCCCCAAATCCTTGCTTACCTCAGGGAACTTGCTGAACGAGAAAACCGGCACCTTGATGGCATAGCCCTTCGGCTGCGGCTTGATGACGAAGTCCTTCAATTTATGCGTACCGAGCATCACCTTCGTGGCGATTTTCAGGTAGGGAACACCGTAAGCTTTCGCAATGAACGGCGTGGTGCGGCTGGCCCGTGGGTTCGCCTCGATGACATACACTTTTTCTCCTTTGATGGCAAACTGCACATTCATCAAACCCCTGATATTCAATGCTTTGGCGAGTTTTTCGGCATATTCCACCATCGTGTTCACAACGTCTACGGAGAGGCTGTAAGTGGGTAGCACAGCATTGCTGTCCCCAGAGTGGATGCCTGCTGGCTCGATATGCTCCATGATGCCCATCACGTGTACCTCGTCGCCGTCGCAGATGCAGTCAATCTCGGCCTCCTTGGCCCGGTCGAGGAAGTGGTCAACCAGCACCTTGTTGTCAGGTGTATGCTTGAAGATGGACAGCACGTGCTGCTCCAGTTCCTTGTCGTTGATGACGATGCGCATGTCCTGACCGCCGAGCACGTAGCTGGGGCGCACCAGCACGGGATAGCTGATTTCGTTGGCAATGCGGAGTGCCTCGGTCGCATCGCTGGCCGCACCGTAATTAGGGTACGGGATGCCAAGTTCTTTCAGCAGGTCGGAAAAAGCGCCACGGTCTTCGGCCAAGTCCATGTCCGGGTAGCTGGTGCCGATGATGGGGATGCCTTTTTTGTGAAATGTCTCCGCCAATTTCAGCGCCGTTTGGCCACCCAATTGCACGATGATGCCCTCCGGTTTTTCCAGTTCGATGATTTCCTCCAAATGCTCCCAGAACACCGGCTCGAAGTAGAGCTTGTCCGCCATGTCGAAGTCGGTGGAGACGGTCTCGGGGTTGCAGTTGACCATGATGGATTCATAACCCACTTCCTTGATGGCCAAAAGGCCGTGTACGCAGCAGTAGTCGAACTCAATGCCCTGCCCAATCCGATTTGGGCCGCTGCCCAGCACGATGACCTTCTTTTTATCCGAAGGAATGCTTTCGTTTTCTTGGTCAAATGTGGAGTAAAAATAGGGCGTCTGCGCTTCGAACTCTGCGGCACAGGTGTCCACCATTTTGTAGGTGCGGCGGATATTCAGCTTCTTTCTGGCACTGTTCACTTCCTCTTCTTTTACCCGCATCAGCCAAGCGATTTGAGCATCGGAGTAGCCGACCTCCTTCATTTCCCGAAAGAATTTTTCAGGAATATCATCCGGCACGTTGTAGCGCATCAGCTCGTTTTCCATGTCCACGAGTCGCTTGATTTGCTTGATGAACCAAGGGTCAATCTTCGTGATTTTATGGATGGACTTCTCCGGTACGCCCAAGCGCAAGGCATCTTTTAACCTAAAAATCCGATCTTCGCTGGCCTTCTCCAACCGTTCCATGATGTCCTCTGTGCGCACCCACTCCTTCATGTCGGCACCGAGGCCCATGCGGCCGTTTTCCAAACTTTGACAGGCTTTTTGGAGGGCTTCGAGGAAGTTCCGGCCAATGGCCATTACCTCGCCCACCGATTTCATTTGCAGCCCAAGTCGGGTATCAGCCCCCGGGAATTTGGCGAAATTCCACCGTGGTATTTTCACAATTACATAGTCGAGCGTAGGCTCGAAATAGGCACTGGTGCTCTTCGTAATCTGGTTTTTCAGCTCGTCGAGGTTGTAGCCGATGGCGAGTTTTGCGGCAATCTTCGCAATCGGGTAGCCCGTTGCCTTGCTCGCCAGCGCCGAGGAGCGGCTTACCCGTGGATTGATTTCGATGACGATAAGTTCCTCGGTTTCAGGGTTTTGTGCAAACTGGATATTGCAGCCTCCGGCAAAGTTGCCTAGCGAGCGCATGGCTTGGATGGCCTGGTTGCGCATGTCCTGATAGCTTGTGTCGCTCAGGGTCATTGCTGGCGCAACGGTGATGCTGTCGCCCGTGTGAATGCCCATCGGGTCGAGGTTTTCCACTACACAAATGATGACGACGTTGTCTGCATCGTCCCGCAAAAGTTCCAACTCGAACTCCTTCCAACCCAATACCGCTTTGTCTATCAGCACCTCGTGCGTAGGTGAGGCCGTAAGGCCACGGCGCAACAGTTCGTCGAATTCTTCTTCTTTGAAAACAAAGGCCGCCCCCGTTCCACCGAGGGTGTAAGATGGGCGAATGACGAGCGGGAAACCGATTTCCTGCGCCGCCTCTTTTCCCTCCAAAAACGAGTTGGCAATCCTCGATGGTGCCACGCCAAGTCCTTGGTTGATCATGTGCATTCGGAACGCTTCCCGGTTTTCCGTCAACTCGATGGCGGCAATGTCCACGCCAATCATGCGGCAATTGTACTTCTGCCAGATGCCCAGTTTATCGGCCTCGATGGCGAGGTTGAGCGCCGTTTGGCCGCCCATCGTGGACAGCACGGCGTCAATATACCTTTCTTGCAAAATCTGTTCGATGCTATCCGTCGTCAGCGGCAGCAGGTAAACATGGTCGGCAGTGACCGGGTCGGTCATGATGGTGGCCGGGTTGGAATTGATGAGGGTCACCTCGATGCCCTCTTCCCGCAGCGAGCGGCTGGCTTGCGTGCCGGAATAGTCGAATTCGCAGGCTTGTCCGATGATGATAGGCCCGGAACCGATGATGAGGACTGACTTGATAGAAGTATCTTTTGGCATGATGTAGTTCGGTTTGCTTTTTTAAAAAAAGACTTCCGAAACCTCGTGCGGCTTGGGAAGTCTGGCTCTATTCTTTCCGGGGCGCAAAGGTAGTATGAAAAAACGGGGGTGCAAACGCAGATTTGACTTTTAATGCCTTTATAATCCGTATTTATCCATCAAAAAAATAAGACTTGTTATTGCCGCAGTGCCCAGCTCCAGTTCCCGCTTGTTTACAGCCTCGAACACGTCGGCATCTGTGTGGTGGTAATCAAAATACCGCTGGGAATCTGGCTCGTATCCTACGAGCAATACGCCTTGATTCTTCAAGGGGGAAATATCTGCGCCACCGCCTCCCTTTTTGATGTGGAGATTGTAAGGCCCTAATACGTCCAGCCAAGGCTGCATTTTGGGAAATTTTTCAGTAAAAACAGTCTCCTCGCCATCCACGGTGAAGCCCCTCGGAGCAAACCCGCCCCGGTCACTTTCAATGGCCACTACATGTTTTTCGCCCTTGCGTTTTGCCTCGTCGCCGTAAGCCGTTCCGCCCCTGAGTCCGTTTTCTTCATTCATAAAAAGCACACAGCGTATCGTATGTTTTGGCTTGTAATTCAGGCGTTTAAACAATTGTAAAACATCCATGGATTGCACACAACCTGCACCATCGTCATGAGCACCCTCGCCCACATCCCAAGAGTCGAGGTGGCCGCCCACCACGATGATTTCCTCTGGGTGTTCACTGCCCCTGATTTCACCGATGACGTTGAAGGATGGGCGCTCGGCCAGCATTTCGCAGTCGGTACGCATGAAGACTTTCACCGGGCTTTTTTTTAAAAGCTGGCCAAGCAGTTCGGCGTCGTTGGTGGAGATGGCGCAGGCTGGAATTTTAGGCAGGCCGTCCTTGTATTGCAAACCGCCTGTGTGCGGAACGTCGTTCAGGCCCGAAGCCATGGAGCGTACCAGCACACCGATGGCGCCAAATTTCGCTGCTTCTGAAGCACCACTTCCGCGTTGGTCAACGGCTCCGCCGTAAGCTTCGAAAGTGTTGATTTTGGTCGGGTCGAAGGGGCGGTCGAAAAAGACGATTTTGCCTTTTATTTTGGCTTCGCCCAATTTTTCGACATCATCCAAGCTGAGCACCCGAACCACTTCGGCGGAGATTCCAGCCTCGCCAGTGCCTACCGAATTGCCGAGGGCAAGCGCATTCAGCTCCACAGTACCCATGTCGGATTGAGCGATGCGAACGATTTCCTTTTCGCCACGCACCCAGTGTGGCACGGTGCAAGGCTGCAACCAGACTGAGTCCAGCCCTAGCGTATCCAACATTTGGTGGGTGTATTCCACGGCGGCGGCGGCTTGGGGCGAACCGGCGAGCCTGGCGCCTATTTTTTTGGTCAAATGGTGGAGCCAAGGGTAGCAACGACCTTGGGTAAGCGCGATATCATGTATTTGGCGGATAAAAAGTGCGTCTTCGTCGGTGCTGGTTTTTGCCTGTGAAAAAAGACTAACTGTAGGCAACACACTAAGGAGGAGGAAAATTGAGTGGATTTGTACCCGTTTGTTCATTTTTGATATTTTTGAAAAAAACCCCTAAAGTTGTCACTTTTTTAAAAGAAATAGGTCTTTTATTGAAATTATTATAAAGTTAAAATTCAAAACAAAAAACTACAGAATCTTTATTAATCAAAAAATACAACTGCATTTTGGTGGATTGATTTTGTTGTTTTTTGGGTGTTCTGGATTAATTGCCTCAGAAAGTGTTATTTTTTTTAAAAAAAATTTACAAAAATCTTGCTTGTTTATTTGAAATCAATTTACCTTAGCGTTCTGAAACTAAGAGTAGTTTTTACACCAAGATAAAATTTTACTAAACGCCCTTCAGGGCTTTGGTAAATCGAAGATAAATAATTTGGTTTTATTTGGTTAGGGCTGAGGTAGTGCTGCAAGAGTACTGCCTCTTTTTTTTGCCCCAAACCCTCTTTTTTACCTCGCTTCGCACTGCTCCCGTAAAAAAAATGTTGCGAAGAATGTACCCATCTTTCAAAATCGGCGTCAAAAACGACAAATCCCCCCTAGATAAAGGTAATTTTTCTACTTTCGTGTGAAAATTCCATGTTTGTTTTTGGAATAATCAATTGAATATCAATCTATTAGGTGACAAATTAATGCCTCGTCTTTAATTTGTGCCTGTAGGAAAATTGCACTTGCCAGTTTGATGGAAACCGAAGAATTTTCCAAGGAACAGGACATTGACTTGATAAAGAGATACCTCGTCACAAAGGACGCCAGGCATTTCACCGAGCTTTACAGGAGGTACTCCGGTAAGGTTTACGGCAAGTGTATTTCACTGCTGAAGGAGGAGCATTTGGCCAGGGACTCAGCGCAGGAGATTTTCATGAAAATCTTCCTGAACTTGGGACAGTTTGCCGAACAGGCCAAGTTTTCGACTTGGGTGTACTCCATCACCTACAATTATTGCATTGACGTAATTCGGAAGAAAAAGAAAACAGGCGATATCTTCTCGGATGAGATGGAGCGTTTGCCGGATACCATTGACGAAGTGCACGACGAAGCCTTGCTGACAATGCAGGCCGACCGGCTTCGGGTGGTTTTGGAGGAAATCCCTATTGGCGACAAGGCAATCTTGTTGATGAAATACCAGGATGACCTGCAAATCAAGGAAATCGCAAACATGCTGGACAAGACCGAAAGCGCCATAAAAATGAAATTAAAACGAGCAAAACACAAAGCCCAAATGGTTTACGAAGAACTATACCCAGGTGATTAAATAAATATCCATCGAATCGTGTAAAAATCATGAGCACCACAAACAGTTTCAAGCAGATCATGGAGGAGGATGCGCTGATGTATCCGACGCCACCGGAAATCGAAGAGCATGTCTTCGGCAGCTTGCAAATATTGACCATGATGGGGCAAGCAATGGAATTGTATATTCCAAAGGTTTTTGAAATGTTCATACTGACACTTGGCGGTACGGTAAAGGAATTGGACCAAGCCGTTAAAAACGAGCTGCCAGAAGGAGCCGCCGATCCAGATGCGGATAGCCCTACGCCTGGCATGGCTGGGACCTTTTTCGACCCAAATGATGAAGATTCCATAGACTAAAATCGCCTATTTTGAAAAGCCATTCTTTTGCTATTAATTTAATTTAAAGCCAGGTTTAAACAACCAAAACAAGACAACCACAAACATGGAAATAATCGAAATCGTCAAGCAGGTCCTTTTCCAGTTCGCATCTGCCGCCGTGAATATCGCCAAAGCCGCCATCGTTGTGGCCATTGGGTGGGGCATCTCCAAATTTGTATCGAAAGCCCTTGAAAAATTATTTCTCGGAATAAACATTGACCGTTTTGGCGAAAAAATCAACGAGACCGAATTCGCACAAAAAGCGGGTCTGAAAATCAAGCTCAGCATTTTCTTTTCAAAGCTGGCCTTCTACGTTCTAATGCTGGTTTTCGTCATGATGGCCACCGATGTATTGGGTGTGCCCATTGTATCGGAAATGGTAAAGGACTTGATTTCCTATTTGCCTAAATTGTTGTCGGCACTTGCACTATTCGTGATGGGCATTTATCTAGCGGAGTTTGTCAAAAACATCGTACTTGTTACAACCAATGCCCTCGGCATTTCATCAGGTAAAATCATCGCCAACTTTGTTTTCTACTTGATTTTCCTGACGCTAACCATCAGCGCCATGGCCCAAGCCAGCATCGAAACCTCGCTCATTACTTCCAACCTTACTGTCATACTCGCAGGCGTAGTTGGTGCTTTTGCCATTGGTTACGGCTTCGCCTCAAAGGATACCATGGCCAATTTTCTTGCCTCTTTTTACAGTAAAAACAAGGTGAAAATAGGCGATATTGTTCAAGTGGACGGCTCGAAGGGAAGGGTTATCGCCATGGACAGCAACTCCATTACCCTACAAGGAGAAGGAAAAATAATTGTGATACCTTTAAGCAAACTCACGTCTGAGAAGGTGGAAATTTTTTCCAACGAAAAGCAAATCGGCTAAAAAGGCCATTTGCTGTGTGTACCACCTTGTTATCTTAATTTCAAATTAAACAACATTACTGCAATTATGAAGAAGAAGTTTTTACTCCTCACGTTGGGTTTGATGGTTAGCTGTTTTGCCCTTCAAGCACAATCCATTGAAGAGCTCACCGCAACAAAAGCCGCAAAAGAAGCACAACTCGCACCACTGGCAGCCCAATTGGCTGAACTCACTGGTCAAGTTGACGCACTCAAGGCCGAAGTAGCTGACTTGACCGATAAAGTAACGCCCTACCCACGCTGGGATGTGGGTGCCATCGGTAACCTTGGCCTAAATCTTTCCGGTTTCAATGATTGGTTCTCCAAAGAAACGCCAAACACTAAAGCCGCTTTGATTGGCATTTCCGCCAACGGCTTCGCCAATCTCCAGCAGAAAAAATACTTCTGGCGCAACGGTGCTAACCTCACCCTTGGCTGGCTGAAATTTGACAACACGGACGACAAAACCGACAACAACGACTTCCAAGTGGCAGCTGATGCCTT
>JBGSWN010000182.1:0-7364 GCA_041752395.1 Saprospiraceae bacterium | reverse complement strand
TGTGACAGATTTGAACTGTTTCAATGATTTTTCCGGCGCCATTAATTTGGACATCATGGGCGGCACGCCGCTGGCTTCTGGTGGGTACAATGTCAATTGGGAAATTGGTCAAATTACCGAAGATATAGACCAATTATCGGCGGGGAATTATATCGTAAATATTATTGACAATAATGGCTGCAATATACAGGACACCATTGCGGTAGCGCAGCCAGATTCTATTGCAGCGGGCGTCAGTTTGACCCATATAAGCTGCTATGGCGGCAATGATGGCGTCATAGCTTTTAACGTCAGCGGTGGCAGTGCGCCATATACTTATAATTGGCAAAATGGGGCGACCACGCCGGATATTTCGGGCCTTGCAATTGGCAACTATGCAGGCACGGTCACGGACGCACACGGCTGTACGGTTGTCTCGATTAACGAGCTGACGCAACCCGATTTCCTCTTGGTCGAGTACCAGATACAGCGGGCAGGTTGCAAGACGCCCGACGATGGCAATATTGACCTGACCGTGACGGGTGGCCTCACGGATTACACCTATAATTGGAGCACGGGCGCTGTCACAGAAGATGTTTCGCAGCTGACGGTTGGCACTTACAACGTCACCGTGACGGATGACAATGGCTGTACCACTGTGCAGAACCTGGGTGTGGCGAGTTCGGGCGGTGTTTTCAATGCGCATTTCTTGGCTGCTTCGGGTCTATTTGACGTGGATTCCATTGAGGTGAATTCGGACGACATCATCCAATTCATTGACGTGACTTTGCCAGCGCCGACGGCCTGGGAGTGGCACTTCGGTGACCCGGCCAGCAGCACAAGCGACTTGGCGAACCCAGCATTCAGCTATCCGAACGACCTGTCGGCACAGCAGACTTCCTATTTTGTGACGATGATTGCTTCCAATCAATTCTGCCGGGACAGCATAACGAAGCAGATTTGGATTACCAATAATTTGAGGCTGAACGCACCGCAGGAGGACAGTTTGACGTATCTCCAATTTACGGAAGTGATGGCTTACCCGAACCCGACTTCTGGTTTGGTGAACCTCAAAGTGGGGCTGAGCCGGGAGGAGGATGTGCGGATTTACGTCTTGGATGTCTTGGGGCAGATTTTGCAGCAGGACAAACTGGAAGGCGACGACCAATATGAGACGCAACTGGACTTGGGTGATTATTTGCCGGGCATTTATTTCATCAATTTAAAATCGCTGAATCAAGTGCATACTTTAAAAATCGTGGTTACGGAAGAGTAAAACAACAAAGTTGAATGAAAGCTAAATGGATGCTTGCCTCATTGACATCCAATATCGGCGGCCATCTGGGAACGGATAGCCGTCTTTTTTTTGCGCAGAAGCAAAAGGAAATCCGTTTAGTGACAGTCCTAAATCCGAGATATTTGAATCAGAAAAGGCCAATGCCCACAGAATTTCTACCTTTGGCAAAAGTCAAAACAAGAAACACTTTCTTGCTGTTTAATTACTAAAATATAAAATCATGAAAAACAAACTAACTTCCAAACTGCTGATTTTCAGCGCCTTGGCGCTGCTCGTGTTCACCTTCGCTTCCTGCGCAGGCGTCGAGCCCGTGCAGGAATGCCTCAAAGGCGAACAGTACGGCTTCCTGTTCGGACTGCTGCATGGCTTCATCACGCCCGTCAGTTTCATCGCCAGTTTGTTTGACGACAACGTTGCCATCTATGCCGTGAACAACAGCGGCGGATGGTACGATTTCGGCTTCCTGTTAGGCTCTGGTGGTTGGGGCATCTTGGCGGGCAACAAATCGAAAAAGAAATCATGATATTCGAAAACGCACAAATTGCCACCGCAGAATTGCCAAAGGCCGAAGCCGTTGATTTCCAGCGGCTTTCGCCTTCCTACCGCATGGTGGAGATAATAGCCACCGGCATATTTTTCGCCTTTATGCTGTTGGGCTGGCTCGTTTTTTACTTCGTAAACCCCTTGAAAATGGCTTGGCTGAATTGGGGCTTGCTGGCGTTTTGGGCAGCGCTTTTTTGCTTGGGAATGGTGGTCGCATTAAAGCGGTTTGCCGCTGAGGGTTATGCCCTTCGGGAACACGACATCCTGTACAAGCACGGCGTCTGGTGGCGCAGCCTCACGGCCATCCCCTTCAACCGGATGCAGCATTGTGAAATCAGCCGGGGACCCGTGGAAAGTGCTTTTGGGCTTGCCACCCTAAAGGTTTACACGGCAGGTGGCAGCGGCAGCGACCTGAGCATCAGTGGGCTGCCCGTGGAGGAGGCGCAGCGGGTGAAGGAGTATATCACGAGTAAAATCGGGGGCACAACGCCGTCGCCAAGCCTCGAAGTCCAAGACTAATCTCGCTCCAGCGTTGAGCTCGAGGCGGCGTTGCGTAAAATTAAGTTTTGTGGTCGTCCCGACAATATGACCTATAAGACAGCCTCAATTAATTGTTGTCATACTTGTATTTTCCCTTCCTTTGCCCCCAATAAAAACAACTAATCATGCGCAACCATTTTCTCCTTGCCGTCCTTTGCCTTTTGGCCATTTCCACCCCATTATTTGCTCAAAAAAATAAAAAAGCAGAAGCCAAACCCTCCCCTACTTCGATTGTGAAATTTGAGGAAAAAGCTTACGCCTCCCTGCAATGGCGCAGCATCGGCCCCTATCGGGGCGGGCGCTCGGCAGCAGTGACGGGTGTGCCCGGCAAGCCCAAGCTCTTCTACTTCGGCAGCACTGGCGGCGGTGTTTGGCGCACACAGGACGGTGGCATCACTTGGGAGAACATCTCCGACGGCTTCTTCGGCGGCTCCATCGGGGCGGTGGCGGTGAGCGAAAGCGACAACAACGTCATCTACGTTGGGGGTGGCGAGGTGACGGTCAGGGGAAATGTCAGCTACGGCTACGGGATGTGGAAAAGCGAAGATGCCGGGAAGACATGGAAGCATATTGGCTTGAAAAACAGCCGGCATATCCCACGCATCCGCATCCATCCGAGGAACCCTGACTTGGTGTATGCTGCCGTGCTCGGCGACCTTTTCAAGGATACCGATGAACGGGGCATTTATCGCAGCAAAGACGGCGGCAAGACTTGGGAGCGCATCCTCTTCGCAAACGCCGGGGCCGGAGCAGTTGACCTCACATTCGACCCCAACAACCCAAGGATACTCTATGCTTCCACTTGGCGGGTACGCCGCACGCCGTATGACCTCAGCAGTGGCGGCGATGGCTCGGCGCTCTGGAAAAGCACGGACAGCGGTGATACCTGGACCGAGATTTCCAAAAACGAAGGCTTTCCAAAGGACACCCTCGGCATCATTGGCGTGACAGTATCGCCCGTGAACAGTGACCGGGTCTGGGCCATCGTGGAGGCCAAATCGGGCGGGGTGTTCCGCTCCGACGACGCTGGAAAGACTTGGCAAAAAGTGAACGAAGACCGCAACCTGCGCCAGCGGGCCTGGTACTATTCCCGTATTTATGCAGATACCAAGGACGAAAACACGGTCTATGTGATGAACGTCAGCTACCATAAAAGCACCAACGGCGGGCGTAGTTTCCAATCATTGAACGCCAATCACGGCGACCACCATGACCTTTGGATAGCACCGGAAGACCCTCGCCGCATGATCATCGCCGACGATGGCGGCGGCCAGGTGACCTACGACGGCGGCGACACCTGGAGCACTTACGAGAACCAGCCCACGGCGCAGTTTTACCGGGTGACGACGGACAACCATTTTCCCTACCGCATCTATGTTGCGCAGCAGGACAACAGCACGCTGCGCATCCCGCACCGCACGCTGGGCGGCAGCATCGGCACCGACGACTGGGAGGGTACGGCAGGCTGCGAGTGCGGCTTCATCGCCGTTGACCCCAATAACAACGACATCGTTTACGGCGGCTGCTACGACGGCATCATCGAGCGGCAAGACCACAAAACGGGCTTCAACCGCAGCATCAACGTTTGGCCGAACAACCCGATGGGCCACGGCGTGAAGGACATGAAGTACCGCTTCCAGTGGAACTTCCCCATTTTCTTTTCCCCGCACGACCCAGAGAAGCTCTACACGGCCTCGAACCACCTGCATGCGACCACCAACGAGGGACAAAGCTGGGAGGTCATCTCGCCCGACCTCACCCGCAATGACCCCACGAAACAGGAGTCGTCCGGCGGCCCCATCACCAAAGACAATACCTCGGTGGAATACTACTGCACCATTTTTGCGGCAGCGGAAAGCCCACGGGTGCCGGGCCTGCTCTGGACGGGCAGTGACGACGGCCTCGTACAAGTGAGCCGTGATGGGGGCAAAAAATGGGAAAACGTGACCCCCAAGGGAATGCCCGAATGGATAATGGTCAACAGCCTCGAACCCAGCCCCTACGAGGACGGCGGCTGCTACATGGCGGCCACGAACTACAAGAACGGCGACTACCAACCATACCTTTACAAGACCAGTGATTTTGGTAAAACCTGGATGAAAATCGTAAACGGCATTGACAACCAACATTTTACGAGGGTGGTGCGGGCTGACTCCAAGCGGCGGGGGCTGCTCTATGCCGGTACCGAAAGCGGTATGTACCTCAGCTTTGATGATGGGGCAAACTGGCAGCCGATGCAACTGAGCCTGCCCATGGTGCCCATCACCGACCTAGCCGTAAAGGACGACAACCTCATTGCGGCCACGCAGGGCCGAAGCCTTTGGATAATTGACGACCTCACCGTGCTACACCAACAGGCGGAAGGTATTGCTGCGCAAAAATTCCACCTTTACAAACCAAAAGACGCCTACCGCATGGACGGCTACCAGGTCAAAGACCTCAAAACCGAAGGCACGAACCACCCCGGTGGCGTGAACGTCCATTTCTATTTGCCCAACGTGGACACGGCCAAAACGGAAGTGAAACTGGCCTTCCTCGATAGCCGGGACAGCCTTATCCGCCAATTTTCAACGAAGGCAAAAGAGCCAAAAGACAAGTTTTCGGTGAAAAATGGGGGCAATACCTTCACTTGGAACACCCGCTACCCCGACGCCAAATCGTTCGAGGGGATGATACTCTGGTGGGCTGGCACGGCTGGGCCGAAGGCTTTGCCTGGCAATTACAAGCTGCGGCTGACGGTGGGCGAGGAGGTGCAGGCCGCCGATTTCCGCATCTTGAAAGACCCTCGCTCCCCTGCCACCGACACCGAGTTGCAGCGCCAATTCGACTTTCTCATGGGCGTGCGGGACAAGGTGACGGAGGCGCACAAGGCCATCCTCGACATCCGTGACCTGCGCTCACAGGTGAAGGGTTTCACGGGCCGCCTCGACAAAAACGACGCCAACCACAAGCCACTGCTCGACCTCGCCAACCAGATGGATTCCATCATGACAAAGGTGGAGGAGTCGCTGTACCAAACGAAAAACAAGTCCGGCCAAGACCCGCTGAACTTCCCCATTCGGCTGACAAATAAGTTGGGTCACCTCACCGCCCTCACTTCCGGCGACTACCCGCCCACCGAGCAGGCCGTGGCCGTACAGCGGGAACTGGCAGCGGAGATTGACAAATGGCTGGGGGAGTTTGCGAGGGTGAAAAACGACATGCTGCCGAGGTTCAATAAGCTGATTAGGGAGAAGGAGGTGGATGCGGTAAGGTTGAAGAAGGAGTGAACTATCGGTTGTTTGCGAATGACCAATACCTAATAGCGATAATTCTATATTTGCCGCATGACAGAATCGCACCCATTTTCGCAGCCCACCCGACAGTCGCCAGCGGCGCTGGTATTTATTTTGGGCAATGTACTCAGGATGCTGATCCGGCAGGTTTGGTATATCATACCTGTTTTATTATTTGGTAAAAAGGGCAACGTAAGTGGCATTACGATATTCTTCATCGGCTTGGCGCTGGTAAGCGCCACCATGTCGCTACTAAATTATTTCAAGCTCTATTTTTATATAAAAGACGGCGAATTGGTGCTCGAAAAAGGCGTTTTCCGAAAATCCAAAATCACAGTGCCGCTCGACCGCATCCAGACCGTCAATTTCAAGCAGAACATCCTCCACCAATTCTTCAACGTCGTTGCGGTGGACATTGACACGGCAGGCTCGTCCGGCAAGGAATTCAGCTTGTACGCCATCAGCAAGCCCTTGGCAGAGGCCCTTCGGGAAGAAGTGGGAAAAAGTTCGGCAGTTGGCAGTTGGCAGTCTAGTTCAACAGTCCATGAGCAAGAAGACTTGGATGAGGAAGGTTCCGAAAACAATTTTCAATTTTCAATTTTCAATTCTCAATTATTATTCCGCCTCCGTCCCCTCGACCTCGTAAAAATCGGTGCCAGCCAAAACCACATCCGGACGGCAGGCATCCTGATGGCTTTCATCATTGGTTTCGCCGACGACGTGGAGCAGGCGATGGGCCTGAATTTGGAGAAAAAACTTAACTGGTGGCTCGGTACCACGGACGGTTCCGACCTGCTTTCGTGGCTGCTGGTGGGGGTACCTTTTTTACTGTTCGTCTCTTTTATCGGCACGTTGATACGTACGGTGATGCAATACTTCGACCTGCGTTTTTGGCGGACGGAGCGGGGCTTCAAAATCGTGAGCGGCCTGTTCACGAGGCAGGAAGTTTCGGCCATTTTGACCAAAATCCAGTACGTAGAATGGAGCAGCAGCCCGCTCATGCGGCTGTTCAACATGGTGAAAGTGCGCCTTCCCCAAGCCGCCAGCGTGGAGGTGACTGGCAAGCTCTCGGTAGGGCTGCCGGGCTGCTACCAGCCGCAATTGTCGGCGGTGCGAGCGGCCTATTTCCCCGAAGAAAACGACCAAGTTTGGGAATCGCACGGCATTGCTGGCTTCAATATCTGGCTGCGATTCCTCGTGCTTGGGCCGCTTCCAGCTATCATTTTGGTGGGAATCACGAAGTCGTGGATGGGCAATTGGTCGTATGTTTGGTTGGCTTGGCTGGTGGTGGCGGCGCTGCTGGCTTGGCAGTGGCAACGCACTTGGCGCTGGCACGTCAGCGAGCAGGGACTGCGGGCAGAGTGGGGCGTTTTGCAACGAAAATCCGTCCTGCTCCAATGGCACAAGGTGCAGTCCGTGAGCACCCACTGGGGTTTTTTCAGCTCGCCGACTGGCCGTTCCAAGCTGACTTTTTTCACCGCTGCGGGGGCGGTGGATATCCCCTATATTTCCGTGGCGATGGCGGCGGCGGTGCAGGATTTTGTACTTTTTAAGGTGGAAACGGATGAAAGAGAATGGATGTGAGGCGTTACCTTTGCCGCCATGAACACGACACGAACAAAAGTAGGAATCCTTGGCGGCGGGCAATTGGGCAAGATGTTCGCCCTCGCCGCACACAATTGGGACGTGGAAACCTGGGCGCTTGACGCCTCCCGCAGCTTCCCAACCGG
>JBGSWN010000181.1:0-5392 GCA_041752395.1 Saprospiraceae bacterium | reverse complement strand
ACAATCATGCGAGGCTACGCAGTGTTTTCAGGTCTTCTCGAAAGTCCTCCACGTCATAGTGGATGGAAATTTTACGCTTGGCCAGTTCTTTTTGGAATATCAACTGCGGCACGCCAAGGAATTCGCTTGCTTGTCCAAGCGTGAAGATTTCCTCCTGGAAAAGGGCAATCGCAATTTGCAGCCGAATTGTCTTTTCGGTCACCTTGTCTTGGCGAAGGACGGAGTCCGGTATTTCGATTAGCATGGTGCTGATTTTTTCAACAAATATAGGCTTTAGCTTGGAGATTCGTGTTTCGGAGCAAGCTTTGGCGACCTCACAGCCACCGTATCGCCATATCCAAAATCCATTGCTTTGTCTTGTCGTAAGGCGCCCGCAGCAGCTCGCTCGGGCCCCAGAAGTTTTGTTTGTAAACGGCCCGGGCGTTCGAGAATGACTCAAAACCGTACCAACCATGCGCTTTGCCGACGCCGCTGTTGTTCACGCCGCCGAAAGGCAGGTCGTGGTTGTAAAAATGGAGCTGGCAATGGTTCACGCAACTGTTACCGGCACGGGTTTCGGCCAGCACCCGCTGCACGTTTTTTTTGTTTTTGCTGAAAATGCTCAAGGTCAGCGGGCGCTCCCGGGCGTTCACGAAGTCAATCGCCTCCTGCAATTGGCCGTAACTGCGAATGCTCAGCACCGGCCCGAAGACCTCCTCCTGCATCAGCAGCGAATCGGCTGGCAGATTGCTCACGATGCTCGGCTCGATGTAGTTGCTGGCAGCATCGGTGCGGCCTCCCACCTCGATTTTTGCGCCTTTGGCCAGGGCGTCATCGAGGTAGTTTTTTACCCTTCGGAAATGGCGCTCGTTCACCATGCGGGGGTAGGAATCGGAGGTGGCGGCGTCGGTGCCGTAGCTTTCCACGAGCTTTTTCTTCATCAAATCCAGCAGCTTGTCCTTCACTTTTTCCTGCACCAGCAGGTAGTCGGGGGAGATGCAGATTTGGCCGCAGTTCGCAAATTTGCCCCGAACGAGGCGGGTGGCGGTGGTGTCCAAATCGGCGGTTTCGTCAATGATGGCGGGGGATTTGCCGCCCAATTCCAGCGTGACAGAGGTGAGGTTTTCGGCGGCGGCCTTCATCACCAGCTTGCCGATACTCGGTGCTCCCGTGAAAAAAATATGGTGGAACGGCAGTGCGAGCAGCGTTTGCGAAGCAGAAACATCGCCCTCCACGACGGCCACTTCGTTTTCATCGAAAACCTCTGCCACGATTTTTTTGATGAGTGCCGACGAGTGCGGCGTCATTTCCGACGGCTTGATGATGGCGGTATTGCCTGCGGCAATGGCCGAGACGAGCGGCATGAAACTGAGGTTGAACGGGAAATTCCACGGCGAAATGATAAGGCAGACGCCCCTCGGCTCGTGCTGCACCCAGGAGCTGCCGCCGAGGAACGCAATCGGCGTGGGCACATGCTGCGGTTGCATCCACTGGCGCAGTTTGGAGCGGGTGTGACGGATGGCCCCGGTGATGGGCAGCACCTCCACAGCATCCACCTCGAAAGGCGGTTTTCGGTAATCGGCGTACATGGCCTCCCGCATCTGTGGGCGATGGCGCAGGATGGCATCGAGCAGGCGGTCGAGCTTGGCAACGCGCTGGCTGGCCGTGCTTTTGCCGACTTCGAGGTGGTGGCGTAGCTGGAGGTCGAAGAGGCGCTGGATGTCAGCGGTGGTTGTAGATTGCATCTGGTTATCGCTTTTTTATTTACGAATTACGAGTGACGATTTACGATTTGGGCGCCTGCTTAACCCACGCCACCAATCGTAAATCCCAAAATCGTAAATCATCGCACTGGCTCCACTTTATACCCCGCTTGCCGCAGCAGCGAAACCACGCCCTGCTCGCCGCCCAAATGGCCTGCGCCGACGGCGAAAAACGTGGTTTGCGCCAGCATCATTTCGCCCATGATGGGAATCCAGTTGCGGTTGCGTTGGTCGAGCAGGAGGTCTTGGTGCCCGCCGATGCTCTCGTCCTCGCCCATCATCGTACCCATGCCCACGATGTCCTGGTTTTTGTACAATTTGACCATCTCATCGAACTGGCCGCCATCGCCCGTGTCCGTTGTTTTTATGGACTCGACGAGCATCTGCGCCTGTTCCTCGTAAGGGATGCTGTCGAACATGCTCATCTGATATTCTGCGGTTTCGAGGCCACCTATTTTCTTTTTTTGTTGCTGCGCAATGTCCATGATTTTCATTTCGTAGGACACCATGTCGCCGTCGCCACCGAGGCCGCCGCTCATGTCGGCATCGGCCAGCACGGTGAGGAACATGGGCTTCATGCGCTCGAAAAGGAAAATCGGGAGGCCCTGTTTGTCGAAATGCGCCTTGACGAGTTCGTAGTCTTCCTTGCTCAGCAGGTCGGAGAGCGACTTGCCGCCAGCCATGAAGGATTTCATCATCAGGCCCATCTGTGCGGACATGTTCATCATGTCCTCCATGTTGATCTCGAAGGTGACGAGCTTGGCCCGGTCAATGGCCGAGCGGGTACTGTCCGTCAGGAAAAAATCGTTTTTCCCGATCATGTGGATGGTGCCGTAGAGGTAGGAGGTCGTGGGCAATCCCTTGCCGCTGATGCGCCAGAGCAGGGCGTTTTCGGCGACGGTGGGAGCGGTGGAAACTGGGGCGGACGTGGTGGCTTGCTGCGCAAATATTGGGCTGAGGCCCACCAAGAACGAAAACAGCAGGATGATGATTTGCTTCATTTTTTTATTAAATTTTGGAACAAAATTAGGTCAAAAACAGTGGCCAAATTTGGTGGCCAGCCGGGGTCTTCGACGCAAGTTCGGACAAAAGACACTGTCGCTCCCATTGCGCCGCCTTTGAACACGCAAGGTTTAACATTTATTTTTGGCAAACGGTTGTTTTACCGCAATTTCCAGCCATGTTTTGAAAAAAGCCGAACTTGGCCGCCGAACTTTCAAATCGTTTTTCCGATGAAATACCTTGCACTCAGCCTTTTGTTTTTGTTGGCCAACTGCGGCTCATCTCCGGTGGACGCTGGGCAGGCAACGGCGCCCGAAGCAGCAGTTGCCCCATTGCCGGAGGCGACCAAAACCGACACGCCCGAGCCTGTAACGGAAGCGTCGCTGCCCGCCCAAATTGACTACGACACCACGCAATGGACGGAAATCACCCGCCTCGACCCGACGATTTTGCTCGACTTGCGGTACGCTACGGCGAACAATTTTGTGAAGGAAAAAATGTATGCCTGTGGGCGCTGCTTCTTCCGGGTGGCGGTGGCGAAGGCGCTCGTAAAGGCCAATCAGGTGCTGAAAAAGCAGGGGTACGCCCTGAAAATGTACGATTGTTACCGTCCCCGCCCCATCCAGTGGAAGCTCTGGGAAAAAGTGCCCGACCCGCGTTACGTGGCCGACCCCCGCAAAGGCTCGATGCACAACCGGGGCATGGCCGCCGACCTGACCATCGTGGACAAGGACGGAAAGGAACTGGACATGGGCACGGAGTTCGATTATTTTGGTGAAAAAGCCTACCATGCCTACACCAAACTGCCAAAAGCGGTGCTGGACAACCGCAAATTGCTGAAGAACACGATGGCCAGCGTGGGCATGAAATTCACGACAACGGAATGGTGGCATTACTCGTACCGTGCGAAAACTTTTCCCATCGCCGACTGGGTGTGGGAATGCAAGTGAGCTTCGAGCTGTGTCCAAAGGACTCCTTCGGAGAGTTACGAGTCACGAGTTGCGACAAGTCAACGCTTTGAAATTTAAAATTAGATGAACACTGATTTAATTCTTAAAAATATAGCGAAACATATACAGCTCACGCCCGATGAGGAGGCGCATTTTATTGGCATGTTGAAGCCAAAAACCGTAAAACGGAAGGAAATGCTTTTGCAGGAGGGAGAAATATGCCGCTATTCTACTTTTGTGACGCAGGGCTGCTTGCGCAATTATAGTTTGGATAAAAACGGCTTAGAGCATGTAATGGCTTTTGCCCCGCCCGGCTGGTGGATAGCGGATATGTATAGTTTTATCTCACAAAAACCGGGCATGTTATATATCGAAGCATTGGAGCCGACCGAGGTACTTTTATTATCGAAAGAAGACCAGGAACGGCTATACGTTGATGTGCCAAAATTCGAGCGTTTTTTTCGCATCATCATTGAAAAATCACTGGTGAGCAGCCAGCAGCGGGTTTTGGACAACCTCAGCCTGACCGCACAAGAGCGTTATCTTAATTTTTGCAAGCGGTATCCATCGCTGGTGAACTGCCTGCCCCGCAAGCAAATTGCTTCGTATATTGGTGTGACGCCAGAGTTTTTCAGCAAGATGATAAAAGGGATGCACAAGGTTTAATTCGCTCAAACCAGCTTCTCCAGTGTGTTCAAATTCCGCACGGTGACGCTGCTTTTGTGTTTTGCTTTTGCAGAAATTTTTGAAAATGGCGTATCCAAACTTGACCCAATGGGCACTTTCCAATAGAGGATTTGGTCGCCCGGTTTTATTAAATCAGCTTCATCGCCAAGGCCAGCGGCAAGGGTTTTCAGTTCCTCAAAAACGGCTGGTTTATCAATAAATATAACATAAGCGTGGTGGGTATCGTCCCGCTCCATCGGGTATTTGGCGATTATATCAGGCAGCACATTAAACTCATATAGCAGCACATAAGCTTCATATTTAAAAGTGTCGGAAAGCCCCTTTTCCAATAGCGGTTTTAATGCGGAAAGCGGTTCCTCTGATTGAAAAACCACATTTCCTGTCTGCAAAAAAGTCTTCACATCTTGGCAGCCCATATTTTCAAAAGCTGATTTTAAATCCGTCATTTTGATACGGATTTTACCAACGTTTATTCCCCTCAAAAAAGCGATATATTTTGTCATTTTTTAAATTTCAATTTCGAATAAACTTAGGGTTATGCCATTGTAATGCTTGGGCAGTCCCGCTTTGTCAGGAATGATAATTCCGAGGAATTTAAACCCACATTTTTGGTAATAATCAATGAGTTTTTGGTTGTCGCCCCAAGTATCCATGCGCACATATTTTTTGCCCAAGGATTTGGCATATTCCTTCGACCAAACCGTGATATGCTGCACAAAATTCCGCCCCCGAAACGCCGGTTCGGTCACGATGCGGTGGATGTAGATGGCATCACCTTGGTCTTTTTCCTTCCAGATGGACGGGTCTTCAAATGTAATGGCGAAAATGCAGGCGATTTGCCCATCCACCATGATTTTCCATTGTCGGTTTTCGTTGATTTCCCGCTCCACAAGCCCAGCATCGAAACCCTTCCAGTGCTTGTCAAACACCTTTTTTTGTAACTCAACGGCAGCATCATACAGTTCGAAAATCCGGTCGAAATCGGTGGGGGTACTGTTTAAAAATTCCATA
>JBGSWN010000180.1:0-3010 GCA_041752395.1 Saprospiraceae bacterium | reverse complement strand
GGGCTTTGGTAAACACGAACGGCTATACCGTTTTTCAGCCAGAAGCCTTGAATATACGGGTGGTTTGCAGCCATTGTGGTTACAATAAAATCCTCGAAAAGCTGTCCACCCGCAGCAAGCACCTCATTATTGGAGCGCCGATTGACCCATTTTTCCACTTACCACTTTGGTTAAAAATGGAGATGGGCGATAATCTACTCTGGGCCTATAATTTGGAACACCTAGCTTTTCTAGAGCAACATATAGGTGCAAAATTGCGGGAGCGGAACGGCTTCAAACACGATGTAAAAAGTATCGGTGCTAAACTGCCTCGTTGGATGACGGCGGCCAAGCGTCGGGAGGAGGTTTTGAAAGCTATTGAAAAATTAAAGGGAACCTGTTTCCCATAATTTTGAAAAAGTCGTCCCACTGCCCCGTTCATATCCACCTACGATTCATTTGATTTTCACCCCGCTTCATTCTCATAAATTAGCACAAAAGGCTCGCCGTTGCTCATCTTTGTGTCAACAAAAAAACAAAATATCCTTCATCTAAATGAAAGCAAGATTATGACCACCACAATATTTAAACCTTACCAAAACGATGGCCTAAACCACCTCTACGAACTGCTTTTTTGCGACAATGAGGAGGCGTTCAGCAATAGCGGCCCCTTCCCTTGGCCAGTCATTTTTGCTGACCCGCCCGATGCAGAGGCGCTGCTTCAACTCGCCAACGACACCAGCCAGGAAAGCCGCCTGCGAGCATTAGCTGCCACGAAACTCCATAAAATCGGTAGCACTGCACCCAAGGCCGAACTGCTCGGTGTCATCATTGAAGTGGGCATGGAGGGCGGCCTCGATGCATTGGCAGCCTTTGGTGACGGGACGGCCCGTTATATTAATCATGCTGAAAAGGCCATTATTTTTGACTCACCAACGGATGCCACCAATGCATTAATTGGCGCATTATGGCAACATAGCATCAATGTGGTCAATAAAATCGGGCCTTGGGACAAGCCTCGCCTCGAACCGCCACAGGCAGGCATGGTCAGATTGAGTTTCCTCGTGTCGGGTCAGCTTTTCTTTGGGCAGGGGCCAATGGAAGTGTTTTTTAATGACCCGATGGCTGGGCCTGTCTTGAATTCTGCGGCACAACTAATGGCGTTTTTGACTGAAAATGCGCTAGCAAAATAAGATTTCCGAAATCTGACCAGCATATTTGGCTTGTAAAACAACAAAATCATTTTAAATCAAAACTTATGGCAAACATTAAAACCAAAATTGACGAATGGGAAGTGCGGGATTTGGAAGACAATGGCGTATTGAAAATCTATGTGGAACACAATACCGAAATGGGCAACGCAGGCGTACCGGGCATTCAGGTTTGGCACACCGTTGCCGGAGGCACTTCCATTGTAAACTATGAGCCAAATCATGTGGAACGATGGGCATATCAGGCGCAAAAATCCAATGAAACGGACTACCTGCTCACCGATTATTCATGGATCAATCATGAGGATATGTATATCAAAAACAGCCTCATGATTGGTGATAAATTAAAAGCCAAAGTATCGGTGAAAGTGCGCAGCAAAAAGGAGGCAATTACGAAGGAATATGAGCTGCCTTTCACTATCGAATAACCCTTAAAATAAACATTATGGTAATCATCGGAAACATTGTCCTGGCCATAGCCAGTTTGGTTTTCTTCGCACTTGCGAAAGACATATTATTTGCCAAAATGCCCGGGGGCGATGCTGGGGTTGGCTTTGCGTGGGCACTTATTATTGGGATTTTGGCATTTTCCATTTGTATGGCAATCGTGGCAGCCATTATTGGCAGCCAAGGAGGTTTTTCTTGGGTCGGATCGCCTGGAGGTTCGAGGGTCATGCTAGTATTGTTTGGTTTTATTTTGATAATGATAGGCAATGGCTTTTTCATGGCCGGCGAAGGTTTCCGTGGCGTTCCTACTTTTATCCGAGCTATATTAACTGCCATACCTGCCCTATTGCCGCCGTTGCTCATCATAAGCGCTGCTATATTATTAAATGCAGACCGCTCGGCAGTACCCGCTTTTACGTATAAATTGCCCATATATTTTGGGTTAATTACTGGCGTTTTAGCAATTGGATTAATTTTGATGCAAAATGCCAGAGTTTCTGCTGCCATCATGCAGTCGGATATTGATTTCAAGGATAGGACCCACCAGAACCAGCTTGATAATGTTGACTCCACGGACGTGATGAAGAACGGGGTATTCCTTTACGTTTACACTGATTCAAACCATGATAAAGACCTACGAGAGCGGGCATTGGCCAAAATCAAAACCCGCCCAGACTGGCAAGAAGAACTCGTGCGTCGCCTCCAGAACGACTGGGCACCCGAAGCTTTCAACTTCCTTGCTTCCAATGATGTGGATGACAAAACCCTGTTCCCCGAAGCCGTGAGGCAGGGCGTTTTAATCCAAGCCAAACTTATCAGGGACGATATCCGCAAGTGCCGAGATGGTTATGACTTGTATGAAGGCAGGTTTACCTGGGAAGTGAATCGGGTTCTTCGTACCGTGAACAAATTCGAAGGTATGGGTGTGGACTTTCGTCCCGCTGTGCAGGAACTTCGGAAGTCGCTGGATGAGCGGACTGATTTTGAAAAGCCAAGACTACCAGCGAAGTATATGCTGGAAGAATGGCTGAAAAAGCATTGAAACGGGCCAATTCATCCAGTAATTAGAAAGTGCTTTGAATTCCCTTTTGTCTCGTTTCATTTGAAATTCAACACGCTTCACCATGAAAATATCACTTCCATCCCCGGCATTCCCTACTTTCGCCCGATGCACCAAATCTTCCACAAACTCCTTGTTTCGCTGGCCTTCACGACTTTGTCAGTAGTGAGTTTTGCCCAAGCGCAAGACCACTCCACGGTGTATTTCGACGAAGACAAAGGGCTGAATATCACCGCTTTGAACGATATTTTTCAGGATAGGGATGGTTTTTTGTGGCTGGCCACAAGGGAGGGGCTGGTGAGATTTGACGGGC
>JBGSWN010000179.1:0-2732 GCA_041752395.1 Saprospiraceae bacterium | reverse complement strand
CGTGGGCGAGTGCTACCCGTTTTGCGAGAATAGCCACTTCCTGCTCACCGCCGACAACCACAACTCCGTGAACGGCATCCGGGAGTACTGCCGCAGCAAGGGCGGCGATTACACCTACTGCCCGCTGCATTACGAAGACCTGACGATTGATGAAATTGCAATGACGGAATTGCTGGAGGAACATGCCACTTGCGAGCACAAACTGCTAGCTTTCCCTGCCCAGTCGAACGTGTCCGGTGTGAAGCACCCGCTCAGTTGGATTGAAAAAGCACATTCCCTCGGCTGGGATGTGCTGCTCGATGCAGCGGCTTACGTGCCCACTTCCCGCCTCGACCTCACGCAGGTCAAGCCCGATTTCGTTTCGGTTTCATTTTATAAAATATTCGGCTACCCGACGGGCATCGGCTGTTTGTTGGTAAAAAAATCCAAGTTTGATTTATTGAAAAAACCGTGGTTTGCTGGTGGCACGGTCGTGGCTGTGGCGGTCAACTACGGCGCCCACTTTCTCGCCACCGACCACGAGCGCTTCGAGAACGGCACGGTGAACTACCTCGACATCCCCGCCATCAGCCGAGGCATTGATTTCATCGAAAATATCGGGATGGAGCGCATCAACCGCCGGGTGGGCCACCTCACGCAGCAGCTTATTCAACGGATGCAGGCGCTCCGCCATGAAAATGGCGCCCCACTTGTCCGCATCTTCGGGCCGATGGACATGAAGCTGAAGGGCGGCACCATCATCTTCAACGTGAGCGACCCTGACGGTCACGCCTTTCCCTTCGAGGAAGTGGAACAGCAGGCCAATGCGGCGCTCATCTCGCTGCGCACGGGCTGCTTCTGTAATCCTGGCATTGATGAAATTAATTATTGCGTCACCATTGAAGAAATGGCCAAGTATTTTAGCTCCAGAAAGACTGGCAACATGCACGATATGTTCAAGTTTTTGGGGTATATGCGGGGAGCCATCCGTATCAGCCTCGGCATTCCCACCACGATGGGGGACATCGAGCGGTTCGTTGATTTTTTACAAAACTATAAGGATAAAGAGGCGGTGGGAATGAGGGAAAAGGTGCGGGTGGCGGCGTGAATTGTTTAAATAAATTCCACGTGGGTTACCATCTCTTCTGAATCAAGCATATCATGAATAAGTTTTAAGTTTCTGATAATTTCACCTACGTCTCCTCGATTTGCAGTGTAAACAATGCCCGTATGTTGTACACCAGTTGAATGTATTCTTAGAAAATCGGCATCGTGAGAGAAAATGACCCGGTTTGATTTTGTGGCAAAGGCCAATTGTTCTTCATCAGAAGCAGAAAGCATATTGGTTTCTTGGCATGTCAAAACATCTACGCCCCTTGACCTTAGTCCCTTGACTACCGTTTTCGCAATATTTTCATCGGTGTAAAATCTAATTGTTGCCAAGGGAAGCAAGTTTTTGTTGTAGGCGTGATGGTGTCGCTTTTTTCAACGATTCAGCCAACAACTCATCCTCTCGAATGGTGCGGTCAATGGCCTCTCGGTTTGCATAGTAGAAGGCAAGCGCAATGTAAATATCCGTGAGGCTAAGGTCATAATCCGAAGCAATGCTATCAATTGCCATGCCTTGCCGTTCATGCCAAATGACAATGTCTTGCACGGCAATTCGATGCCCAACTAGGCATGGTTTTCCACCTTTTATTTTCTTATCAACGACGATACGGCTATCAAGTGCAAGGCTCATTGATTGATTTTTTACAAAATTAATTTTTTTCGGAAAAGTAGTTTCAAATTATTGCAGTAGTTCCACGTTTCCACATTCCCTTAATGTGATCACCCGCCAGCTCTCCAGCACCGCCTCCACTTCTGCTGGCTGCTTGGCCGCCATTGCCACCAAAAAAACCTCCCTTTCCTGTTTTCCGAAAACGGTCTGGTCAAAATATTCCGCCACATTGCGGTGGAGGTTTGGTTGAAAAAAGCGGGTGGCATTGCTCCAGTTGTCGAAGCCGAGATTAGCGCTGAGACAGAGGTTGGCGAGTGTGTCCACATCGGCTTGCGAGGAGGTATGCAGCAGCACGGAGTAGGTCAGCCAATTGGAAGACTTCAGCAGTTGCAGCTCATCGTGGATGGGCAGTTTTTTGTTTTGAAGGTAAAAAATGCCGGTGGGATTCGGCTTGTTTTCCACCAAAATCAAATCCTTGTAGCGCCTGCCCGACGAGGGCTGCGGAATGCTCTCGATGACGCAGCGGACGGGGTCAATCCGCCGAGCCGCCACGATTTCAGGCTGGGTGGAAGGATTCAGGCGAATGGGAAGGATGCCGAGGTCGAGGTGCAGCGCCTCCGCCGAGGACTTAAAATGAAAACCGAGCTGGTTCCAGGCGTATCGGGCGGTTTCCCACTCGCCGAGCGCCGTGGCAGCGATACCGAGTGTTTCCCACAAATTTTCATCGAAAGCATTGTGCTCCACAGCCTTGAGGCAGTAATGAAAAGTGGGCTTCCATTCCATGCGGGAACGGTAGGTGCGGCTGAGAAATGCGAAAGGAACCGACCAATCAGGTGCCATACGGGCGAGACGCTTGCAGAGCTTCACGGCATTGTACACGTCGCCCCGGCGATCGTACTCGACGACCAATCGGTAAAGCTGTTCGGCAGCGTCGTTGAAAGAAGAAGGATTAGACATTAGATTTTAGACATTAGATAGGCCCTGTGTTATATTGCTCCGTATCAATGTCTTTCAAAGGTAAGCAGCTACTTTG
>JBGSWN010000178.1:0-17400 GCA_041752395.1 Saprospiraceae bacterium | reverse complement strand
ATCCAACGGGCCATTGCCGCAGGCGATTACCCAATGGCCGTGCGGCTCTACTACCTGGCGGTTTTAAAAGAGCTTTCATTAAAAAACCATATCCGCTGGAAGCGGGACAAAACCAATGGCGTTTACCTTCGGGAATTGGCTGGTTCGCCGCTCTTCGCTACGGTGCAGCAGGTCACGCTGGCCTTCGAGCGGGTCTGGTACGGCAAGGTGGAACTGACGAGGCCCGATTTTGACCAACTGGAAATCATTCTAAAAAAAGCGGTGGCCAAGGCCAGCGCATGAAACCCTCAAAATTAAGTGTCGGATAAACGGACTCCCTACATCGTTGGCGCAGTGGTACTGGTTTTGGTGCTGCTGTTTTTCTACCTCCGCCGGGGCAGCGATGGGGGGTCGAACTACAGTTGGCAGGAGAATTACGAACCTGCCAGCAAAGACCCCTACGGCACTTACCTGGTCCGAAATCTGCTCGAAACATACTACCCTGGCCAGCCTTTTAAAACCCTGAAAGACAGCCTCAGCGAGCGGCTCGACACGGGCAGTTTCGTGTACATCGGCAATCGGTTTTGGCTTGATTCGTTGGCGCTGAATGACCTTCTCCACTTCGTAAAACAAGGAAACCGGGCCTTCATCGCATGCCCGTACATCCCACAAAACCTGCTCGATTCGCTAAACGACTTGACCTGCGTCAACGAAGAAGAATATGGTTACAATTCCCCCGTTTTCAGCGGTGACCTCTACCACCTCACGGATACGGTCGTGAACATGAACTTCCGGCACCCCTCGCTCGCAGACTCGAAGGGCTATGGGCTCAAACGACTTTTCATCACCAAGCCCATAAAATATGAGTGGGCCTATATGCCCGAGGAATATTTTTGCGAAGAACAAACCAGCCTGACTTCGCTCGGTAGCGTCAACGAACACACCAATTTTTTGAGCGTCGCCTACGGCAATGGTGAGTTCCTGCTGCATACCACGCCCCTCGCTTTTACCAACCTCCACCTCCTCGAAAAGCGGGGACTGGACTACGCCTCCAAAGCGTTTTCGCACCTGAAAAGCGGCCCGATTTACTGGGATGAGCGACCCTACAACCCATTCTCTGATTACCCAAACAATGCCGATAACAGCAAGGAAAGCCCACTCAGGTACATCCTCTCGCAGCCCGCATTGGCTTGGGCTTGGTATATTTTGCTGGGAATGGCCGTGTTTTACCTCATCTTCCGAGCAAAACGGCGGCAGCGAGTGATACCCGTTTTGGAGAAAAATACAAACACTTCACTGGAGTTCATTGGCACGATAGGCAGGCTGTTTTTTATCCAAAACAACCACCGCCAACTGGCCGCCCAAAAGATGCGGCTCTTCCTGATTTTCGTGCGGGAACACTACCACTTGCCCACCAAGGAACTGAACGAGCAGTTCGTCAAGGGCCTCGCCACCCGCTCCGATGTGCCCGAGGAGCATATTCAAAAAATCGTCAACCTGAACCGGAACATCAGCAGTTCCGGCCATCTTTCAGAAGATACTTTGGCGGATTTTCACCGGATGATGGAGAAGTTTTACCGGGAGTGTAGGTAGGAGTTTTGAGCTGTGAGTTTCGAGCTACGAGCATGCACTAGCTATGGGCGAACTCGCAGCTCAAAGCTCGAAACTCAATCTTTAATCGCCTTCGCAAAAAACGCCTCCACCTCCGCTGCCGACATTGGCTTCACGGGGCGGACCACTCGAAAGCCAACGAACGGTGAATCGGGATTCCACCAGCGGCTTTTCGGGATTTGAGGGTCACGGGCCTGCCATTTCGGATCCGATTTTTTCCTTGCGGAACAAGTGCATTCTTCGGCGGCACTGTCGTAGGAGCCGCCTTTTACAGTGCGGGAATGGCGCTTGGTGGGTTCAATCCACGGGTTCACGGCGGGGTCGCCTTGCAGGTTTTGCAGGTAATTTTCATCGTAAAAATCCACCGTCCACTCCGCCACATTTCCGAGCATGTCGTAGAGGCCGAGTGCGTTGGACTTTTTTTGCGCCAGCTCATGGTATTTTTCATAGCTGTTATCATAAAACCAGGCATAATCACCTAGCTCCTTTCCCGATGCCGACTGCGAACTTTTACATGCAAATTCCCACTCTGCCTCGGTCGGCAAGCGATAAAAATGCCCCGTTTTTTCATACAGCCATTTGCAGTAGCGAAGCGCCGCCTGCTGCGTCATGCTCACCGCCGGGAAGCCCGACTTGCCCATGCCGTAGGTGTAATCAATGTACTGCGGCGTGGGACGGCTGATAGCATCGGCCTTGTAGGTCTGCGCCGGATTCGAAGTGGAGTCTGAGTCGTATTGTTTTTGGTAAAAAATAATGAACTCGTCGTAGGCTACCTCCGTCGTGCCCATCCAAAAGCTGTCGAGCTGCACTTGGCGGGGTGGCTGCTCGTTCGAAGAGCCTTCGGTGCTGCCCATGGTGAAGGTGCCGCCGGGCACAAGCGCCAATTGGAAACTCACCTTCGAGCCGGGAATCCGCTCAGACAGGGTAGGGGTTTGCGCTTTCGTTTTTTCAACGAAAAAAAACGCTAATAGGCTAAGAATGAGGAGTTTGGTGAAATGTTTCATTGAAAAATTTTGCCCAAAATTATAGACTCATCTCAAAAAGGGATATGATATTTCTCACATCTTCAGCAAATTTTTGAACCTCGGCCGGTGCGGTGTCACATCGCCCAACTTGGCCTTTTTTGCTGCTTCGTAATCCTGGTAGTTGCCCTCGAAGAACACTACCTCGCCCTCATCCTCAAAGCTGAGGATGTGCGTGGCCAAGCGGTCAATGAACCACCGGTCGTGGCTGATGACCATGACGCAGCCGGCGAATTCTTCCAGCGCATCTTCGAGCGCCCGCAGGGTATTGATGTCAATGTCGTTGGTAGGCTCATCAAGGAGGAGAACGTTGCCGCCGTCCTTGAGGGTGAGGGCAAGGTGGAGGCGATTTTTCTCGCCGCCGGAGAGCACGCCTGCCTTTTTCTGCTGGTCGTTTCCGGTGAAATTGAAGCGGCCGGTGTAGGCCCGGGCGTTCATTTCGAAGCTGCCAACTTTTATGATGTCAAGGCCGCCGGACACGATTTCGATGACCGATTTTTCCGGGTCAATGGCCGAGTGCGACTGGTCCACGTAACTCACTTTCACCGTGTCGCCGATGCGGATGCTGCCGCCGTCCGGTTTTTCTTGGCCCATTAACATGCGGAAAAGCGTCGTCTTTCCTACCCCGTTCGGGCCAATGATGCCTACGATGGAGTTTTTCGGAACGGAAAAACTGAAGTTCTCGAACAGCACCCGGTTGTTGAATGCCTTGTTCAGGTTTTCTATTTCTATCACCACCTCGCCGAGGCGTGGGCCGGATGGAATGGTAAGTTCCAGTTTGCTTTCTCTTTCTTTCGATTCCTCGCCAGCCATCTTGTCGTAGGCGTTCAGACGGGCCTTGCCTTTGGCTTGGCGGGCTTTCGGACTCATACGAATCCAATCCAGCTCTCGCTCCAAGGTCTTCTTGCGGCGGTCGTCCTGCTTGGCTTCCAGTTCGAGTCGCTTGGCTTTTTGCTCCAACCAGCTGGAGTAGTTGCCCTCCCACGGAATACCCTCGCCACGGTCGAGTTCGAGAATCCAACCCGCCACGTTGTCGAGGAAGTAGCGGTCGTGCGTCACGGCGATGACCGTGCCGGGGAACTGCTGCAGGAACTGTTCCAGCCAGTCAATGCTCTCTGCGTCGAGGTGGTTGGTCGGCTCGTCGAGGAGGAGGATGTCTGGCTCGGAGAGGAGGAGGCGGGCCAATGCGACCCGGCGGCGCTCACCACCAGAGAGGACTTTCACTTCAGCATCGTCGGGTGGGCATCGGAGGGCGTCCATGGCACGGTCGAGCTTGTGGTCGAGTTCCCAGGCGTTGTTGTTTTCGAGGATTTCCATGAGTTCGCCTTGGCGCTCGATGAGCTTGTTCATCTCATCGTCGCTCATCGGCTCGGCGAATTTGTTGTTCACCTCGTTGTACTCGTGCATGTATTTCATCAAATCGCCCACGCCTTCTTCCACGATTTGGCGGACGGTCTTCATCTCGTCGAGCACGGGCTCCTGCGGCAGGTAGCCGATTTTATATTGCTTTTCAAATTCGATTTTGCCCTGGTAATTCTGGTCGAGGCCAGCGATGATTTTCAGCAGGGTGGACTTGCCGCTGCCGTTGAGGCCGAGCACGCCGATTTTTGCACCATAAAAAAAGGAAAGCCAGATGTTTTTAAGCACCTGCTTTTGGGGCGGGAACGTCTTGGAGACGCCCGACATGGAAAAGATGATTTTGTTGTCTGCCATAGTGGATTTACGATTGCGGATTTACGATTTACGATGGGGGCCGCTGCCAAAGTGAAGGATTGGAAAGCCCGACCACAGGGAGGGATTTCTAAGCCTGAGCGACGGACGCAAATGGATTGGAAATCCCTTCGGGCTTTCCAATCCATTTGCTGGAATTGGTCGGCAAAAATGGGGCAAGTTTTTGACAAAAAAGGCAAAACAAACAAGCAGGGCAAAAGCGGCACCACGAATTGGCCAAAGCGGTTTAGTTTTTTGAAAGAAATTAGCATAGCTGCATCGCATCCTCCCGCAGCACCCGTTCCAGCGTTTCCAACAAGAAATCGCTGTCTTTTTTTCCAAAAATAATGGGTGGCTTAACCTTCAAAACATTGTGGAACGGCCCGTCCGTGCTCATCAAAATGCCGAGTTCCCGCATCCGGTTGGCCATATAGGTTGCTTTCGATGCAGCAGGGGCAAGGGTTTCGGGGTTGTCCACCAGCTCGAAACCAAGGAAAAGCCCAGGGCCCCGCACGTCGCCGATGACAGGGAACTTGCCTGCCAATTGCCACAAGCCTTCCGTCAAATACGCCCCAGTTTCCAGCGCATTTTGCTGCAAACCCTCCTCCCGGACGACCCGCAGCACCTCCAGCCCGATGGCGCACGACACTGGGTTGCCACCAAACGTATTGAAATATTCCATGCCATTGGCAAAAGCATCGGCGATGGCCTTCGTCGTCACCACCACGCCCAGCGGGTGGCCGTTGCCGATGGGCTTGCCCACCGTCACGATGTCCGGTACCACACCATGCTCCTCGAAGGCCCAAAAATACTGGCCGTGCCGCCCGCAGCCTGTCTGCACCTCGTCCGAGATGAGCAGCCCGCCCGCAGCCCGTACCTGCCTCGCCGCCTCCGCCAAGTAGCCCGGCGGCAGCGTCACCTGTCCGCCGCAACTGATGACCGATTCGCAAATGAATGCCGCCACGCCTCTGCCTTCCGCTTGTATTTTTTTGGCGGCTTCGCCTAAATGTGCGGCGTATTTCAGGCCGGTTTTCAAGGTGTTTCCCCGATAAATACCACGGTAGGCATCCGGTATCGGCATCACATGCACCCCCGGCGGTGCGCCCTTGCCGCCTGGCCCCTCAAACTTATAGGAACTAATGTCCACGCAGCCTTGCGTGTTGCCGTGATAGCCAACTTCCACCACCAGCATGTCTTTTTGTTGGGTAAAATTCTTCGCCAAACGCATGGCCAGTTCATTGGCCTCGCTGCCGCTGTTGACACAAAACGCCACGTCCAGCCCTGGCGGGAAGGTCGCCAGCAGTTCCTCCGAAAACTGCACGATGTTCTCGTGCAGGTAGCGGGTATTGGTGTTCAGCACGGCCATTTGCCGCTGTCCGGCTCGCACCACACGTGGGTGCTCATGACCCACGTGCGCTACGTTGTTCACCGTGTCGAGGTAGCGCCGTCCCGTATCGTCGTACAGGTACTGCAGCCAACCCCGCCGGATGTTCAGTGGCTTCGAGTAGGAAATGCTGAGGTTTTTGCCCAAATGCTGTTGCCGGGAAGCCAGTATTTGCGAAGTGGAAAAACCAGCAGCCGGCGGCGGGGAAGGCCGCCCTGTGGGGAACACGGGGGCAAGCAGCAGCCAAGGGTCGGGGCAAATGCTCTTCCAGACCTCCCGCCAGCGGGGCAGTGCCACGCCGTGGAAGTCGCCCTGCCAGCCCATGAGGTCGAGGATGACCTGAAAATGCAGGTGCGGCGGCCAGTTTCCGTTCTCCGGCCTTGGCCCGATTTCGCAGAAGGCTTGCCCAGCCTCCAGTTTTTGGCCAACGGCCAAGCCTTCCAGCGAACGGCGGCTGAGGTGGCCGTAAAGCGTGTAAAAAATTTCGGATTTCGGATTTCGGATTTCGGATTGGGGGTCTCCTGAATCCGCCCCGACCAGCGGTCGGGGCAATCCGGAGTCCGAGGTCATCCGGTGCGCTAAAATGATGGTGGGACCGTAGTCCCGCTCGTTGGCGTTGTCCTGAAAGCTGTGCACCGTGGCGTCCAGCGGGGTATGAACGGGCGAGCCGGGCGGCAAAAACAGGTCGAGGCCGATGTGGACGGTACGCCATTCGGGGCCGTCGTTGCCCTGTGCTGCGAAGGCATCGGTGGTGTAAAATGGGCGGGCCTCGTCGTACCTACCAATTAGGGCTGACGATTGAGGATTGCCGCTTGAGGAGGTGGCTCCTGCCGAGGCAATTTGTGCTTGAATTTGAAGGTCAAGTTTGTTGGCGTCCGCCATGTCGGCGAAGCTGCCGAGGTCGGGGCTGCCGATGCTGAGGTCGAGCCAAATGGCGCCGTGCAAACTTGGTGATACGATGGGTTTTAGTTGGTGGGAATGGTGTTTTACCCAATCCACGAACCCCCTGTTCTTTGGGCAAGGCTCCCACCCGCAGGCGTGGCGCACGATGGCGTGCACTAGGCTGGGCGGTATACTCCGCAATTGTTCCAGCAAGGCCCAAGCTGGTCGGTCGCTGATTTGCAGGTATTCGTTGCTGGGGTTTTCCGCTAGGTTCATGGCAGAGCAGGTGACGCTGATAAGCAACCGTGCCCCGATGAGCGGGAACAATGCCTCGGCCTCCGGTTCGGTGAGCGGGTATTGGTGGTGGTAGCCCTGCGTGAGGTGAAAAATGGCGGCCAGCGGGTCGTGCTTGTGCATGGCGGCGTAGGCGCAGGCAATGGCAAGTTCATTGATGGTGTGCGTAAAAACGGCGTCGCCAAAGTCAATCACGCCCGGAACCGTTGGGTGCTCCTTTGCGAAGCTGACCAAGATATTATAGTCGTTGGCATCGGCGTAGCAGACGCTTTGGCGAAGCTGGGGCAACAGAGGCACGGCGGTTTTTTCAAAAAAATCAAGAAAATACTGAGCCAGCGAGCGCTTTTCCAAGTCGGCGATTTTGTCGAGTTGTTCGCCCGTCCAAGTTGCCTGTGAGCTGTCCCACTTGATGAAGCGGTGGGCCGCAGGGTGGTCGAAGCCTTCGAGTGAGCGGCTGAGTTTGCCGCACATTTCGCCTATTTTTTCGAGCAGATCGGGGGTGTGGGGGTTCACCTCGGCGAAGCAGCGGCCCTCGACCCAAGTGAGCAGCCGCATGAGGCGTTGGCTGCCGATGGGGGCAGCGACGAGGGTGATTTCCTCGCCCGCCACCGATTGTATGACCTTCGGAACCTCCAGCCCCAGCCCTGCGCTGCCGAGGCGCTGCATGAGGGCATTCTGGAATTCGAGGTAGCCCCGCTGTGTGTCGGGGTGGGCAATTTTCAAGGTGAATTTTTCGCCATCGGGCGTTTGTACCAAAAAATTGAGGTCAATCTCGCCGGGCAGCGGTTTGACGGAAACTTGCAGATTGAAATGCTTGGCAGCGAGGTCAGCTATGTTTTTTAAGTTGAAAATCATGGAAAAAGGCTTGATTTGATTGGTGCAAAGATGGGCTGTCGCCGCACAATTTTGGGCTTGTTTAGGTAGGAATACTTGTGCTGCAACATTGGTGACGGCTGTACTCCATCGGATGCAAGCAGGTGAACTCAAGTCTATTTCACCGTCAAATCCAGCGTCCGCAACCGCCACTTGGTTACTTCGCCTGCTTTGTTTCGCTTGATTCGGTAGGTGCGGTGCTTGAACAGTTTTTTTATCAAAATACCCGTGGCAATGCTGGAAGCGGGGATGATGTAAGCGGATTTCGGGATGTCCTGAAATGGGTCGTCGGCCACGGCCTGGTCCACGACGGAGAATAGCACCCAGGCTGCTGCAAAATTGAAGAGTTGGTTGCCAATGGACCTCGACCATCGCCCCGGTTTGAAGCTGCGGAAGGCTACGATGCTGTCAACTTCGACGTGCCCATTTGCGAAGAGGACAAACTGTCGTTCATAGTTGATGTCGTCAATGACACGGGTGTACCACAGGCCGTTATTGAGCTGGAAAGTGATTTCGTCGCCAGGCTGGTATTTTCGGGTTTTGGTGCTGTGCAAGCGTTCGAGTTGCAGGTATTTTTGACCAAAAACGGACAGGGCGAACGTGGAAAAAAATAGAATCAGTAGGCTGTTGCGCATGGCAGAAAATGATTTTTAGGAAAGTGGTGGTTGTTCATCCTTGGGTTGGTTGGTGGCTGGCGCAATGTTTTTTTTGAAAAACAGGTGAATCATCGTCTGCATCGCCTTTTCGATTTGCACCATCGGCAGGTCTTCCTTTGCCACGAAAAGTACCATGCAGGCGTACTGCTGCGGGTTGCCTTCTAGTTTTCGGTACAGGCGGTGTTTGTTGAGTCGCCAAGCCTCCCGCACCTTGCGTTTGATGCGGTTTCGGGCCACGGCAGACTTGAAGTTTTTCTTCGCAACGCTTACCGTGAACTGCACGGGGGCAGCGCCTGGTTCCAGCGGTTGTGCCGACCAAAACAACCGCAACGGGTACACCCCGAACGACTGCCCGTCCTTGAACAGGCCGCCGATGATTTTCAGGCTCTTGAGCCGCTCCGCTTTTTTGAAGGTAAAATCTGTCATCGGTGGCGAAGTTGAGGGATTTTTCACCAATAAAAAAGCCAATGCTCAAATGCCAATGGCCAAAAGCATTTTACCTACCTTTGCTGTTTATTTTTCAGACCTTAGACACAAGACAATAGACTTTAGTCGGAATCTGGGATTTTTGAGGTGGTGATTTTAACCTTGACCATTTCGTACTCACATAGAAATTAGGCATTCATGGCCTAAGGTCTAGTGTCTAAAATCTAAAGTCTTTCAAAGCCGCAACATGAGTGTGAAAAATGGAGAAGCCATTATTGACGAAGTGAAAAGGCTGTTTGCTGGCCACCTCGAAACAAACGCTTTCCGCAAGACGCCGGAGCGCTTTGCCATCCTGGAGGAAATCTACCGCCGGACCGACCACTTCGACGCCGAGGCGCTCTACATCCACATGAAAAACCAGAGCTACCGGGTGAGTCGGGCCACTGTTTACAACACCCTCGACCTGCTGGTGAACTGCGACCTTGTGAAGCGCCACCAGTTTGGTAAAAACCTGGCGCTCTACGAAAAATCCTACGGCTACAAACAACACGACCACCTTATTTGTGAAAACTGCGGTCGGGTCTTCGAATTCTGTGACCCCCGCATCCAGCAAATCAAGGATATGATGGGCGAATTGCTCAAATTCAAAGTAAACTACCATTCGCTGAACCTCTTCGGGGAGTGCAATGGGGCTTGTGAAAAAACGGCTCAAAAATAGTGATTGGTGATTGGTGATTAGTGACTGGTGACTGGGATGACCCCAGTCACCAGTCACCAGTCACCAGTCACCAGTCACCAATCACCAAAACATGACGATAGACGTAATCCTCGGCCTCCAATGGGGCGACGAAGGCAAGGGAAAAATTGTTGATTTTTTGGCGACGCAATATGACATCGTCGCACGCTTCCAAGGCGGCCCGAATGCTGGGCACACCCTCAAATTTGACGGTAAAAAATACGTGCTGCACACCGTGCCGAGCGGTATTTTCCGCATAGAGCTGCTCAACCTCATCGGCAACGGCGTGGTCATTGACCCCATCACCTTGGTTAAAGAACTCGAAAACCTCGACAGCGCTGGGGTGGAGTACCGCAGCCGCCTGCTCGTGGCCAAAAAGGCCCACCTCATCCTGCCCACGCACCGCTTGCTCGATGCTGCCAACGAATCGGCAAAAGGCAAGGAAAAAATCGGCTCCACACTGAAAGGCATCGGCCCAACGTACATGGACAAGACCGGTCGCAACGGCCTCCGCATGGGCGATACGCTGCTGCCTGATTTTATGGATCGTTACAACTCTTTGAAAAACAAGCACTTAGGCTTGTTGGAGGCACTGCCCTCCATTGAGTTTGACTTGGAAGCTGAGGAGCAAAAATGGTTTGCAGCGCTCGAAATTATTCGTTCGCTCAAGTTCGTGGACGGCGAGTATTTCATTAATAAAATGTTGGCAGAAGGCAAAAAAATACTGGCCGAGGGGGCACAGGGTTCCATGCTCGACATTGATTTTGGCACTTACCCGTACGTGACTTCGTCGAACACCATCACGTCCGGCGTTTGCAGCGGCCTTGGCGTTGCTCCGCAAACCATCGGGCAGGTCATCGGCATCACGAAGGCGTACTGCACGAGGGTGGGCAGTGGCCCTTTCCCAACTGAACTTTTGGATGAAACGGGCGACTTCCTGCGTGTAGAAGGCGCTGAATTTGGCAGCACTACTGGGCGGCCAAGGCGCTGTGGCTGGATTGATTTGCCGCAGTTGAAATATACCATCATGATCAACGGCGTGACGCAGTTGGCCATCACGAAGATTGATGTGCTGAACAAATTCACCGAGATAAAAGCTGCAACGCACTACCGCTACGACGGGCAAACCACCGACCAACTGCCCTTCGACCTCTGCGGCATACCTCTGGAGCCGATTTACAAAGATTTTGAGGGCTGGGCGCAACAACTGGACGATGCCAAGGATTTCGAAGATTTGCCGAAGGCAGCCCAAGCCTACCTCGAAGCGCTGGAAACCTACCTCGACGTGCCCATCACGATGGTATCTACCGGGCCAGAGCGGGAGCGGCTGATTTTGAAGGAGATGCTGATGGATTTGCCGTGGTGATTTTTGCTTCGCAAGATGTTTATTCACCATAAAAACTCACGACCAATGCGCCTTTTTTACTGCTTCGCAATTATACTCCTAACCGCCTGCACCTCCGGCGGCCCCGTCGAAGTAGACGGCATACGGGTAGAGGCAGGGCTGCGGGCTGCTGCCAAGAATATGGGCTTTGACTACACCGGCTACCTCGACAAATCGCTGAAAGGCAATGATGCGGCCTTGGACGAGCTGCTTAATTTTGATGCAGGGCAGGACAGTGCCGCAGTGGTCGAGCATGGCCGGGTGATGAAGTCCCTGCTGGAAAGGCTGGGGGACGAACTTTTTTCACAAAAAATAAGCAAGCTGACGCCAGAAGCTAAGCAGCGGCTGTGGGCTGGGCTGGAATTGGCGGGGGCGACTACCTTGAAAAATGAATCGCCGGAAACGCTCACGGCGATGATGCCCACGATCACCATTGCGGAGCACAGTGGTTTATATGTTTTCAGTGCTGAAAAAAGCACCTATCGGGATTGTGCAGAGCCAAAAGCCCGGTACCAAGTGGTGGATGAAACGGGTGGCAACCTTGAAAAAAACTACCGGCGGCTGCTCAAATATCCGTACCCGAACCAACCGATTTTTGCGGAAGTGAAGGGCTATCAGACGCCGTACTACAGTAAATTGAGTATGGAAAGTGGCATGGCCGGGTTCTTCGTTGTGACGGAAATAATAGCACTTGAAGCCAAAAATTTTCGAAATACCTGTATCCCTTACGAGTTTTGGGCAATTGGGACGGAGCCGTTTTGGCAAGCGCAAGTATCTGAGGCGGAAGGTGTGATTGAATACAGGGGCATGGACGACGACCGGACGAAACTCTTTGCCTATCAAGCACCTGTGCAGGAAGACAGCCTGAAAATCTACACGGGCATCAATCAGGACAGTGGCGACAATATCCGCATCGTACTGGAGAACAAGCCTTGCAGCGATGGCATGTCGGACAACAATTATCGGATGAAAGTGAGCCTGACCATGAACGGCAAAGAACTCACAGGTTGCGGCATCCGCTATGAGCCGAAACGGGACAGCACGGAGGCTCCTGGAAAGAAGCAGTAATTTTCCCCTTCAAGTTTATTCAATGATTTTACATTTGTGTGTAAATTGAACGCCTGCATCAGCGTCAGGCATATTTTTCACCCCTGCTCCGGCCAACCTCTGCACGGGTGATTTACCAAGCGGCATTACCAAAAGGTGAACCTTCGCAATTTTTTCAACAGCAAAAAATCGCTTCTCCGGTTTCAGCGCACCATTGACAATTTGGTGTTTGGCTTTGCGATAGCTGGCTTTTTGGCGGTATTTGTGGATGTAAGCGAACTGCACAGTATTCAATATCAGGTATTCGACCGTGTTTATAGGGTTACACTGGTTGTTTTTTTCTTGCTGTTTTGCTTTCGGTTTTACCTGAACCTTTTTTTGCTCAAAAAGAAGCGGGAGAAATGGCTCACCATTGTTGAGCTTGGTTTTTTGGCCATTCTAATGCTGTCGCAATGCAATACCAGCTTCCTCGAAACGATTACCACGACCGAATTCCTCCAGTTGGCCATCTTCGTCATTTTTGTCGTGGAAATCTCCACCCGCAGCCTGCAGTTGGAGCATATCAAAGTGAACCCGGCGCTGATGTTCATTTTCAGCTTTTTGGTGCTGATCGTCATCGGGGCATTTGCGCTCATGCTTCCCATTTCCACCGTATCGGGCGAATTCAAGTTTATTGATGCTGTTTTTACCAGCACCAGCGCTGTTTGTGTGACGGGACTAGGCGTTGTTGACACGGGCACCTATTTCACCCGCTTTGGGCAAAACGTTCTCCTAGTCCTCATCTCACTGGGCGGCCTGGGTGTGATGACTTTCACCAGCTTTTTCGGCCTGTTTTTCAAGGGAGAGACTTCCTTCAAAAACCAGCTTTTTTACAAGGACGTGATGGGAGAGGACAAGTTGAAAAACGTGTTTTCCACCATTATAAAAATCGTCACTTTCGCTTTGGGCGTAGAGGTGGTCGGTGCGGTGGTGCTATACTTGGGCCTCAATACCAACGATTTTGCCGGTGATGTCGGCGAGCGCATCTATTTTGCTGTTTTTCATTCCATTTCAGCTTTCAACAATGCGGGTTTCCAACTGAAAGCAGCGGGGCTTTACGACATTGCCTTGCGTGACAACCATTTTTTCCAAACGGTCATTGCCCTGCTCATCATTTTCGGGGGGCTTGGCTTCTATATTTCCTTCAATATCGTGGACTACGGACGCCAGCGCATCAAGGCCCGTTTTAAACAATTGGTACTGGGGGAGCCTTATAACCACGTGCCTTGGGTCCTCAATTTCAACAGCCGAATTGTGCTGCGCACAACGGCCATCTTGCTGGCGGTCGGCACAGTGGCATTTTATATTACGGAGTACAACACGGTTTCCATCGAAGAGCACGGCGGCATCGGCAAATGGTTGGTGGCATTCTTCATGAGCGTGACGCCTAGAACGGCTGGTTTTAACAATATTGACATGGCCAACTTGACCCGAGAAGGAATGATGGTCACCTTGCTGCTGATGTGGATAGGTGCCTCGCCGGGTTCCACGGGTGGTGGTATCAAAACGACGACTTTTGCTGTGGCAACACTCGGTATTTTCAATATCGCCAGAGGACGTGACCACGTCGAGTTTGCGAAGCGGGAAATCGCCAACGAATCCTTGCTCCGAGCCTTCATCGTCATTTCGCTTTCCCTGATTGCACTCGGGCTTTCGACGCTGGCTGTCGGGTATTTCAACCCCGAAATCAGTTTGGACAAAATCGTTTTTGAAGTGTTTTCGGCATTTGGTACGGTCGGCCTTTCGCTGGGCGTCACAGCGCAACTGACCACCGCCAGCAAGGCTATCATTTCCTTGACCATGCTGGTTGGTAGGGTAGGTACGTTTACCCTCATGCTTGGTTTTTTGAAAAAAGTAGTGGATGCAAAGCATTACCGCTATCCGGTTGAAAACGTAATTATCACGTAATTTAGTAATTGGAGACTGGTGAATAGTGATTGGGGAACCACCAGTCACCAGTCACCAGTCACCAATTACCAATCACCAAAAAATGAAATTCATCATCATTGGGCTTGGCAATTTTGGCGCATCACTGGCCATCAAGCTCACCGAAATGGGGCACGAGGTCATCGGCGTGGACAAGCGCCAAGAGAAAATAGAGGTGGCGAAGGATAAATTGACCTTCACCATCGCCCTGGATTCAACGAACCTTGCTGCCATCAAAAACCTGCCCATTGAGGAGTCAGATGTGGTAATCGTGGCCATTGGTGAGGACGAGGGAGCCTCCATCCTGACCACGGCACTCATCAAACAACACAACCCGAAGCGGCTCATCAGCCGGGCCATCTCGGTGCTACACCACAGTGTACTGGAGGCAATGGGCGTGGACGAAATCGTGCACCCAGAGGAGGAGGCGGCCTACCGACTTGCGAAGCGGCTCGAACTACACCAAATCATTGATTCCTTCGAGATTTCTGAAAAATACTCCATCTATGAAATCAACCTGCCGGAGGAAATTATCGGGAAGACGGTTGCTGAGATGGAATTCCGCCAGCGCTACCACATGAACATCATCACCATCATTCGGAAAAAGAAGCGCAAAAACATCCTTGGCGTGACCCGTGAGGTGAAGGATGCCATCGGCGTCGTCACGCCGGATACCGTGCTGCAGGAAGGTGACTTGCTCGTCGTTTTTGCGAAGAAAGAAGATTTGGATCGGTTCCTGAATGGATGATTTTTTTAAAAATGGGGCTTACTATCGTCAAAATAAAATCCCAAAATCTCCCCCACCAATTGGTGGCCATGCTCATTCCAGTGCCAATCCTGCTTGAAATAAAGCGGCGGGCTGGACTTTGATTTTTCGATAAAAAACTTCGTTGGGTCAATAAGTCTGATTTTCAAACTATCGCATATTTCCTGCAACCTGTTTCGAGCAATGGAAGGCTCGAATTTCCCCTCCTCCAACGAATAAGTCTTTAAAAGTTCCTGCCAGTCAGCGTCGTACACTTCGATTTTTTCAGGAATATAAAATACGGTGAGGCTACTTCCAGCGGCAACTGTTTTTTGCTGAAGGCGCTCTAACAGCCCTGCCGTCACTTGCCACGCAGCTTCCATTTCCGGCGTTTTTTCTTTTTGGTAAATGCGCCACTCGTCCGGTACTGCCTGCCCTGATGAAGCATAACGGGCGTTGTCCCGAACGTTTTTAAGACGCTGCACCAGTTCCGATTTTTCAAGTAACCAGTCTTTTGTTTTTGAAAAAAATGACCTCGAAGCCATGGTCGGCACGGGCACGTTCGTCAATCGCAGACTGTCTCCTTCGGGCACGAAAAGCGGCTTGAAGCCCCGGCTGTAGTAGCGGCTTTGGTTGTTGAACCAAGGGTCGTTCACGCAGAACATCAGCACCGTTTCATCGGGAGAATATTGCACCGCATCCCGCTCGAAGCAGAGCAGCTCTTGGTCGGTGGAGTAGCCACCTGTTCCGAAATTGATGACTTCCGTTCGGAGTTCCGGCTGTGTTTCTCGCAGTTTTTTCTTCAAAATTTCGGAGAAAAGACTATCAAAGCCAACCGTGTAACCCTCTGAAAATGAATCACCTAGCACGATTATCCGCCGCTCAGGGCCGTCTTTTTTTATCGAATACTTCGGCCCACGGATTCCCTGCGAATTGATGTTCTCCCAAATCTCGTACTCTGGCGTCTTGTGGTGGCCTTTTACATTTGGGATTTTGCGCCAGCCCAAAAGCGAGTCGTATTCGCAGTAGAGTTGGTGCAGGTTGGAGTTTTCCGCCTTCGGCGAAACTGCACGCAACACCAACTCCGCCAGCAACAGACTGAAGACGATGGAAAATACGAGCAGGGTGATATTTTTTCTCGAAAACATGCAGCAGAATGGCGGCTTGAATTTGGTGGTCAGGCCCAAAGGTCGAAGTTTTGACCTTGCATTTTGATAAAAATCATCGACTTAAGGCTTTTCCTTCGGAATTATTCCCGCAAATTTGCGCCCGCAAACCCAACTGGGTAGCCACTGGGTTTGAGTTAACAGCAAGACTGCAACTTGCCATTCCGTTAACCAATTTTTTTGACATGAAATTGTACAACAAAATCAACAGGGAGGAGCTGAAGCACCGCCTGTTGGAAAGCGACGAAGCACGTACTACGCTGTCGTTTTATCAGTATGCCCATATCGAAGACCCCGACCGCTTCCGTAACGAGCTGTACCTGCTGCTCGATGAAGTGGGCACTTTTGGCCGGATTTACGTGGCCAAGGAAGGTGTGAACGGGCAAATTTCCGTACCGACTTCCAATTTTGAAAAATTCAAGGAGCAGCTATTTTCTGTTCCATTTCTCAATGGCATCCGCCTCAACATCGCTGTAGAAGACGATGGCAAATCCTTTTTTAAACTCACCATCAAAGTCCGGGAGAAAATCGTGGCGGATGGGCTGGACGACGCCAGCTTCGACGTGACCAAGCGGGGCCACCACCTCAGCGCCGCCGAGTTTAACGAAATCACTGACGACCCCGACACCCTCATCGTGGACATGCGCAACCACTACGAGAGCGAGGTAGGCCATTTCAAAGGCGCCATCTTGCCCGACGTGGCCACGTTCCGGGAGGAGCTACCGTTGGTGGAGAAAATTCTCGAAGATCAAAAAGACCGCAATATCGTGATGTACTGCACGGGCGGCATCCGCTGCGAAAAAGCCAGTGCCTACTACTTGCACAAGGGTTTTAATAATGTATTCATGGTGGACGGCGGCATCATCGAGTATGCCCGTCAATGCGAGGAATTTGGCCTGCCCAACAAATTCGTCGGTAAGAATTTCGTCTTCGATGAACGGCTAGGCGAGCGTATTAGTGATGATGTTGTGGCTGTTTGTCACCAATGCGGCAGCCCTTGCGATACGCATGTGAACTGTGCGAACGATGCTTGTCATTTGCTTTTTATCCAGTGCCCAACTTGCGCCGAAAAATATCAAAATTGTTGTTCCACCAAGTGCGCTGATTTTAACAAACTACCAGAGGAAGAGCAGGTTTTGCTCCGCAAAACGGAAGTTTTCAATGGCTCGAAGTTCAGCAAGGGGAGGTACAAAGCGTTTCGGGTGGGGGAGGATTTGGTGATGGAATGATTTTGAGTTGGCAGTTCGACAGTTACCCCGAACTTGGTCGGGGGCAGTCGAGTGGGAAAGCATCGGCATGTGAAAGCATTGATTCTATATCATGATATCATCCAATGACCCAATGATAAATGACCAAAAAAAGCCCCGGCAGCATTTCAGCCTGTCGTATCTACACAGAATTGTCTTCCAAAAAAGCGGTGGCGTTTTTGATTTGGAAGAAAGCCAACAGACCTCTGGAAATCGTTTTGATCCCCGGAGGTCTGTGAGTTTTTAGGCCTTTCCAACCGCCGAGTCTGGCGA
>JBGSWN010000177.1:0-6030 GCA_041752395.1 Saprospiraceae bacterium | reverse complement strand
TCGCCAGACTCGGCGGTTGGAAAGGCCTAAAAACTCACAGACCTCCGGGGATCAAAACGATTTCCAGAGGTCTGTTGGCTTTCTTCCAAATCAAAAACGCCACCGCTTTTTTGGAAGACAATTCTGTGTAGATACGACAGGTGCTTGCATCACGGGGTGTTTTTTTGAAAAAATATATTACAAAAATAAAACAGGCATGATTTTTACTATTTGTAAACCAAGAACATACAGTGACCCAAAATGAGGTCATCCTTCACGGGGAAAACGAACACATTCACAACACTTCTATTTAGCTTTTCCTTTTCCAAACTTCACACCGACAAGAAAATAAGGCTGTAGCACTGGCTACTTTTGAGAATTCTGCACAACACACCTGAAGGGGAGCACTATTCGTATTTGAGAAAACTACCATTTTCTTCCCTCAGCAAGGAGCATGTTCGCTCCGCAAGCAAGTTTCTTCATCTGTAGTTCTGTTTCAGCAAGCGCTAAAAAGCTGATAGTCAGTTTTTTGTGCAAAATACTTACAACTTCAATAGCTGTGAGGCTAGATTCCTTTGCCTGAATTCTAGCCAGCAGCAGGAAGCATATAATCCAGATTCGTTAACAAATTTTAATTCAATGAAACAGAACAAATTCTCCCGATCAGGTAATTTATGGACTTTTCTGATTGTCCTATTTGCCCAATTCACCGCCCACGCTGGGCTAATTACCTGCGGCGACAATATCAACCTTTCGCCAGGCGCAAACTGCATGGTCACTGCCGATGCTGATTTTGTCATCACCACTTCTGATTGCACAGGCCCGTACCTGTTGACTGCAAAGGACCTGCTCGGAAACATCATTGTTTCGGCCGTGGGCTCCATCAGCTTCGATGCAACGGCTTACCTCGGAACAACCATCACCATTGAGGTGAAGGACGTCCCATCTGGCAATGCCTGCGAAAGCAACTACGATGTTTATGACGGTTCTAACCCGATTATCAATTGTCCAACGGACACCGTCAGCTGCACGGCATCCTTGGATCCGGCAGACTTGAAGCAGGTGACTTACAGCGACAATTGTGGCATTGATAGCTTATTTTACCATGATGACACCACCTTATTCGATTGCTTCTTTATCCCCGCTGACTTTATTTCCAGTGTGAACAGGTTGTGGACGGTGCGGGATATTTATGGAAATGAATCTTCCTGCACCCAGAATATCTACCTTTTGCGGCCGGATACTTCCATGGTGGTAATGCCCGCGGATATTACCATCAACTGTACGGCGTCAACCGACCCAGACTCGACGGGGAGGCCAACCATTGATGGCCGGCCACTTTACAATAATGGCCTCTGCAATATGTTTGTCACCTATAACGACACGGAAATACCGTCGGCATGTGGCACCAGGCCCATCCTTCGGCAATGGATAGTGAGCGATAATTGCATCATTGCCGATGTAAAAATTGATACACAGCTTATCTTGTTACAAGACATTGAGCCACCTGTGTTTACTGGCTGTGGCGATTCGGTCTTTTATCAAACGGATTTTGGTGTTTGCAATACTGACATCGTACTTGATATGCCGAACGTGACCGACAATTGCAGCGAATTTTCCGTGCAGGCAAGTATCCCGGGTTTTCCGGTGACGAATAATTTCACTTTTCAGAATGTACCGAAAGGAATGCGTACCGTCACCTTCATTGCAACAGACAGTTGCGGCAATATCTCAGCGCCATGCACCAGAAAAATCTTTGTGATTGACAATGAAACGCCGACGGCTATTTGCAAAAATTTCCCAATTGTTTCTTTACCCAGCAATGGTACAGTGGCCATATTGGCCAGTGTTTTCAATGCAGGTAGCCACGACAATTGCCCCGGCCAACTGGTGTTCACGGGCAGTCGGAATGGATTGCCGTTCACACCAGCAGTCAATTTCAACTGTGCTGATGCTGGCGATACCATCATGGTGACCATGAAAGTAGCCGAAGCTGGGAACCTTGCGTCTTTCAACACTTGCATGGTGCAGGTGGTGGTGCAGGATAAAATTCCACCGGGAATCTCCTGCCCCGGCCCAAAGACCATCCAATGCACTGATGATTACTCCGATTTATCGGTCTTTGGCAGCCCATTCGTTTACGACCCATGTGGCTACACCTTGAGCGAAGAAGATTCCATTAGTATTCAAAACTGCGGTGTGGGAACCATTATCCGGGAATTCACAGCGACGGACTCTAGTGGAAACAGCAGCAGCTGCACACAGGTCATCTCCGTGATAAACTCAACGCCGTACAACGGCCAAGGGATTGTTTGGCCGAAGGATACCATGCTGGTAAACTACTGCGCAGGCCCAGCGAACCTCGGTCCCGGCAACCTTCCGGCACCTTACAACTTCCCGGTTACGCCGACTTCAAGTTGTGCGATGCTAGCGATTAACTATGTGGACCAGGTTTTCAACATCTCGGCTCCTGCTTGCTACAAAATCGTGCGGAATTGGAAAGTGATTGACTGGTGCCAGTACAATCCAGCCAACCCAACTGTGGGAGCGTGGACGCACCAGCAAATTGTGGCCGTGGTGGACAATATTGCGCCAGTGATAACTTTTTGTCCATCGGATACTACTATTAGTGTTGACCTAGATTGCAACAGCGTCTTTGCCTCAATACCTATAGTAACGGCGACAGATTGTAGCCCGACCATCACGATTACAAACAACCAGCCGTTTGCCACCACAAATGGTCCAGATGCCTCTGGCAATTACCCGCAAGGGTTGCATCATGTTGTTTTTACCGTAAAAGATGGCTGTGGAAACAAGTCGAACTGCGAGTTCAATTTGACGGTGAAAGACTTGAAAAAACCTACGCCATACTGCAACACGGGCATTGTGACCGAGCTACAATTGATGGCAGGGCAAGCAATGGCTTCGGTTCAGGCTGTGCAGTTCAACGACAACAGCTACGATAATTGCACCGCTCAGAACAACCTTGTTTATACAATCCGCTTAACGGGGGATTCTAATCCACCTACCAACGGGCTGGTTTTTGATTGCGAAGATGAAGGTGCTTACCAAGTGGAGGTCTGGGTGACGGATCAGGCAGGTAACAGTGATTTTTGTGTAACGAACGTTTACATTCAAGACAATATGGACGTTTGCCCCTTTGTGGACGATACGCTGGTGGTAAATTCAACCTCATTGCAAGGCTATGTGGAATCTATGATGGGCGATGAAATGCCACAGGTGGAGGTCTCTGCCACCAATGCCGGAATGTTGGCCGAGACTGATGCTACGGGTATTTACCATATCAATGGCCTACAAACGGGCGGCAATTACGTCATCGCTCCGCAAAAGGATTTATCTCCATTGAACGGTGTGACCAGCTTCGATTTGCTCCTGATGACTGCCCATGTACTAGGTACGCAGCCCCTGACTTCACCCTACAAATTGATCGCTGCCGATGCCAACCGGAGCGGGATGGTGACGACAATAGACATTATCGAGGTGCGCAAGCTGATTTTGCACATTACCGACCATTTTCAGAACAATACTTCTTGGCGGTTTGTGCCAAAGAGCTACGTGTTCCCGAACCCAGCCAACCCGTTCACACCTGCATTTCCGGAGAGCCTTCCATTGACGGCTGGGCAGCAGATGCCAAATGCGGATTTCGTGGGGATAAAAATCGGTGACGTGAACGGCAATGCAAACCCAGGTTTCACGGGCAATGGCACTGAGGAGCGCACCAACGCCGTGCTTCCTTTCATCACCGAAGACCGTGACGTGGTGGCGGGCGAGGAAATCACCGTTCCGATAAAAATAACGACCGCAAGCGACCTGCTTGCCATACAATTTACATTAGAATTTATAGACGATCTGGAATTGCGGGGCTATGAAAAGGGCGTTCTGCCGTCGCTGGGCGATGATGCCTTCGGCAAAACGCTGCTCGGGCAGGGAGTTCTCACGGCAGTTTGGTTCAACCCGAACCCGGCTGCCCTGAAAAAGGACGACGCCCTTTTCAACCTCCGTTTTTTGGTGAAAAAACCGGGCCGCCTGAGCGAAATGCTCTCGATGACCGCCCGCTACACCGACGCACTGGCCTACCAGACCGATGGCCAGCCGATGCTGCCAGTACTTGAATTCTCAAACCTGAAGGGAGAACAGACCAGCGCAGGCTTCCAGTTGTACCAGAACCAGCCGAACCCGGTCAAGGAATCAACCAGCATCGGCTTCACACTGCCGGAGCGGGCCGAGGCCAAACTGAGCATCTATGACACCGACGGGAGAGTCCTGAAAATCTTCCAAGGTAGTTTTGAGAAAGGCTACAACGAAGTGACCGTTGAGCGCTCCGAACTGCAATCGGGTGGGGTGGTTTTCTACAAATTGGAAACCCCGTCACACAACGCCGTGCGCAAGATGGTGCTGCTGCAATAATTTGTAATTGTTCGAAATCAACATACAAGTTTCGCCCCCTGACGACTAGCGTCAGGGGGCTTTTTTTATGGCCACGCTGCCGCAAGCGGTTTCTGCCCTTGTTATCTACCTTGGGAGAGGGCTTATTTCGATTAATTTCAACGAAAGTGCATTCAAAAATTGCAAACTCCTACATCAAACCTAGAAGCTCGTAGCTCAAACTTCGAAGCACCCACATCAAACCTAGAAGCTCGTAGCTTAAACGTCGAAGCTCGCACATCAAACCTAGAAGCTTGTAGTTCAAACGTCGAAGCTCCCAAATCAAACCTAGAAGCTCGTAGCTTAAACCTTGAAACTCCTACTTTAAACCTCGAAGCTCGTAGTTTAAACCTTGAAACTATTACTTCAAAACTACTTTAAAAACACTTCAAAAGACATTTTACGAAGATAAACAATTGATTATCAATGAATTGAGCGAAGGTGTTGTTTTGAGCAAAAAAAATAGCGGATGCAAGAAAGAAGCCTTGCCAGTATATTACGCCTGACAAGGCTTTTTCGCAAAGCTTGGTGAGTAGCAGGAGCTTCGGATTTTAGCTGTCAATTGTCTGCAGTTTAACTCAAATATTATATTATAATAAAATTATTATATCAAACCGAATGGGTTGTGGTATTGCCATGTTTCCTACCACAAAGTCAGTACACATTAAATATTTTAAAAAACTATTTGCTAAACCAAACAAGTTATATACCTTTGCCACATTGAACGAACCGATTTTATAATCCGTAACCGATTTTCCCATGAAAAGTATTATCCAAAACTGCGTACACTCGTATTCCGCATTCCTACTCCGTATTTTTTTTCCTGAAATCTACAAGGCCAAACCAATCATCTTGAACGCTTCGTGAAGCGTCCAAAGGCCATCGTTTTATCTACCCTTTTTACATATAGATTCGGCTAGTTGCGGAATGCAACGAACTGCGCAAGGCGTCGCCGATGCTATCGTTTTAACTGCACATCGTGTTTAGTTATTGAGCGATTGAGTAATTGAGTTATTTTGATAATGGTATAAGTACCAATAACTCAATACCACAAGAACTCAATATCCCAACCCACACACTTACTGGAACTAAGCGCCGGACAGCCCCTTCGCTGCTCCGCTGACATCATGTATAAGGGCTTTTTTAGTTGGGCGATACTCCGCCTGACTGGGCTGTTTATTTATGCCCACTGTTGACAAATTATAATCCAAAAGCATTGATTTTCAGGTGGTTGAAAAAGTTTGACCCATGAAATTCACGGCAATTCTTACACCGATTTATTAACCGATTTTTACACAACAAATTAAGTAATCCGATGAAAAAAACGATTACACCCGTCTTCCAAAACCGGGCATTCTTCCGTTCTTTAACCAAAACGTCCGCACACCTAATCCTACACGGCAGCCTGCTCCTATTATTGGGACTTTCGGCCACCACGACACTCAACGCACAGTGCAGCATGGCCTGCTCCGGCTCCACGAACGTATCACTCCCGGCCACCTGCCAGGGCACGATTATTTACACAATGATTTTACAGAATCCGACCAACTGTTCACCCAATGGCCCGTCGGCCTTCGAGGTGATCGTCATGGATTTATCAAACAA